>NZ_JBFRXN010000003.1:0-300000 GCF_040947875.1 Pseudomonas sp. MYb118 | reverse complement strand
AGGTTGCCGAAGTGAAAGTCGGTATCGAAGCGCGCTCGGTGGAGACCTCCAAGTTCAAGGGCTACGAGGACAAGTACACCATCGCCGGTTCCTACTGGCCGCCACAGTTCACCATCATGGACGGTGAAACCCTGGAGCCGAAACAGATCGTCTCCACCCGCGGCATGACCGTCGACAAGCAGGAATACCACCCGGAACCGCGTGTCGCGGCGATCATCGCTTCCCACGAATGGCCCGAGTTCATCGTCAACGTCAAGGAAACCGGCAAGGTCATGCTGGTCAACTACGAAGACATCAAGAACCTCAGCATCACCTACATCGACGCCGCCCCGTTCCTGCATGACGGCGGCTGGGACAGCTCGCACCGCTACTTCATGACGGCGGCGAACAACTCCAACAAGGTCGCGGTGATCGACTCCAAGGATCGCAAGCTGACCTCCCTGGTGGACGTGGGCAAGATTCCGCACCCGGGCCGTGGCGCCAACTTCACTCATCCGACTTACGGACCGGTCTGGGCCACCAGCCACCTGGGTGACGAAGGCATTTCGCTGATCGGTACCGACCCTGTCAAACACCCGCAATACGCCTGGAAACAAGTGGCCTCGATCAAGGGCCAGGGCGGTGGTTCGCTGTTCATCAAGACCCACCCCAACTCCCGTCACCTGTATGTCGACACCACCCTCAACCCGGACGCCAAGATCAGCCAGTCCGTGGCCGTGTTCAACATCGACAAGCTCGACGCCGGCTACACCGTGCTGCCTATCGCCGAATACGCAGGCATCAAGGAAGGCGCCATGCGCGTCGTGCAACCGGAATACAACAAGGCGGGCGACGAGGTCTGGTTCTCCGTGTGGAGTGGTCAGTCGGACGAGTCCGCACTGGTCGTGATCGACGACAAAACGCTGAAGCTCAAGTCAGTGATCAAGGACAAGCGCCTGATCACACCGACCGGCAAATTCAACGTTTACAACACCCAACACGACATCTATTGAGCTTCATCAATACAAGGAAACACCATGAAAAATACATTGCTTTCACTGTTCGCCCTGACCGCCGCGTTGAGCGTGCAACCGGTCATGGCCGATGACGGACCGACCCTGTTCAAGGCCAAACCTTGCGCAGCCTGTCACTCGATCGACGCCAAGCTGGTGGGACCTGCGCTCAAGGAAGTCGCCGCGAAAAACGCCGGTGTCGCCGGCGCCGCAGACACCCTGGCCAAGCACATCAAGAATGGTACGCAGGGTAACTGGGGCGCTATGCCAATGCCGCCGAACCCGGTCACCGATGAAGAAGCCAAGACCCTGGCGAATTGGGTACTGAGCCTCAAATAACCCACAAGGAGGGCGTCATGAGTATCTACCGACACACCGTCGTCCTGGCGGCCCTCCTCCTCTTTTGCGCAACCGCGGTTGCCACGCCTGACGCCCCGCGCCAGGCCAAACTCGAACACCTGCTGGTCCAGGATTGCGGCGCCTGCCATGGCCTGCACATGACCGGCGGGCTGGGCCCGGAGCTGACACGCGCAGCCCTGGCCGGCAAATCCAGGGACAGCCTGATTGCCACCGTCACCCACGGCCGGCCGGGCACCGCCATGCCCGGCTGGGCCCCGCTGCTCGGCCCTGATGACATCAGTTGGCTGGTCGATTTTCTACTCAAGGGATACCCCGCACCATGATCCGTACCTTCCTGCTGACGGCGGCTGCCAGCCTGCTGCTGTCCGGTTGTGCCCAACCACCGCTGCGTGGCACCGGTGACCTGGGGGTCGTGGTCGAACGCGCCACCGGCAGCGTGCAGATCATCGAAAGCGACACCCACAGCGCCCTGGCCCGCATCGAAGGCCTGGGCGACCTGTCCCATGCCTCGGTGGTGTACTCGCGCGACCAGCGCTACGCCTACGTGTTCGGCCGCGATGGCGGCCTGAGCAAGATCGACCTGTTGACCCAACGCATCGAGCGGCGGGTGATCCAGGGCGGCAACGCCATCGGCGGCGCCATCAGCCAGGACGGCAAGCTCATCGCCGTGTCCAACTACGTGCCGGGCGGGGTCAAGGTGTTCGATGCGCGAACCCTCGAACAGGTCGCCGACATCCCCGCCACGCCACTGGCCGACGGCAGCAAGCGCTCGCGCACCGTCGGCCTGGTGGATGCCCCCGGCCAGCGGTTCGTCTACAGCCTGTTCGACACCGGCGAGATCTGGATCGCCGATTTCAGCCAGGGCACCACGCCGAAGATCAGCCGCTACACCGGCATCGGCCAGCAACCCTACGACGCACTGATCACTCCTGACGGGCGCTATTACATGGCCGGCCTGTTCGGTGAGGACGGCATGGCCCAGCTTGACCTCTGGCACCCCGAGCGCGGGGTCAAACGCGTGCTCGGCGACTACGGGCGCGGCCAGGAAAAACTCCCGGTGTACAAGATGCCCCACCTGGAAGGCTGGGCCGTGGCCGACAACCAGGCGTTCGTGCCGGCAGTGGGTCGCCACCAGGTGCTGGTGATGGATGCGCGCACCTGGCAACAGACCGCCGCCATCCCCGTGGCCGGGCAACCGGTGTTCGTCACCTCGCGCCCGGACGGTCGCCAGCTGTGGGTCAACTTCGCCTACCCGGACAACGACAAGGTCCAGGTCATCGACACCGAAACCCACGCCGTGGTCGCCGACCTGCAACCGGGACCGGCGGTGCTGCACATGGAATTCACCTCCCGCGGCGACCAGCTATGGCTGTCGCTGCGCGATGGAGACCAGGTGCAGGTCTGGGACCCCTACACCCTCAAGCCAGTCAGCGAGCTGCCCGCCGCCGCGCCGAGCGGGATTTTCTTCAGCAGCCGCGCACAAAAAATGGGTTATTGAAATGGACCTCGACCTGCTCAGCCGCCAATTGATCGACCGCTACCAGCACGGCATGCCGCTGTGCGCCGAACCCTACCGGGAAATGGCCCAGGTGCTGGGCTGCACCGAAGCGCAGGTGATGCAGTGCCTGCAACGCCTGGAACTGGCCGGCGCCCTGTCGCGCATCGGCCCGGTGTTCGAGCATAGCCGCGCCGGCGCCAGCACCCTGGCCGCCCTCGCCGTTCCGGCCGAACGCCTGCACCAGGTCGCCGAACGCGTCAGCCAGTACCCCGAGGTCAATCACAACTATGCCCGCGAACATCACTACAACCTGTGGTTCGTGCTGACCGGTCCGAACCGCCAGCACATCGAGCGGGTACTCGAAGAGCTCGAGCACGACACCGGCCTCACCCCGTTGGACCTGCCGATGCTCACCGCTTACCGCATCGACTTGGGTTTCGCCCTGGGAGACAGCCCATGCAAAAGGGTCTGAACCCGCGCCAGGCCACGGCCCTGCGCCGTCACCTGGAAGGCGGTTTGCCGCAGGTTGCGCGGCCCTATCAAGCACTGGCCGAACGCATCGACGCCGACGAACAGCAGGTGCTCGGGCAAATGCAGGAATGGCAGGCACAGGGGTTATTCCGCCGGATCGGCCTGGTGCTCAACCATCGCGCCCTGGGCTTCACCGCCAACGCCATGCTGGTGCTCGATGTGCCCGACGCCTTGGTCGACGAAGTCGGCAAACGCTTGGGCCAGGCCCCCGATGTCAGCCTCTGCTACCAACGCCCGCGGCGCTTGCCGCAGTGGCGCTACAACCTGTTCTGCATGGTCCACGGGCGCCAGCGCGACCGGGTCGAGGCGCACATCGAGGCGCTGCTGGCCGAGCACCTGCTCAGCGACCTGCCCCACCAACTGCTGTTCAGCACCCGTGCCTACAAACAATGCGGCGGGCGCTTTGCACCTTCTGCCACCGGAGCCCACGCCCATGGATGACCTCGACCGTCGGTTGATCAATCGCCTGCAACTGGGCCTGCCCCTGGTACGCCACCCGTGGAAAGTACTGGCCGCCGAGCTGGGCAGCAGCGACACCGAATTGCTCGATCGCCTGCACCTGTTGCTCGAGGACGGCGTGCTCACCCGCTTCGGCCCGATGTTCGACATCGAGCGACTGGGCGGCGCCTTCACCCTGGCGGCGCTGGCGGTGCCGGAAGAGCGTTTCGACACCGTGGCCGCGCAACTGCATGCCCTGCCGGAAGTGGCGCACAACTACCGCCGCGAACACGAGTGGAACATGTGGTTCGTCCTCGGCTGCGCCACCGAGCAGCGCCTGAACGACACCTTGCAGCACATCCAGGACCTGACCGGCCTGCCATTGCTCAATCTGCCCAAGGAGGAGACTTACCATGTCGGTTTGTATTTCCCGGTCTGAAGACACCGCTCCTCAAGAGCATGCCCAGCGCCTGATAGAACTGACCCAGGCTGGCCTGCCCCTGATCGAAGACCCCTGGACGTGGCTGGGCGAGCAACTGGGCCTGAGTGTCGAATCGACCCTGGACCTGCTCAAGCGCTTGCAGGCCGAAGGCGCGATCCGCCGCATCGCCGCGGTGCCCAACCACTATCGCCTGGGTTATCGCTTCAACGGCATGACCGTGTGGGACGTGCGCGACGCCGACATGCCGCGCCTCGGCGCGCTGATCGGTGCGCAGCCCTTCGTCAGCCATTGCTACCGCCGCCCGCGACGCACCGCCTGGCGCTACAACCTGTTCGCCATGGTGCACGGGCGCAGCCGCGAGGAAATCGACAGCTACCGCGACCACCTGCGTTACCTGCTGGGCGACGCCTGCACCGCCGACGAGATGCTGGTCAGTAGCCGCATCCTGAAGAAAACCGGTTTGCGCCTGCCTTCGAACTGAACACACGCCGACTCAAGGAGAGCCGCATGTTGAGGATCAGCCAATACCTGCGAGCGCTGGCCACTGGCGCGCCCGCCCCCAGGACCAGCCCACCGGGCAGCCACCGCGCGCCGGTGGTGATCTGGAATCTGCTCAGGCGCTGCAACCTGACCTGCAAACACTGTTACGCCACCTCGGCCGACAGCGTGTTTCGCGACGAACTGGACACCACCACGGCCATGACCGTGATCGACGACCTGCACGACGCCGGGGTCAAGGTGCTGATCCTGTCCGGGGGCGAACCGCTGCTGCGCCACGACCTGTTCGTGCTCAGCGCCTATGCCCGTTCCAAGGGATTCTTCGTCGCCCTGTCCACCAATGGCACGTTGATCAACGAAGACAACATCGCGCACATCCGCGCGGCGCAATTCGATTATGTGGGCATCAGCATCGACGGCCTGGAGGCCACCCACGACGCCTTCCGCCAGCTCAAGGGCAGCTTTGCCAGTTCCATGCACGGCATCCAGTTGTGTCGCGAACAGGGCATCCGCGTCGGCCTGCGCACCACCCTCACCCAGGAAAACCATGCGCAACTGCCGCAATTGCTGGAGCTGATGCGCGAGTACGACGTGCAGAAGTTTTACCTGTCGCACCTCAACTACAGCGGTCGCGGCAAGCGCAGCCGCAAGCTCGACGCCCGCCAGCAGATGAGCCGCGAGGCCATGACGCTGATTTTCCAGCGCGCCTGGGCCGACATCCAGCAGGGCCTGGACAGCGACTTCGTCAGTGGCAACAACGACGCCGACGCCGTGCTGATGCTGCAATGGGTCGAGCAGCACCTGCCGCAGCACGCCGTACGCCTGGAACGCATGCTGCGCGACTGGGGCGGCAATGCCTCGGGCAGCGGCATCGCCAACATCGACAACACCGGCGAAGTGCACCCTGACACTTACTGGTGGCAGCACTCGGTGGGCAACGTGCGGCGCACGCCGTTCCGCACCCTGTGGCTGGAGCAGCCCGATGCCCTGTTGCAGCAGTTGCGCGTACACCCACGGGTGGTTGGTGGCCGCTGCGCGCAGTGTCGCTGGCTGGCCATCTGTAACGGCAACACCCGCACCCGCGCCTGGGCCGAGGGCGACCTGTGGGGCCAGGACCCCGGTTGCCACCTGAGCGATGAAGAAATCGGCCTGCCGCCGATCCACACGATTGCCTGCATCACCCATTGATTGCCCGTTCGGCCAACCACCTAAAAAGGCTGGGGCCGATCAACCTGATGAAGCACCAAGGACGTCCCATGCCTTTATCGATCGCTCTACCGGCAACACTCGAGTCCCTGTTCAGACCGGGCGAAGTCGCCCTGGTCGGCGCCGGCCCCGGCGATCCGCGCCTGTTGACCCTGCGCGCCTGGAGCCTGTTGATGCAGGCCGACGCGGTGGTCTACGACCGCCTGATCAGCCCGGAACTGCTGACGCTGATCCCCCTCACCTGCGCCCGTCATTACGTCGGCAAAGCCAGCGGTTGCCACAGCCTGCCCCAGGAGCAGATCAACCAGTTGCTGGTGGACCTGGCCGACCAGGGCCAGCGGGTGGTGCGCCTCAAGGGCGGTGATCCGTTCATTTTCGGCCGTGGCGCCGAAGAGCTGGAATACCTGCTGGAGCGCAACGTCGACTGCCAGGTGGTGCCGGGCATCACCGCCGCCTCCGGTTGCAGCGCCTACGCCGGCATCCCGCTGACCCATCGTGACCTGGTCAACTCCTGCCGTTTCATCACCGGCCACCTGCAGAACGATGGCGAGCTGAAGCTGCCCTGGCAGGACCTGGCCGACGACAGCCAGACCCTGGTGTTCTATATGGGTTTGTCGAACCTGAAGATCATCGCGCACAAGCTGATCGAAGCGGGACTGGCGGCCGAGACCCCGGCGGCGTTGATCAGCAACGGCTCGCGGCCTGACCAGCACGTCGTGCGTGGCCCATTGCGCGAGTTGCCCAACCTGGCGCTGGAATGCCCGCCGGGGATCCCGACGCTGACGGTGATCGGCAAGGTGGTCGACCTGTTCGCCGCCCAGCCCATGGAGCATCCGGCCCGTTTCTACCCGGTGCAGGCCGTGCAGCGCCGCAAGGTGGCGCTATGAAGCACGCCCTGCTGGTTCCGCTGTTGTGGTTCGGGGCGGCTCATGCACTGGCGGCGAGTGATGCCGCCGCGCTGCAGGAGGCGGCGAACAACTACCAGCAACATTGCCAGAGCTGCCATGGCGCCAACCGCTTCGGCGGCACAGGGCCGGCCTTGCTGCCGGAGAGCCTGAGCCGGATCAAGCCGGACGAGATCCGCAAGGTGATCAGCGAAGGTCGCCCGGCCAGCCAGATGGCGAGCTTCAACACGGTGTTCAACCCGGCGCAGATCGAGGCGCTGGCGGATTACCTGCAACAACCGCCGGCCACCCCGCCGGTGTGGACCGATGCCGATATTCGCAACAGCCACATCATCGTCACCGATATCAACAAGCTGCCCGCCACACCGCAGCATGGCGCCGACCCACTGAACCTGTTCGTGGTGGTCGAGGCCGGCGATCACCACATCAACATCCTCGACGGTGATCGCTTCAACGTGCTGGCGCGCTTCACCTCGCACTTTGCCGTGCACGGCGGGCCGAAGTTCTCCCCGGACGGGCGGTTTGTCTACGTGGCGTCGCGCGATGGTTGGGTGAGCCTGTACGACCTGAACAACCTGAAGCTGATCGCCGAGGTCCGCGCCGGCCTCAACACCCGCAACCTCGCGGTGAGCAAGGACGGGCGCTGGGTGCTGGTGGGCAACTACCTGCCGGGCAGCCTGGTGGTGCTCGATGCCCGTGACCTGTCACCCGTCAAGACCATCCCGGCAGTTGGCCAAGACGGCAGCGCCTCGCGGGTCAGCGCGGTGTATACGGCGCCGCCACGGGACAGCTTCATCGTCGCACTCAAGGACGTGAAGGAAGCCTGGGAAATCTCCACCGCCGGCACACCGACCTTCGAGCCACGGCGCATTCCCGCCGAAGACATGCTCGACGATTTCTCCTTCTCACCCGACTACAAACAATTGCTGGCCACCTCACGCAAGGCCAAGGGTGGCCAGGTGATCGACCTGGACAGCGGCAAGGTGGTCACCGACATCCCGCTGCCGGGCATGCCGCACCTGGGGTCCGGGACGTACTGGAAGCGCAACGGCGAGTGGGTGTTCGCCACGCCGAACATCAGCAAGGGGCTGATCTCGGTGATCGACTTCAAGACCTGGAAACTGATCAAGGAAATCCCCACCCTGGGGCCGGGGTTCTTCATGCGCAGCCACGTCAACTCGCGCTATGCCTGGACCGACGTGTTCTTCGGCCCGGACAACGACGCCATCCACCTGATCGACAAACAGACCCTGGAAATCGCCCACACCCTGCGCCCGATGCCCGGCAAAACCGCCGCCCACGTCGAATTCACCCGCGACGGTCGCCACCTGCTACTGAGCATCTGGGCCACCGACGGCGCGCTGATCGTCTACGACAGCAACACCCTCAAGGAAATCAAACGCATCCCGATGAACAAACCGTCGGGCAAGTACAACGTGGGTAACAAGATCGAGTTTGCCGAAGGGACTTCGCATTAATCAGTAGTTCCCTGTCGATCGTTCCCACGCTCCGCGTGGGAACGATCACTCGCAAACAACTGTGGGAGCGAGCCTGCTCGCGATGAACGCAAGAACACCGCGGTGTGCCAGATGCCCCGCGTCATCGTTGACGACCATCGCGAGCATGCTCGCTCCTACAGGGGGGGGGGTGGTGTTTGTGAAGGATTTGTCAGGCCAGGGAATAGCCGTGATCCACCCGCCAATCCTGGCCGTACACACCGCGTGCGCCCTGGGATAGCTGGAAGATGATCACATTGGCCACCGCCGCTGCGTCGAGGAAATGCCCGGGCAGCAGGCGTTTGCCGAGGTGGTCGGCGACGTTGTCGAGCTCGCCGTCGCTCAGGCCCAGGTTGTCCCACATTGACGTGGCGGTCGGGCCTGGGGAAACCAGGTTGATGCGCACATCGCAACCGGCGAACTCCACCGCCAAAGTGCGCGCCTGCGCCGCCAATGCGGCCTTGCTGGCGATGCATGCCGCCAGGCCGGGAAAGCTCGAACCGGTGAGGAAGCTGCCGACGAACACCACCGACGCCGGGTTCGCCAGCTCACCGCGCAACGCCGCCAGGGTGTTCAACGCCCCTGCCCCGTTAACCGCCCACTGCCGGGCAAAAGCCGACACATCCAGGCTATCGGCCATCTCGGCAATGCCCGCATTGGGCACCAGATAATCCACCGGCCCCAACAGCGCCGCACGCCGCGCCAGCGCCTGCAAATCCTGCTCACGCGTCACATCGCCGGCCAACCACTGCAAGCGCTCGCCATAAATCTGCTGCAAGGCCGGCAACTCCCCCACCGTGCGCGACATCGCCAACACCTTCACCCCCCGGGGCAACAACGCCGCACACAAAGCCAGGCCAATCCCGGAACTGGCACCGGTGATCACCGCCAAACGATCCTGAAACTCGGTTTTCATCATGTTCTCCTGGGCATCGACAATGCCGGGCACTCGCGACCTTTCGGGAGGTTATCTTTGAACATGCGGGGGAATATCGACTTGACGGCGATCAGATTTTGAAAATGGGGAAAAACCAGAACAACACCGGACAAGCTTTGCATTTGCTGTGCTTTTGCTTTGCTTTGCTTTGCTTTTGCTGTGCTTTTGATTTTGATCTGAAAGCCCCGTTAAACCACGATGGCCGAACACAGGCATTGCGCAGTGGGGAAACCGGCAGGACGCCGGTTTAGCCGCGCCGGGCCATGGATGGCCCGTCGCGGCGACCCACGGAGCAATGCCTGTGTTCGGGCACACCGAGCGTTAGCGAGGTGCCGAGTGGTGGGGCGAGAGCGTTTTTGGTTACTTTTGGCGCTCTTCCAAAAGTGACCCGCCGTAAGGGCGGAACCTTAAGAAGCCGTATCGCAGTAATGGATATGTACCCGCATAGGCCGCCATCGCGAGCAAGCCCGCTCCCACAGGGATCTCCAGTGAACCCAATATATGTGAGCACCAGAAAACACTGTGGGTGGGTGGTGGGCTCAAATATCAATGCATCGAATGCCCCCCCATCCCCGGCTGCTGCAACACCGACTGATCAATCTCGCTGAACCTCAACACCCGCCCCCCCTGCTCCTCAGCCAGCTTGTCAGCCATGTGCTTGCTGGAGAACGACGCCAATACCACCCCCATCGCCCCCTTGAGTTTGGTGCCCACCACGTAGAACGCATCCCTGGCATCAATCAGTTGCGCATCATCAGGCTTGTCCCACGCCACGCGGCCCATGTCGTGCACATACAACTTCGCACCGCTGTGCTGATTTTCCGGCTGCAACCACCAACCAATCATCTCCGCCGTGGAACAGAATTTCTTCACGCCGCTGTGCTCCACCACTTCACCCTTGGGGCCGGGGAACTCGCCGATGATCATGCCGCAGACATGGCATTCATCGCTTGAGTGAAAGGCGACCGGCGCCAGGCTGTTGCTGGCTTCCACCGGTTTGTCACACCCCGTCAGCCACAGGCAAGCCATCAGGCCCGCGACCGCCCCAAGCGTTTTCAGATAAAGCGTACTCATCGTCAACTCCACACATTTCAAGACAGAATTCAGCTCGCCCGCCGGCGGAACAGCAGCCAGGCCGAGCTCAGCGGCGCCGCGACCCACAGGGCCAGGCACAGCCAGAGCATCGCGCCCGGCAGTGGCAGGTCGGTGCCCAGGGTCAGCACGCCGGAGGTGGTGGCGCCACCATCGAAACCGGACAGGTTGATCAGGCGATAGATGTCCGCCGGGTTGAGCAACAGCAGCCACGGCAACACCTTGGGGTTGAACTGCCCTTCGCTGAGCACCAGCAGGGCCAGCAGCGCCAGGTCGAACACCAGCACAAAGAAGAACCACACCCCCAGCGCCAGCCCGGCGGCCGTGGATTTTTCCGCGGAGATGCTGCTCAACACATAGGCCAGCCCGAGGAAGCCCCAACCGAGCAAGGTCGACGACAGCATGAAACGGCCAAAGGCCCACACCAGCAGGCTCAGCTCGACGTCGTCCACCAGCACGGCGATCGCCAGCATCGCGCAGCCGAACCCCAGCAGCGTCGCCAGCGCAAGAATGCCGCCGTGGCCGATGAACTTGCCCAGCAGGATGTACCCGCGCCCCAGCGGATAGGTGAGCAACAGCAACAAGGTGCCGCTTTCGTCCTCGCCGACGATGGCGTCATAGGCCAGCAGCAAGGCGATCAGCGGCATCAGGAAAGTCGCGAGGCTGGCCAGGCTGGCAATGGTCGCCGGCACCGAAGTGAAGCCCAGTTGCCCGGACGCCGCCGCGCCCAGCCAGGCGATGCCGGTGGCCAGCACCGCGAACAGGATGCTGATGGCCAGCAACCAGCGGTTGCGCAGGCCGTCGCTGAACTCCTTGCGGGCCATGTTCCAGATCGGGTTCATGCGGTCTCTCCCTTGGCGTGTGCCGCGGCCCGGCTCATGTAATGGCGGTAAAGGTCTTCCAGCGACGGCGGCGCAATTTCCACATCGCTGGGGTCGTCTTCATTGAGCAACTGGCGCAACAGGCCGAGTTTGCTGCCATTGAGCGCCGCCACTTCGAGCCCTTCCACGCCCCAGCGCTGGGTGGGGTGGCCGGCGATGTTCCAGGAGATCTGCAAGGGCCCGGCGTGCTTGAGGCCGTTGGCGCGAATGAAGGTCGGCAGCCCGGCGTCCTCGCGCAACTTGCGCAGGCTGCCCAGCGCCAGCAGGCGGCCCTGGGTGAGGATCGCCGCACGGTTGATGTGCGCCTCGACCCCGGGCAGCACGTGGGAACAGATGATGATGCTGGCGCCCTGGCCGCGCAGGCGGTCGAGCAGGCGGTACAGGTCCTGGGTGGCCATCGGGTCGAGACCCACGGTGGGCTCGTCGAGCAGCAACAGGCGTGGCTCGCCGAGCAGTGCCTGGGCCAGCCCCAGACGCTGGCGCATGCCCTTGGAGTAAGTCTTGACCCGCCGCCGCGCCGCAGCCGCCAGCCCCACCTCCTCCAGCAAACGGTCCACCTGGGCCTTCGAAGCGCCCTTGAGCCGGGCGAAATGGCGCAAGGTCTCCAGGCCGCTCATCTGCGGGTAAAACGTCACGTTCTCCGGCAAGTAGCCGAGCATTTGCCGCACCTGCGGATCGCTGGGCGGACGGCCGAACACCCGCACCTGGCCCTCGCTGGCTTCAAGCAAACCGAGCACCAGCTTCATGCTGGTGGTCTTGCCCGCGCCGTTGTGACCGAACAGGCCCAGCACTTCCCCCTCGCCCAGGCTCAGGTTCAAGTCATGCAGGACGGTGGCCTGCCCATAGCGCTGGCTGACGCCTTCGATGTCGATGACATTCATCCGATGGGCTCCTTGGCCAGGTCTTCAGTGGTGGGTTTCATCAGTGGGTGGCTGTCCATGACGCCCGGCGACTTCATCACCGGGAACGCCCGTTGCACCCAGCGCAGCAGCTCGATGCCGGGGCTGTTCATCAGCAGGCGCACCTGCGGGTACATCCACAGCAGGCGATCGACGTTGTCGTTGGGTTCGTAGGCGATATCGCCCAGGCCATCGTCGTTGCGGTCCCAGCCCAGGTAGTCGCTCCAGTAGTTGCCGCGACCGTCGATGGACCATTCCTGCAAGCGGGTCGCCACGTACTTGACCTGGCGCTGGTTGCCGACAAAGGCGTTGTCGGCGATGCGGTTGTCCTCCGAACCCGCCGTCAGGTGAATACCCACGGCGCTGCGCTCGAAGTGGTTGTGTTCGATGCTGTTGAACAGCGAGTTGTAGATGAACAGCGCCTTGCCCTCGGCGCCGGTGATCATGGTGTCGCCGGTGGAGCCGTCGCGCACGTCGGTGACGAAGTTGTCGCGCAGGGTCGAATAGGTGATGTAGTTCATCAGGATCCCGTAGTTCTGATCCTGTTCGGAGCGGTTGCCGGTCACGATCAGCTTGCGGCTTTGCATCAGCGCGTAGCCGGTGCGGGTGCGGCGGGTGATGTTGTCGAGCACCTGGTTATCGTTGGCGAACATGTAGTGCACGCCGTAACGCAAATCTTCCAGGGTATTGCCTTGCAGCAGGTTGCCGTTGGAGGTGTCGATGTAGATGCCATCGCGCGCTTCGCGCACGTGGTTGCCAATGACCTTGGCGCCGCGCACGGCGTACAGGTGAATGCCGTTGCCGCGGTCCTGCGAGCGCATTTGCGGGTCACCCTGGATGTCGTTGTCGATCAGGCTGGCATCGTGGGTGCTGTCCACCCAGATGCCAAAGCCCTGCCCCTGCATGCGATTGCCCTTGATCAGCGCACCACGGGCCTTGGGTTGCAGGAACACCGCCGAGTTCATGGCGGTCAGGTCATGCCCCCAGTCGAGAAAGGTGCAGCCTTCGATCGTCACGTCAGGCGCGCTGACCGTCAGCCCATTACCCTGCCCCTGCGCCTGGAACACCGCACCGGGTTCACAGACGATGTGCATCGGCGCGTCCACGCTGAACGAGCCGCGGTACTCGCCTGCCGGCAGGTGCCAGCGCTGCTCGGCATCCTGCTGCAACGGCAGTTCGGTAATGGGTTGTACAGCCAGCGCGCTGCCGGACATCGACAGCAGCGCGAACGCGATCACCTTGATCGGCTTGCCCAGGATTTCGGTCATCGCTGCGCTCCTGTCTTCACCACCGTCAGGCCGGTTCGACCAGCATGCGGCCGACCATTTCCATGTGCAGCGCATGGCAGAACCAGCTGCAGTAGTACCAGTGCAGGCCGGGCTTGTCGGCGGTGAAGGTGATGGACGAGGTCTGCTGCGGGCTGATCTCCATGCTCGCGCCGTGGTTGGTCATGATGAAGCCGTGGGACACGTCCTCGATCTGGTCGATGTTGGTGATGGTCACGGTGACTTCGTCACCCTGCTTGACGGTGAACTCGGTCAGGCCGTACGCCGGCGCCATGGAGGTCATGTAGACCCGCACTTTCTTGCCGTCGCGGATGACCTTGTTGTCGGTCTCCAGGTTGATTCCGTCTTTCTTGGCCCGGGCCACGGTCGGGGCGAAGAACGGGTCGTTGCGGTCCCAGATCTTCTTGGTCTTGATCTGGTCGCGACGGGCGAGGATGCAGTCGTGGGGTTCGGCGAACGCCGGGCCGTCGTGCACCAGTTTCATTTCCTCACCGGAAATGTCAATCAACTGGTCGTTCTCCGGATGCAGCGGGCCGGTCGGCAGGAAGCGGTCCTTGGAGAATTTGCACAACACCACCAGCCACTTGCCGTCGGCTTCACTGGTTTCGGTCAGGGAGGCATGGTTGTGGCCCGGCTGGTAGTGCACGTCGAGCTTCTGCTTGATGTAGTTGACCTTCTCGCCCTTGTACGCGCGGATGGCATCGGCCATGTTCCACTTCACCACCTGGCTGTCGATGAACAGCGTGGTGTAGGCATTGCCGCGACCGTCGAAGGTGGTGTGCAGCGGGCCCAGGCCCAGTTCCGGCTCGGCGACGATGACGTCGCGCGGGTCCTTGTACTTGTCGTTGAACAGGTCATCCAGACGCGCGATTTCGATCATCGACACGGTGGGCGACAGCTTGCCGTTGGCGATGAAGTACTTGCCGTCCGAGGACGTGTTGAGGCCGTGCGGGTTCTTCGGCACCGGGATGTAACGGGTGAACTCGGAATCCTTGCCATCGACCTTGCGACCATCGACCACTGGCGTCTTCGAGTCGCCCAAGGTGATGAACTTGCCGGCCTTGACCGCCGCCTCGATGCGCGGGATGTTGAACACCACCACCCAGTCGCGCTCGTTGCGCATCATGCCGCCCAGGTCGTAGGCCTTCTCCGAGTTGTAGCAGGTGGCCGCCGCATACTTGCCGGTGTAGTCGGCGTCGGAGTTGTCGAGGTTACCGTCAACGATCACCTGGAACGCCATCTCCATTTTCTCGGCGTCGATGACGTTGTACATGGTGAAGCTGTTTTTATCTTGCAGGTCGAACGTGTGGCCATCGTTAGGGTGCGGGATGACGAACTCGGCATTGGCGAACACGTATTTGGTGTGCGGCACCTTTTGCAGGCGCAGGCCGTGGATCGCCTGGACGTTGGGCACGGTGAGGATCTTGTCGCACTTCATGATATCCAGACGGATACGGGCGACGCGGGAGTTGGCCTTGTCGTTGATGAACAGGTATTTGCCGTCGTACTTGCCGTCGGTCATGGAGATGTGCGGGTGGTGGCAGTCGCCGTTCTGGTACTTGGCGCTGTCACCCAGGATCGCCTTGCTTTCGTTGGTCAGGCCCCAGCCGGTGGCGGAGTCGACGTTGAACACCGGAATACGCATCAACTCACGCATCGACGGCACGCCCAGCACCCGCACTTCGCCCTGGTGACCACCGCTCCAGAAGCCGTAGTACTCGTCCAGTTCACCGGGGCCGACATGGATCTTGGCCTGCGCGTCCTTGACCGCCGCTGCCCAGGTTTCGCGGGTGAATACCGTTCCTCCCAGGGCCGTGGCCCCCGCCAGCACTGCACCGGTCATGGCACTGCCACCCAGGAAGCCGCGGCGGCTCAGGCCCGCGTGCTCTTCTTCCTGTCCGGTTGTCGTGGATTGTTTATCGCTCATCTTGCGTTACTCCTTGAAGGGAAAACGGACACTGCGCAGGTGCGCGGGTGGAACTCATTCGCCGGCGGCCACTTCCACGACAGGGATCAGTTGCGTCCCCACGGGCGCGGCCTTGTTGCGCTTCTTGCGCTTGAGGATCAGCGGCGGGCATTTGTTGTCGTTGTGGTAAGTCATCTGGCAGTCGAGGCAGTAGTGGCACTCGTTGGCGTTGATCCGCCCGTCCGGGTGAATCGCCTGGATCTCGCATTCCTTGGCGCACAACTGGCAGGGGCTGCCGCATTCCTTGCGGCGCTTGAGCCAGTCGAACAGGCGCAGCTTGGTGGGGATCGCCAGCGCCGCGCCCAGCGGGCAGATGTAGCGGCAGTAGACCTTGCGCGTGAAGATGTTGATGACCAGCAGCGCCACGGCGTAGAGCACGAACCACCATTGGCGGTCGAAATGCAGGGTGATGGCGGTCTTGAACGGTTCCACTTCGGCGAACTGTTCGGCGGTGGCCATCGACTCCAGGGAGATGCCGAACAACAGCAGCAGGATGATGTACTTGATCGCCCACAGCCGCTCATGCACGGCGAAGGGCAATTCGTATTGCGGGATCTTCAATTTGCGTGCGGCTTCGTTGATCAGCTCCTGCAAGGCGCCAAACGGGCACAACCAGCCGCAGAACACGCCACGACCCCACAGCAGGATGCTGGCGGCGGTGAACACCCAGAGCATGAAGATCAACGGGTCGGTGAGGAACAGCTCCCAACGGAAGTTCTGGAACAAGGCATGCACGAACGTCAGCACGTTGACCACCGACAGTTGCCCCAGGGCATACCAGCCCATGAACACCACGGTGAAGATCAGGTAGCCGCGGCGCAGCCAGTGCAGGAAGCGCGGCTGGCGGGTGAACTTGTCCTGCAGAAAGAGGATGGCGGTCAGCAACACCAGGGCGCTGGCGAGCACGGCGATCTGGAACTGCTTCTGATACCAGATGTTCAACCACATCGGCCGCTTGGCTTCCTCGATGGCCGCCAGTTCTTCAGGCGTTGGCGCCGGGCGTTCGAGGTATTGCTCGGGCAGCTGGTAGGCCACTTCGAAACTGCTGAAGATGCCGTTGACCGGGCCGGTCTGCCGGCGCACCAGCAACTCCAGCGACCACGGCGAGCCCGGATCGAAAGCCGCGGCCTTGCGCACGATGAACACCGACAGCTCGTCGAACTGCGGCATGCCCTGGGCGAACACATCGGAGAGCCGTTGATGGTCCATGTCGCGGAAGCTGATGACGTTGCCGAACTGGCGCAACTGCACCCGGTCGAAAATGCCGCCGCGCACATAACCCGAGCCCTTGAAGGAATACTGCCCACGCCCGAGCACCGCGATGGCCTGCTCGCCGGGCTTGAGGTCCTGCATGAGGAAACGGTACTGGTTGTCTCCCAGCAGCGCCCGGCCGATGGTCGGCGGGTTGAGGTCGGCGGTGTACAGGTCGATGAAGGTGTCGTTGACTTGCTCAGGGCTGGCGTTGTCGACGCCCTCCGCTTCGGTGCCCTTGAACGCGGCATCGACCTGGCCACGGGTCAGGTGGAGCCGGCGAATGGAGCCGTCACCGGTCAATTGCTCCCAGGTGGCCGGCTGGTACACATCCTGGCGCACGATGGCCGGTTTGTTCTTCACCCCGCCCGTGTCGGCGATCAGCTTGAGCGAAACAGCCACGTCATGGGCTGCGCGCATGATCACTTCGTTGACCACCATGGCGGTCACGGTGGCGCCGGCGATGGCGTCGACGGTGACGGCGCTCTGGTCGCTGGAACGGCCGACCACTACCCGCTGGGTGACCTTGATGCCCTTGTAGCGGGCACTGAAACCGTGGAGTTTTTCTTCGGGAATGCCGATCAGCAGGATCGGTTCGTGGTGCTCCAGCACATAGGCGTCCTGGATCACACCGGCGGTGTCGAGGATCACCTGGGTATTGATCGGCTTGCCCGAGTAGGCCGGAATGTCCACCACGTCGAGGCTCTGGAAGACGTAGCCGACCACCTTCCCCGCCGCCGAGATGCTGCGCACTTTGAACTGGCCTTCGGGCTCGGAGACCTTGTCGGTCTGCGGGAAAACCTTGTCGATGCGCTGGCGTTCGATGTCGCCATAGGACTTGGCCTGCACCGTGGCGAACACCGCGATCAGCAACACCACCAGCACCACCAGCCCGACGCTCCAGTGGCGTGGGAAGACCTGTTTCGCGAGCGGTTGGGCTGTCATGGGTTCGCTGATTTCGAATGGGCTTGGCGGCCATCTTAGGTAGCGATGGGCCACCTGCCCTTGACTGAAATCAACTCAACCAAAAACCCCGTATCAGAACGTTCCGAGGCTCAAACGGTACGGGAAAAGCGGCCCTTCTGTTCTCCGCCCAGGTACGCATCAAAAGCCATGGCTGCGCTGCGCATCATCAAATGCCCCTGGGGCAACAGCACCAGTTCATCGGCGTGAATCTGCAACAGCCCGTCCTTCACATGCTCATCGAGTTGCGCCAGGGCATCGGCGAAATACCCGGTGAAGCAGATGCCATGACTGGCCTCGAACTTGGCGAAGTCGATGCGCCCGTGGCACATCAGGTCGCTGATCACTTCACGGCGCAACTGGTCATCGTCCGTCAGCCGATAACCACGGTGCACCGGCAGCAGGCCCTGGTCGATGCGCGCGTAGTATTGCGAAAGCTCCTTGACGCTCTGGCTGTAACTGTCGCCGACCTTGCCGATCGACGACACGCCGAGGCCGATCAGGTCGCAGTCGGCGTGGGTCGAGTAACCCTGGAAGTTGCGTTGCAGGGTGCCGCGACTGCGCGCCAGGGTCAGCTCATCGTCGGGCAAGGCGAAGTGATCCATGCCGATGTAGACGTAGCCGGCTTCGGTCAGGCGGCGGATGGTCAGTTCCAGCAGCTCGAGCTTGCGCTCCGGTGGCGGCATGTCCTCGGGACGGATCAGCCTTTGCGCCCGAACCATCTCCGGCAGGTGCGCGTAGCTGTAGGCGGCAATCCGATCCGGGCGCAAGGCGATGATCTTGCCCAGGGTGACGTCGAAACTCTGCACCGTTTGCAGCGGCAGGCCGTAGATCAGGTCGACGCTGATCGACTTGAAATGCGCCTCGCGGGCGGCGGCGACCAGGGCGTAGATCTGTTCTTCGCTTTGCTGGCGATTGACCGCCGCCTGCACGTCCGGGTCGAAGTCCTGCACGCCGAAGCTCAGGCGATTGAAGCCCAGTTGGCGCAGGGTCTGGATCCGTTCGGTGCTGATAGTGCGCGGATCGACCTCGATGGAAAATTCGTGGTTGTCGCTGTGGTCCATGTCGAACGACTGGTGCAGGCACGCCATCAGGTCGGCCAGTTGCTCGCTGGTCAGATAGGTCGGGGTGCCGCCGCCCAGGTGCAATTGCGTGAGTTTGCGGGTGCTGTCGAACAAGGCTGCCTGCATGGCGATTTCACGCTTGAGGTAGGTCAGGTATTCGACGGCGCGGTGGGTTTTCTGGGTGATGATCTTGTTGCAGGCGCAGTAGTAGCAAAGGCTTTTGCAAAACGGGATGTGGATGTACACCGACAGCGGTTTCGGGCTGGCCACCAGGTTGCTGGCCCGGGCCGCCTGCTGGTAGTCATCGACGGCGAACGCCTGGTGAAACTGCGGCGCCGTCGGGTAAGAGGTGTAGCGCGGCCCCGGACGATCGTATTTTTCCACCAGGGCGCGATTGAACACAGACTTCATGAAATCCACTCACAAAAAGGTTAATGCCTTGCACTGCCCCGTTCTTTTTCGAACAGATGGCAGATGACATCCACTTCCGGCCGACCGGCGGGAAGAATACTGATGAAACGGTCCGACAACTCGATCAGGCCATCACGGCTCAGCTGCTCCAGCCGTGGCCAGACCGAGGCGAAATAACGTGGGAACACCAGCCCGTAGCGGCGCTCGATGGAACGGATGTCCAGCTCCAGGTCACACGCCAGCCGTTCCGTGACCGTGTGCCGTATCTGCTCCCCCGATTCGAAGCGCCACCCTCGACTGGTGGGCAATTGGTCGTTGCCCAACTGACGTTGATAACGCTCGATCTCGTCGGTGTTTTGCGTGTACAGGTCGTCGATCTGGCTGATCGCGCCCAGGCCGAAGCCGATGTGATCGCAAAAGCCATGGCGGGTGAAACCGTCGCAGGTGCGGCGCAGACGCCCGCGCTCCTGGGCGATAGCCAGGTCGTCATCGGGACGCACGAACTGACCCATGCCGATGTAGTGATAACCGGCGGCAATCAATTGCTCGAAGCACACTTGGCGCATGGCGCCCTTGTCTTCCTGGCTGCACAGCGCCCGCACCTTGTCACCGATCATCGGCCGGTAGCGGCGTGGTGGCCGGGCGTAGTCGAATACCATCAGGCGGTCCGGTTCCAGCTCGATGATGGTCTTGAGTTTTGCGGCAAAGCTGTCCGGCGTTTGCCAGGCATGGCCGAAGCCCAGGTCGACATTGACCGAGCGAAAGCCGAAGGTGCGTGCGGCGTCGATCAGCGAATTGATCGGCGCCGGGTTCTGGTAGCAGGCCACCGACATCTCGCATTCGGCGTCGATGTCCGGCACGCCGATGCTGACGTGATTGAAGCCCTGTTCGCGCAGCGCGCCCATGATCGCCCAGTCAGTGTGGCGCAGGTCGACCTCGGCGCTGTAGTCGCCGCACTCGTGTTCGAGGAAATGAAAGCGGCGCCGCAGGTGGTTCATCAACTGTTTGAGGTGGGCGATGCTCGGCGTACCGCCGGCCAGGTGAAACTGCTCGACCCGTTGCTCGGGGCTGAGGTGGCAACCGACCAAGTCGATTTCGCGCTTGAGGTGTTCGAGGTACTGCTCGAGGGCGGCCTGTTCGCTCTGCGCATCGGGCGTGGTGCAGTAGGACTTGAGGTTGGCCGGCAGTTGCACGTTCAACGACAGTGGCCTGCGCTTCTGGCGGCTGATGCGCACGGCGCGCAGCAGGTCGAGCGAGCCGATGCCTGGGTGAAACTTCTGGGTGTCGGCATGACAGTTGGGGTCGAGTACGCCCTGATCGCAGCGAGCGACCGGCTCGCCGGGTTGCGGAAAGAAATCGAGCATGACAGGCCTCCGAGACGGGTCACAGGCCTGCAGTTTCCGGGATTGTCGAACAACGCTCCTTGACTTGTATCAAGCTGCAAGCCACGTATTTCAAGGAGCGGACGGCCGGTCACCAGGTCAGGTAGAACATGGCCTTGGCCAGTATCACGATGGCCACCATGTGGCAAAACACGCTGGTGTGGATGAAATGCACGTAGCGAGCGTTCATGCGCCCGGTCTTGAACAGCAGCATGGCCATCAGGAAGTGCCCGAGCACACTGACGGCGGCGAGGATTTTCAGCATCAGCAAGGTGCCGAACGACGACGCCAGCGGCGAGGCCAGTACCGGCAGGTAACGCAACCAGACCATGCCGATACCTGCGCCGAACAGCACCAGGAGCACCCACGGCATCAACTGCCGGGCCCGGCGAGCCACGCCCTCCTCGACCAGCAGCATGACCTTGGCCGGCAGCTTCTTACGGATGCTTTCCAGGAACAGCACTTCGAAAAACACAGTGCCGATGAAAATCAGCGCGGCGAACAGATGCAAGGTGAGCAACAGCGGATAGAGCATGGTGTTCTGGCACTCGGGTCGGGCCTGGGTCCAGCATAACTAGCCTCGCGACGGCGCGGGTTGATGCCAATCAAGAAAGCGCCATGGCCGGGCCTGCAAATAAACTGAACTGGCACCACGCCACCTCGGTCGGAATCGCACCCCACCGGAGAATGGGCCTATGCGTGCACGGCACTTTGAAATCAGCTACTGCCTGAACGATTCACGGCGACTGTTCGTCCAGCCGGATTCGCACATGACCGATGACGACGCGTGGTACTACGCGTGCCTGCATGCGGATGTGGGGGTGTGGCATGGGGTAGACGGCGCGCTGCTGCGCGAGCAGGCGTGCAGGGCCGGGGTGACCAAGGTCAGATGGGAGGAGTTGCCGTAAATGCTGCCGATCTGTGTTGCAGCTGTGGGAGCGAGCAGGCTCGCTCCCACAGTTTTTTCTTTACAACATGACCCGCTCAGCGGCTCAACAACACTTCGGCCCCGCCTTGCCACCGTAACGGGCTTCCTGGCGTTCGCGGAAGAACACTTCGTAGCTCATCACCGGCAGGTCCGGGTGTTTGTTCTGCATGTGCTCGACGTAGGTGTCGTAGTCGGGCATGCCGACCATCAGGCGGGCGGCCTGCCCCAGGTATTTGCCCAGGCGACTCAGGTCATTGAACATGCTGCACTCCTCGATTACGCGTCCGGTATGGCCTGGAACGGTGCTTCTTTATCCGTACGTTCCTTGCTGCCCCAGGCGGCGACACCGACCTTGAGGGCGAAGAACAGGATGCTGAACACCACGAACAGGAACAGCACAGTCAGCGTCGCGTTGGTGTAGGCGTTGTAGATCACGTGCTGCATCTGTTCGATGCTCTTGGCCGGAGCCAGCACCTGACCGTTGGCCAGCGCGTCGCTGTATTTCTTCGCCAGCGACAGGAAGCCGATCGCCGGGTTGGCGTCGAACAGTTTGATGAAGCCGGCGGTGGTGGTGCAGATCAGCAGCCAGATCGCTGGCAGCAGAGTCACCCACACATAACGCTGGCGCTTCATCTTGATCAGCACCACGGTACCGAGCATCAGGGCGATACCGGCCAGCATCTGGTTGGAGATGCCGAACAGCGGCCACAGGGTGTTGATGCCACCCAGCGGGTCGATCACGCCCTGGTACAGCAGGTAGCCCCACATCGCCACGCAGCCGGCGGTGGCGATCAGGTTGGCGGTCCAGGATTCGGTGCGTTTCATCGCCGGCACGAAGGAACCTAGCAGGTCCTGCAGCATGAAACGCCCGGCACGGGTACCGGCGTCGACCGCGGTCAGGATGAACAGTGCTTCGAACAGGATCGCAAAGTGGTACCAGAACGCCATGGTGTTTTCACCCGGCAGGACGTGGTGCAGGATCTGTGCGATACCGACCGCCAGGGTCGGCGCACCGCCGGCACGGGCCAGGATGGTGGTTTCACCGATGTCCTTGGCCACCGCTTGCAGCGCTTCCGGGGTGATGGTGAAGCCCCAGCTGCTGACGGTTTGCGCCACGGAAACGGCGTCGGCACCGACCACGGCAGCCGGGCTGTTCATGGCGAAGTACACACCAGGCTCGATCACCGAAGCGGCGACCATGGCCATGATGGCAACGAAGGATTCCATCAGCATGCCGCCGTAACCGATGTAGCGGGCATGGCTTTCATTGGCCAGCAGCTTGGGCGTGGTGCCCGAAGAGATCAGCGCGTGGAAACCGGACACTGCACCGCAGGCGATGGTGATGAACAGGAACGGGAACAGACCGCCCTTCCACACCGGGCCAGTGCCGTCGACGAACTGGGTCAGTGCCGGCATTTTCAGCTCGGGCATGGTGATCAGGATGCCGATCGCCAGGGCGACGATGGTACCGATCTTGAGGAAGGTGGAGAGGTAGTCACGTGGTGCCAGGATCAGCCATACCGGCAGCACCGCGGCAACGAAACCGTAGCCGATCAGCATCCAGGTGATCTGGATACCGGTGAAGGTGAAGGCCTTGGCCCAGACCGGGTCGGCGGCGATCTGCCCGCCCAGCCAGATGGAACCGAGCAGCAACAGCACGCCGATCACCGAGATTTCGCCGATGCGACCCGGGCGGATGTAGCGCATGTAAATGCCCATGAACATCGCGATCGGGATGGTCGCCATCACGGTGAAGATGCCCCACGGGCTCTCGGCCAGGGCCTTGACCACGATCAGCGCCAGCACCGCGAGGATGATGATCATGATCAGGAAGCAGCCGAACAGCGCGATGGTGCCAGGGATGCGGCCCATTTCCTCACGGACCATGTCGCCCAGCGAACGCCCGTTGCGACGGGTGGAGAGGAACAGGACCATGAAATCCTGTACCGCACCGGCCAGTACCACGCCGGCGATCAGCCACAGGGTGCCGGGCAGGTAGCCCATCTGCGCGGCCAGGACTGGACCGACCAGAGGGCCGGCGCCTGCGATGGCGGCGAAGTGGTGACCGAAGAGTACGTGTTTGTTGGTCGGAACGAAGTCCAGGCCATCATTGTTGAGCACGGCGGGCGTGGCTCGATTGGGGTCCAGTTGCATCACTTTGTTGGCGATGAACAGGCTGTAGTAGCGGTAGGCAACGAGATAGATGGCGACGGCCGCGACTACGATCCAGAGGGCGTTGATCGCTTCGCCGCGGCGCAGGGCCACGACACTCAGCGCGAACGCTCCCAGAACAGCCACGGCAAACCAGGCGAGGTGTTTAGCCAGACGGGGCATAGCGTGTCTCCTGCCGACAGCTTGTGACTGCGGCGGTAATTTTTATAATTGTGTCCGCGGTGCGGAGCTGGCCCAATATCTGCGCATGGCGTCTACAAATAAATCCGCGTAACTACGTACGTGGCGTCTACGTAGTTCTACGTAGACACGGCATCCTCCTTATCTGTGGGAGCGAGCCTGCTCGCGATTGCGGTATCCCATCCGACATTGATGGTGACTGACACGGCCTCATCGCGAGCAGGCTCGCTCCCACAGGTTTTTGGGTATGGCAGGCACAGACCACCACCCGTCATTCCGCCCGGTAGCGCTACTCCACGGGCGTATCTTTGGCCTATGATGCCGCCCGATTCCTGTAGGAGCGAGCTTGCTCGCGATGAGGCCGTGTCAGTCAACATCGCGGCGGCTGACACGCCGCTATCGTCGGAACGCCGCCCGGAGCAAGCTCGCTCCTACAGGGGGAGCACAATCGCGCAGGAGTCTCCATGCAGCTCAAACACAAAATCGTCGCGCTCGGGATTCTGCCGCTGGTGTTGGCGATTGCGGTCATCTGCGCGTTGGTGATTTCGCTCAATCGCCAGTTGGGCGACCAGCAGGCGCAGTTGATCGAAGACAGCATCCTGGCCAGCAAGCGCGCGGAGCTGAAAAACTACGTGGAAATGGCCCAGAGCCTGATCGCCCCGCTCTACGACGAAGGCCGCGGCGATGCGCAGGCCCAACAACAGGTGCTGGAAGAGCTGCGCAAGCTCAGTTTCGGCATCAACGGCTATTTCTTCGTCTACGACCACGAGGGCCGCAGCCTGATGCATGCGCGGCAATCGGAGCTGGTCGGCCAGTACCTGTGGGACATGAAGGACCCCCACGGCCTGCCCGTGATCCAGGCCCTGTTGCAGAGCGCGCAATCGGGCGAAGGCTTCCAGCGGTATGCCTGGAACAAGCCCTCCTCCGGCCAGGTCACCGACAAGCTGGCCTACGTGGTGATGCTCGACCGCTGGGGCTGGATGCTCGGCACCGGCATCTACCTGGAAGACGTCGAGCGCGCCACCCAGCAGGCCCGTGACGAGGTCGCCCAGGGCATTCGCAAGACCATGCTGGCGATTGCCGCCGTCGCGCTGGTGGCGGTGCTGTTCGTGTTTGCCAGCGGCATGACCCTCAACGTCAGCGAACACCGGCTGGCGGACAAGAAGCTGCAACGCCTGACCCAGCGCATCGTCAGCCTCCAGGAAGAAGAACGCTCGCGGGTGTCCCGGGAGCTGCATGACGGCATCAGCCAGGTGCTGGTGTCGATCAAGTTCCAGTTCGAGCTGGCCGGGCTGGTGCTGGAAAAAGGCCAGGACCGTGGCCTGGGCATTCTCAAGGAGGCCACCGAGCGCCTCGGCGAAGCGATTGGCGAGGTGCGCAGCCTGTCCCACGATTTGCGCTCTTCCCTGCTCGACACCCTCGGCCTGTCCGCCGCCATCGGCCAACTGGCCGAGGAATTCGGCCAGCGCAGCGGCCTGACCGTGACCTACGACGACAACGAATTCGACTGCCACCTGGTGGATGGCGCGGCCGTGGCGCTGTTTCGCATCGTCCAGGAAGGCCTGACCAACATCGAACGCCATGCCCAGGCGAAAAATGTCTCCATCAACCTGCATGGCACGGCGCAGTCGATCCGCCTGACGGTGGTCGATGACGGTGTCGGTTTCAACGTCGCCCAGGTCGAGCGCTTGCATGCCGGGATCGGCCTGCGCAACATCCGTGAACGCGTCGAGCATTTCGGCGGGCGCCTCGACCTGACTTCGATGCCGGGAAGAAGCGAGCTGGACGTGGTGCTGCCGATGAAAATGCCCGGCGCCAAACGCTGACCTGACCCCAAGAGAGAGAAGCCCGTGATGAACCTGCCCTCCCCGATCCGCGTCGCCCTGGTCGACGATCACTCGCTGGTGCGCGACGGCATCAAGGCGCTGCTGTCCGTCATGGCCCAGCTGGAGGTGGTCGGTGAAGCCGAGAACGGCGCCGAGGCCATTGAGATGGTCGGGCGCTGCCAGCCGGACCTGCTGCTGGTGGACATCAGCCTCAAGGACATCAACGGCCTGGAACTGACCCGCCTGCTGCGCAGCCAGTACCCGGCGCTGAAAGTGCTGGTGCTGAGCATGTACGACAATTACGAGTACGTCAGCGAATCGGTGCGCTCGGGAGCCAGCGGCTACGTACTGAAAAACGCCCCGTCACGGGAAATCATCGCCGCCATCGAAGCGATTGCCAGCGGCGGCACCTTCTACAGCGCCGAGATCGCCCAGCGCCTGATCGCCGACAAGAGCAGCGACAACGAGCTGACCCCACGGGAAAGCCAGGTGCTGTACAAGATGGCCCAGGGCATGAACAACAAGGAAATGGCCCGCGACCTCGACATCAGCGTGCGCACCGTGGAAACCCACCGCCTGAGCATCCGCCGCAAGCTCAACATCGACAAGCCGGCGGCGCTGGTCAAGTACGCCATTGATCACGGGATCATTTCCCGCTGAGCCCTGCCCTGGCTTTCAGCGTCAGTAAACGCCGACCTCGACCGCATCGCCGTTCAAGCGCACAGGCCAAACCCGCAGGCGCTGTTGCGGGTACTCCAGGCAACTGCCATCTTCCAGGCGGAAATGCTGCTTGTAGATCGGCGACGCCACCACCAGGTCGCCCTTGATGCTGCCGACCAGGCCACGGCCGATCACGTTGGCCCCGGATTGCGGGTCGTGGTTGTCGATGGCGTAGAGGGTCTTGCCCTCGGCGCCCGGCAGGTAGAACAGCGCCACCTGAGCGCCGTCCAGCCACACCACCACACCGGAGTTGCTGACCAGGTCCTGTTGCCCGCACACGGTTTTCCAAGTGTCGAGCGCTTGCACGCGTTGGGTATTGAAGTGGCTCATCAGGCTGTCTCCTCGGTGACCGGGATAAGGTTGAGTTCGGCGGCCATAATCGGGCGCCGCTGACCGCGTTCCTGGACGAAATGGATGTCCGGGTCCGCGCGTTTGTCGTTGACGAAGGTACGGAAGCGCTTGAGTTTTTCCGGGTCTTGCAGGGCGTTGGCCCACTCGCACTCGTAGCGGTCCACCACCAGTTGCATCTGCGCTTCGAGTTCGGCGCCCAGCCCCAGGCTGTCGTCGATGATCACGTCCTTGAGGTAATCCAGGCCGCCCTCCAGGCTTTCGCGCCACACCGAGGTGCGTTGCAGCTTGTCGGCGGTGCGGATGTAGAACATCAGGAAGCGGTCGATGTAGCGGATCAGGGTGGCGTCGTCCAGGTCGGTGGCAAACAGCTCCGCGTGACGGGGGCGCATGCCGCCGTTGCCAGCGATGTACAGGTTCCAGCCCTTCTCGGTGGCGATCACGCCGACGTCCTTGCTCTGCGCCTCGGCGCATTCGCGGGTGCAGCCGGACACCGCGAACTTGAGCTTGTGCGGCGAGCGCAGGCCCTTGTAGCGGTCCTCGAGGGTCAGGGCCATTTGCACGCTGTCCTGCACGCCGTAACGGCACCAGGTACTGCCGACGCAGGATTTGACCGTGCGGGTCGACTTGCCATAGGCGTGCCCGGTTTCGAAACCGGCGTCGATCAGCTCGGCCCAGATGTCCGGCAACTCGTGCAGTTGCGCGCCGAACAGGTCGATGCGCTGCCCGCCGGTGATCTTGGTGTAGAGGTCGTATTTTTTCGCCACCACGCCGATGGCGATCAACTTGTCGGCGGTGATTTCGCCACCGGGAATGCGCGGCACCACCGAATAGGTACCGTTTTTCTGCATGTTGGCCATGAAGGTGTCGTTGGTGTCCTGCAACGGCACCAGGGACGCGTCCATGATCGGCTGGTTCCAGCAGGACGCGAGGATCGAACCCACGGCCGGTTTGCAGATGTCGCAGCCGACGTGGCCACGGCCATGTTTGGCCAGCAGCTCTTCGAAGCTGATCACACCTTCGACCCGCACCAGCGCGTACAACTCCTGACGGGTGTAGGCGAAGTGTTCGCACAGGCTCTTGTCGACACTGACGCCGCGCGCGGTCAGCTCATGTTCGAAGACCTGCTTGAGCAGGCCGGCGCAACCGCCGCAGCCGGTGCAGGCCTTGGTCTGCGCCTTGAGCAGGCCCAGATCGGTGCAACCACCGTCGATGGCCGAGCAGATCGAGCCCTTGGTGACGTTGTGGCACGAGCAGATGGTCGCCGATTCCGGCAGTGCACCGGGGCCCAGGGTCGGAGCGCCTTCGGAGGTGGGCAGGATCAGACCGGCCGGCTCCGCTGGCAAGGCAATCGCGTTCTGGGCGTATTGCAGCAAGGTGTCGTAATAGCTGTTGTCACCGACCAGCACCGCGCCGATCACGTATTTGCCCGAAGCGTCCACCACTAGCCGGCGATAGCTGGCGCTGGTTTCGTCGATGAACTGGAAGCTGCGCGAACCCGGTGTGTTGCCCTGGGCGTCGCCGATGGAACCCACGTCCACACCCAGCAACTTGAGCTTGGTGGACATGTCGGCGCCCATGAAGGGTTCTGCCACCTCGTTGCACAGTTGCGCGGCAACATTGCGCGCCATCTGGTAACCCGGCGCGACCAGGCCGAACAGGCTGCCATTCCACGAAGCGCACTCGCCGATGGCGTAGATGTGCGGGTCGCTGCTCAGGCAATGGTTGTCGATCACCGCGCCGCCGCGGGGGCCGATCTCCAGCGCGCATTGGCGGGCCAGCGCATCCTGGGCGCGAATGCCCGCGGAGAACACGATCAGGTCGGTTTCGAGGAATTCGTCGTTGGCGAAATTCATCCGGTAGCGGTAGTCCTCGCCAGCGCTGATCGACTGCGTGGCGCGGGACAGGTGCACGCCGACGCCCAGCCGCTCGATCTGCGCCTTGAGCGCCAGGCCGCCCATGTCGTCCAGTTGCACCGGCATCAGGCGCGGGGCGAATTCCACCACGTGAGCTTCCAGGCCCAGGCTCTTCAGGGCGTTGGCTGCCTCCAGGCCCAGCAGGCCACCGCCGACCACCACACCGCGACGGGCATTGGCCGCCGCCGCGCGGATGGCATCGAGGTCTTCCAGGGTGCGATACACCAGGCGCGAATCGCCCTCGGCGCCCTCCACCGGCGGCACGAACGGATAGGAGCCGGTGGCCAGGATCAGTTTGTCGTAGGCGGTGCTGCCCTGGGCGGTGATGACCCGGCGTGCGGCGCGGTCGATTTCCACCACCGGCACGCCCAGGTGCAGGGTGACGCCGGGCGTCTGGTACAACGCTGCATCGCCCAGGGCCAGGGATTCGGCGTCGCGGCCGGTGAAGTACTCCGACAGGTGCACGCGGTCGTAGGCGCGCATCGGCTCTTCGCTGAAGACGTGGATGCGGTACTGCGCAAGCGCGCCCTTCTCGATCAACTGCTCGACGCAATGATGGCCCACCATGCCATTGCCGATCACGATCAGCGTTTGCAATTTGTTCAACGCGGCAACATTGGAGTTCATAAGGTGCACCTGGCTAATACGGTTCAAAAAGCAAAAAAAAACGCCTGAAACCTTGCGGTTCCAGGCGTCTTTGCCTGTTCTTTTGCGGTGTTGAGCCCAGACAGCTATGCCTGATCCACCGATGTTGCCCACGTTTCGATCGTCGTTGACCGGGCGGGCTGCCCACTCGATTGCGTTTGTGGTGGGCCTGACAGGTGTGTTGCAGTGTTTGTGCCAGAATGCGCCGGGCTTGCGCTGACGCCCGGTTTTACGGGGCTTTGCGCATCTCGCCAGCGCTGGGTGCCCTGCTGGCGATTGCCTTGGCTTAGTGCACCAGAGGGTGACACGGCTTTATAAAAGTGCACGCTCAGAGGTATTTCAGCCAGGCGATGTCCCGGCGGCGTGCCTTCAGCGCAGCGAACGCCTTGACCGGCCGATACAGGGCGACGGCCAACACCAACGACGCCAGCCACACCGCGCCGATCGAGCTGAAACCGAACCAGTTGCCCTGGTTGAGGCCGAACAGCGCCACCGCGATCAGGTACAACACCTTCAACGCGTACAGGTGCAGCAGGTAGAAGAACATCGGCGCCGAACCCAGCACGGCCAGCGGTCGCAGCCATGGGCGCTGTTGCGCTCGCTCGAACCACAGGAGCAGCAGGCAGCCAAGGCTCAGGGTCAACGCCAGGAACAGCAGCGATGGCGGGTATTTGGTGATGTTGAAAAAGCTCATCAGGGTTTGCACCGACGACTCGCCGACGCTCCAGGGCTTTTCGCCGTAACCGTTGAGCAGGCGCAAGGCGAAGAAACCGGCAAGTCCGCCGAGGCCACCGATCAGCAAGGCGCGTTGGCGCACACTGGCGTCGGCGAGTTTGCCGAACCACGGGCCCATGGCGTAACCCAGGCCAATCACGCCGATCCACGGCAGCAGTGGGTAGGAAGTGCGCAGGCGCAGGCTTTCGGTGAGCTCAATCCAGCCGCGATCATGCAAAATCGCCCAAGGTATGTGCATGGCCGACTCAACAGGGAAATGCAGAGTGTCCAGCAGGTTGTGCCCGGCGATGATTGCCACGCTCAACAACAGCAGGACCCGGCGCGGCAACCAGACCAGCGCCGACAGCGCGATCATGCTCAGGCCGATGGCCCAGATCACTTGCAGGTAGATGACGGTCGGCGGCAACTGGAAGGTCCAGGCGAAGTTGACCAGGGTGAACTCGAGCACCACCAGAAACAGCCCGCGCTTGAACAGGAAACGGCTGACGTCGCCCTTGCCCGCGTATTTCTCGCCGTACAGCCAGGCTGACAGGCCGGTGAGCAGCACGAACACCGGAGCGCACAGATGGGCCAGGGTGCGGCTGAAGAACAGCGCGGGCTCGGTGGTGGCAACGTTCATGGGATCGCCGACCTGATGGTGCAGGAAGAAGGTTTCACGCACGTGGTCGAGCAGCATGAACAGGATCACCAGGCCTCTGAGGGCATCAATGCTCAGAAGCCGGGTGACGGTGGAACGTGGGGGGGCGAGGGTCATGGGGTATTCGCATTACAGGTACGGGGGGCGAGCACCTTATATTGTTACCCTATAACATCTCAAGCCCTTTTTCCCCATGCCCTTCTCACCCCTGAACCTGTACCTGTGGGAGCGAGCCTGCTCGCGATATTCGCCAACGATAACGCGCGATGCCTGACACCCCGTGGCGCCCTCGCGACCATCGCGAGCAGGCTCGCTCCCACAGAGGGCGGCGCGAATTTCTGTAGGAGCGAGCACGCTCGCGATGGACGTCAACGATAACGCTGGCTGTCTGATACCCCGCGGTGGTGCTGCCTCCATCGCGGGCATGCTCGCTCCTACAGGGGACCGGGCCGTTCACAGAATGTGTGTTTAGCCCAAATCCCTGTGAGTTCGGTGATAGGGTTCGATGAAGTGGCAGCCCAGGACATCGTTCAGGCGCTGGCCGTCGCTCATGCGGCGGAACAGACCGGGGGTTTGCCAGGGCGCATCACCGTCGATGTTTGGCGCGCCGAGCCCGGCGAGGACGTCGGCGATCAACACCGAGCGGGTTTCGAACGAGATGCGCGTCAGCCCGGTGCTGTTGCCGACGCCGGCATGGGCGTGCGCGCCGGAGAAGGCGATCAGGCTGCCCGGCTCGATTTGCACCGCGATCCCCTGTTGCGCATCAATCGCTTCCAGCAAATGCGGGATAGCCTCGTCGGCGTCCACCGTGTTGCGCCCAGCCTGGTGGGAGCGCTGAAGAATGGCGCGCATGTCGAAATCGGCGCTGGAATTGCGCAGCGCACGCTGCCAGAGGTCGGGGTAAATCGCGAACGTACGCCCTGCCGTGATCGGATAGATCGGCGCCCACCAGTTGACCTGCGCGTACAGGTTCGAGCCCCAGGTGTCACGGTGAAACGCGATGGTTGCCGTGGTGCGCGCCCGTGGAGCCAGCGCATCGGCTTCGCGGTGTGGCTGGAAGCGCAGGTGCAGGCGGTCGCAGGCCAAGGCCTGCGCGTCGAACCCCAGGCTTTCGATGACCGCGCGCCACAGCTCCTGCACCTCGCGGGAACCGGCAAAGGCGCCCTGGCATTTGGCGAACTGCACGGTCTGTTGTTCGTGGTTCAAATGGCGATGGATGTGGGTGGGCAACCAGGGGTGCAGCGCGTCTTCGAGCATGGCCCGGGTGTGCTCGACCAGGGCGACCATGGCCGGCGCCTCGTTGATGCGCAGGATTTCACCGGCGTAGAGACGGTCATGGAAGGGTCGAGCGGAGCCTGGGACAGCGAACGGGCTGTACATGCGCGAGGTTTCCCTGGAGAGATACCCCTCGACTTTAGAAGCGCGCCGGGCCTGGCGACAGTGGCAGGCCGGAGAAAAAAGTGCGGATCAGTAAATCTGCCGCGTACCTGTAGGAGCGAGCTTGCTCGCGATTGCGGTGGATCAGCCGACATCCATGTTGAATGTCACACCGCTATCGCGAGAAAGCTCGCTCCTACAGAGAAGGTGGTTCGGTTAGCCGCGTCCGCAATGCTCCAGCAACGCCTCCAGCGGATGGCGCAATTGCTTGTCTGCCTGGCGCTTGACCTGGCTGCGGCAGGAGTAGCCGGTGGCCAGGGCCTCGCCGGGCTTGTCCAGCTTGCCGGCCCAGGACTGCTCGAAGATGGTCCGCGAGGTTTCCTGATTGCGCGCTTCGTGGCCGTAGGTGCCGGACATGCCGCAGCAGCCCGTCGCTTCGCTGACCAGTTTCAGGCCGAGCTTGGCGAACACCGCCTGCCATTGGCCGGTGCTGGCCGGGGCGTTGGTTTTCTCGGTGCAGTGGGCCAGCAGGCGGAACGTCTGGCCATCAGGACGCGGGTTGTCCGGCAGCGCATCCAGCAGCCATTCCTGGGGCAGCAGCACTTTCGGGCAGCCTTCGAGCCCCGGCACTTTCTGGTATTCCTGGCGATAGACCAGGGTCATCGCCGGGTCCAGGCCCACCAGCGGCACGCCGCAATCGGCCAGCGCCTTGAGTTGATTGGCGTTGCGGATCGCCGCCTTGGCGAACGCCCCGAGGAAGCCCTGCACATGCAGCGGTTTGCCGTTGGCGCTGTACGGCGCCAGGAACACTCGGTAGCCCAGCTGATGGGCCAACTGGATGAAGTTGGCCAGCAACGGTGTTTCGAAGTAGCGGGTGAAGGCATCCTGCACCAGCACCACGCTGCGCTCGCGTTGCGCAGGTGTCAGTTCACGCAGGGCCGGCACGCTGGCCACCGCCACCTTGCAACGGGTCAACGTGTTCTGAAGGTCGAAGCGATGCAGCAGCGGGCTGTCGAGCATGCCGACGTGGCGCTCGAGCAGGCGGCTGATCCACTTCGAGCCCATCACCGCGTTGTACAACCCCGGCGCATAGGCCATGTAGGGAATGGTGAATTCCAGCGAGCCGATCAGGTAATCGCGCAGCGGGCGCTGATAACGACCGTGGTACAGCTCGAGGAAACGCGAGCGGAATTCCGGCACGTTGACCTTGATCGGGCACTGCCCGGCGCAGGATTTACAGGCCAGGCAGCCTGCCATCGCGTCGTAGACTTCATGGGAGAAGTCCGCCTCGCCACGGGAGCGCGCCAGGTTATTGCGCAAACGGGTCGGCAAACCGCTCAACCACGACACCTTGCTGCGTGCGGCGGCCAGTACGTCGATGTTGGCCGCGCCCTGCAAGCGCAACCACTCGCGGATCAGCGACGCCCTGCCCTTGGGTGAATGCTGGCGTTCGCGGGTGGCCTTCCACGACGGGCACATGGCGTCGTTGGGGTCGTAGTTGTAGCAGGCGCCATTGCCGTTGCAGTGCACGGCGCTGCCGAAGCTCTGCCAGACGCGCTCGTCGATTTGCCGGTCGAGGTCGCCACGCAGGGTCACCTCGTTGACCTTGAGCAGGCCCTGTTCGGCGTCCGGCGGCGTGCAGATCTTGCCGGGGTTGAGCTGGTTGTGCGGATCGAACGCGCCCTTGAGCGATTGCAGCGCCGGGTACAGCTCGCCGAAAAACGCCGGAACGTATTCCGAACGCAGGCCCTTGCCGTGCTCGCCCCACAGCAGGCCGCCGTAACGCTGAGTCAGCTCGGCGACGGCATCGGAGATCGGCTTGACCAGCGCCGCCTGGGCCGGGTCCTTCATGTCCAGCGCCGGACGTACGTGCAGCACCCCGGCGTCGACGTGGCCGAACATGCCATAGGCCAGGCCATGGCTGTCGAGCAAGGCGCGGAACTCGGCGATGTAGTCGGCGAGTTTCTCCGGCGGCACCGCGGTGTCTTCCACGAACGGCTGCGGACGCACCTCGCCCTCGACGTTACCCAGCAGCCCCACCGAACGCTTGCGCATGGTGTAGACGCGGGTCACCGCTTCGGCGCCCTCGGCCAGGGTGTGGCCCAGGCGCTCGATGGTCTGGTCGGCTTGCAGGTGTTCGACGAATGCCGCGACGTCGGCGTTGACCTGCGCCACGTCTTCGCCGCTGAACTCCACCAGGTTGATGCCCAGGGTCGCGCGCTCGGGGTCGCTGGGGAAATACTCGGCGACGCTGTGCCAGACGATGTCTTTCATCGCCAGCAGCAACACCTTGGAGTCCACGGTCTCAATGGACAGCGGCTTGTGCGCCAGCAAAGCGTTGGCGTCGCGCAGCGCGTCCATGAAGCTACTGTAGCGCACGTTGACCAGCACCGAATACTTGGGAATCGGCAGCACGTTGAGCTTGGCTTCGACGATGTAGCCCAGCGAGCCTTCGGCGCCGCACAGCACGCTGTTGAGGTTGAACCGGCCCTGCTCGTCGCGCAGGTGCGCCAGGTCGTAACCGGTCAGGCAGCGGTTGAGCTTGGGAAAGACCTTCTCGATCAGGTCGGCCTGGGTTTCCTGGATCTGCCGTGCGGTGCGGTACACCTCGCCGATGCGCCCTGGCTGCGCGCACGCCGCCTCCAACTCTGCCTCGCTCAGCGGCTGGCTGTGCAGGCGCTCACCACCGAGCAGCACGCTGTCGAGTTCCAGCACGTGATCGCGGGTCTTGCCGTAGGTGCAACTGCCCTGCCCGCTGGCGTCGGTGTTGATCATGCCGCCCACGGTGGCGCGGTTGGAAGTCGACAGCTCCGGGGCGAAAAACAGCCCGTGGGGCTTGAGCGCGGCGTTGAGCTGGTCCTTGACCACCCCGGCCTGGACCCGCACCCAGCGCTCTTCGACGTTGATTTCCAGTACGGTGTTCATGTGCCGCGACAGGTCGACGACGATGCCGTCGGTCAGCGACTGGCCATTGGTGCCGGTGCCGCCGCCCCGTGGTGTCAGCTTGATGTGCTTGAAGCGCGGCTCGGCCATCAGCGTGGCGATGCGCACGATGTCGTCGGCATCCAGCGGGAACACCGCCGCCTGCGGCAGGCGCTGGTAGATCGAGTTGTCCGTCGCCAGCACGGTGCGGGTGGCGTAGTCGGCGCTGAGCTGTCCGCGAAAGCCACTGGCTTGCAGGGCCTTGAGAAATTGCGGGTAATCCTGCGTGGGGGTCGCGGTCGTCAGCTGGGCGATCATGGCGGTGGTCTCTTCACGGAAATTTCATGATACTTGTCGCCTGAGCATTAATGGATGAGCCTCAGGTCGTTATAGGTGCCAATGATCCCGCAGGTTCGGTCACCCAACAAACGGATATTTCTGCCGCTAACGATGAGTTTTATGAATGAATTACCGTCATCTCACGCCGTCGATGTCGCTGCTGCTGGCATTTGAAGCCGCCGCCCGCCATGAAAGCTACACCCGCGCGGCGCTGGAATTGTCGCTGACCCAGAGCGCGGTGAGCCGCCAGGTGCAGGCGCTGGAGCAGCAATTGGGCCTGACCCTGTTCCGCCGCGAAGGCCGCCAGGTGCAGTTGACCGACGTCGGCCGCCTGTACCAGCGGGAAATGAGCGAGGCCCTGGGGCGTATCCGCAGCGCGACCTTGCAGGCCATGGCCTATCAGTCCGGCAGTGGCACCCTGCGCCTGGCCACCCTGCCGACCTTCGGCTCGAAATGGCTGCTGCCGCGCCTGCATGATTTCTACAAAAACCACCCCGGCATGCTGGTGCACATCCATTCGCGGATCGACACCATCGACTTCGAATCCAGCGGCATCGACGCCGCCATCGTCGTCGGCTCCAGCGACCTGCCGGGGTTGATCAGCCACCGGCTGCACACCGAAGAACTGCTGGTGGTGATCTCCCCGCAGGCCGCAGCCGCCCAGGACAACTGGAGCGCAGAACGCATCGGCGAGCAGACCCTGCTCAATGTCGCCACCAACGCCAACGTCTGGGGCGAGTGGTTCAGCCACCACCGTCTGCCCCACCGCCTGATGCGCCTGGGGCCGAGCTTCGAACTCACCTCGCACTTGATTCAGGCGGTGCGGGCCGGCATCGGCATCGGTCTGGTACCGCGCATCCTGGTGAGCGACGAACTGGCCAACGGCGAGCTGATCAGCCTCGACCTGCCCTTCGCCAGCCAGCGCACCTACTACCTGGCCTACCCGCCACGCAACGAAATGCTGCCCTCGCTGGTGGCGTTCCGCGCCTGGCTGCTGGCGCAGATCTGACCGGTTCAGCGACCGAGGAAGGCGTAGCCCAGGCCGACGACCTTGGCGTCTTCGCCGTAGCCTGCAAGGAATGACACCCCCACCGGCAGGTTGCCCTTGATGGTGCCGGCCGGCACGGTGATTTCCGGGAAACCCGTGGCCGAGGCGATGTACGACGAAGCGTAGGTGTCGCCGGCCTTGCACACGTAGCTGTCATCGGTCACGCCATGCACCACCGACGCCGGGCAGTTGATGGTGGCGAAGAACAGGCTGTCGACCTTGTTCTGGCGCATGATGTCCATCAATTGCGCGCGCAGTTGCGGGATCTTGCGCGACAGGATCGAAATGTACTGCGGCGAATCGGTGCTGTCGCTCTTCGCCAGCGCTGCCAGCCCTTCCAGACGTGCCGGGTTCATCCCATGCGCGGCGTTCTCGGCCTGGTTCTTCTGCGCCAACTCGAGAAATTGCGCCAGGGTGCGCGGCTGGTTCGCCCCGAGCGTGGCCAGGTAGCGCTCGAACTGCGGCTTGAATTCGCCCTCACCCACCGGCCCGAGCACATCGCTCCACAGGGTTTCGAAGGCCTTGGGCAACTCGATGGCGACCACGTGAGCGCCGCGCTCGCCAAGGGTTTGCTGGGCCTTGAGGAACACCTGGTCGACCTCGGGGTTGGCGCCCTTGAAGTTGCTGATCACGCCGATGGTCTTGCCCTTGAGCGAAGCAGCGCCCAGCGCCTGTTCGAAACGGATGCCGTCGCTGGCCAGGTCCTGGGTCGCCGGATCGTTGCTGTCTGGCCCCTTGATCGCGTCCAGCACGATGGCCTGGTCGAGCACGCTGTTGGTGATCACGCCGCCGGTGTCGAAGGCCAGCGACAACGGGATAATGCCGCTGCGACTGATCAGTCCCAGGGACGGGCGAAAACCGACGGTGCCGGTGACGCTGGCTGGGGCGCGGATCGAGCCGCTGGTGTCCGAGCCCAGGGCGAACGGCGCGAACTGCGCGGCCACCGAGGCGGCCGAGCCACTGCTGGAGCCGGACGCGTCACGCTTGGTGTTCTTCGGGTTGAGGGTCTGGCCGCCGAACGAGCTGTAGCCGAACCAGCCGAAGGATGCCGCGAGTTCCGACAGGTTGGCCTTGCCCAGCAGGATCGCCTGGCCGTCGATGAGTTTCTTCACGGTAAAGGCGTCCTGGCTCGGCACCGATTCACGCAGCACGTAGGAACCGCCGGACGTGACCATGCCGGCGGTGTCGAAATTGTCCTTCGCCACGAATGGAATACCGGCCAGCGGCGCATGCTTGGCGCCTGGATTCTTCGCCCGCTCGACGTCCCACTGGCGCGCCTGCTCAAGCGCCTGGTCATTGACCGTCACCAGCGCGTTGATCCGTTGGCCCTGACGATTGTTGGCCTGAATGTTGTCCAGGTAGTGCCGGACCAGTTGCTCGGAACTGAGCGTGCCCCGGTCCAGGGCCTGGCGCATGTCGGCCAGGCTCATACGCTCGATAGCGTCATCGGCAAAGGCGCTGGCCGACAACGCCAACATCGAACAAGCCACCAACTGTTTACTCATCTGCATGGGTAATGCTCCGAAGAAAGACAGGCGAACGAAAAGCGCCCGCGCCGTATGAAGGTTGGCGCGCGTACGATGGGCAGGAGGGATAAAAAACAGGCCAGCGATGCGCTGGCCCGAGCCGGTGGCAATAACGCCACCGAAAAACAGCTAGAGCAGCTTGTTCTGTTGCAGGAATTCCTTGGACACCGCCTCGATGGACTCGCGGCCCACGTCGACGCGGGAGTTGAGGCCGGCAATGGTGTCGTCATCCAGCTTGGACGACAGCGCATTGAGCAGCTCGGTGACCTTCGGGTTGGCCTGGGCCACTTCGGTACGGATCACCGGCGTCAGCGCATAGCTGGGGAAGAAGCCCTTGTCGTCCTTGAGCACCACGAAACCGAAGGCCGGAATGCGTCCATCGGTGGACAGCACCAGGGCCACGTTGACCTGGCCGTCGCGCAACGCCTGGTAGGTCAGGCCGCCGTCCATGCGCACCACGTTCTTGCGCTCGAACTCGAACTGGTACATGTCCTGGAGCGGGCGCAGGCCGTCGGTGCGCGAGAAGAACTCGGCGTTGGAAGCGAACTTGTAGCTCTTGCCCGCACCGATGTTTTTCGCCAGGTCGCTGATCGAGGCGATGCCCTCTTTTTCCGCCTCATCCTTGCGCATGGCAAAGGCGTAGGTGTTGTTGGCCTTGGACGGGTTCAGCCAGGTGATGCCCTTCTGCGCGTCCAGAGCGCTGATGCGCTTGTAGGTTTCGTCGGCATCGAGTTTGTCGGTGACCTTGTTGTAGATCACCAGCGAAGTGCCGGTGTATTCCCAGTACACATCGACCTGGCCATTTTCCTGCGCCGCACGCAGCACCGAAGAGCCAAGGTCGGCGCGTTTGTCGACCGTGTAGCCATTGGCGCGCAGCAGTTGCGAGGTCATTTCGGCGACCAGTTGCTGCTCGGTGAATTTCTTGCCGCCCACCACGATGGTGCTATTGGCAGAAGCGCTGCCGAGAAAACCCACAACAAAACTCAGCGTCAACAACAGCCTGGCCAGGATCCGATAAGTCATCATGCACCTCATAATTATTGGTTTAGGGTCATTGCGTTCAGGTTCGCCCGGCGAGCCGCAGGCCCCGGGACACGGCCAGGGTCTGGATCACCCCGCAGCCCATGTCCACGGCAATCGCGAGGATCGCAGTGGACGCTGCACCGGCCAGCATCATGCCGAAGTCGTTCAGGTCGATACCGGTGAAGATCAGCTCGCCCAGGCCTCCGCCGCCGACCAGGAAGGCCAGCGGCGCGGTGCCGACGTTGATCGCCAGCGCCGTGCGGATACCGGCGAAAATCACGTTCAAGGCATTGGGGATTTCGACTTTCCACAGCGTCTCGGACGGTGTCATGCCCATCGCTTCCGCCGCTTCGATCAAATGCGCCGGCACCGCCCGCAGGCCTTCGTAGGTGTTGACCGCCACCGGCAACAGCGTGGCGACGAACAAACCGATGATGGCCGCGCCGCTGCCCACACCGATCAGGCTCATGGCCAGGGCCAGCAACGCCAGCTTGGGAATCGCCTGGCCGACATTGAGGAACTGCATGCTGGCCATGGCGTAACGCTGGTTCGCCGGGCGGCTCATCCACACGCCCAACGGCAGCGCCACGATCAGCGCGAGCACCCCGCTGATGGCGACGATTTCCAGGTGCTGGACCGTCAGGTAGCTGATGTCGCCCCAGTAATATTGCAGCCCTTCCCAGAATCGGCTGATCACTTCAGACATGGTCAGTGCCCCACTGGATTGATGTTGTCGACCAGCCGCGCGAGGATGTCGGCCTGATGGATGTAGCCGATAAAGCGTCCGTCGCTGTCGTTGCACAGCGCCCAATCCTGGCCGCGACCGAGCAGTTGCGAGAGCACCTGGCGCAGGTCATCAGCAGGTTTGACGATCAGCGGCGATTGCGTGGCGAGGCTGCTGTTGCCCCCGACGATCTGCATCTGCTCGCGGGGTGCGATCTTGCTGGCGATGTCACCGGCGCGCAGCAGGAACAGGCGTTTCATGATGCGGTCGCTGCCCATGAAGTTGGCCACGAACTCGCTGTTGGGCCGTGCCAGCAGGTCGTCGGGGGTGCCGAACTGTTCGATCTTGCCGTTGTGGAACAGGGCCACGCAGTCGGCCATCTTCACCGCTTCGTCGATGTCGTGGCTGACGAACAGCACGGTCTTGCCGACCTGGCGCTGGATGCGCATGAACTCGTCCTGGATCACGTCGCGGTTGATCGGGTCGATCGCCCCGAACGGCTCGTCCATCAGCATCACCGGCGGGTCGGCGGCCAGGGCGCGGGCCACGCCGACGCGCTGCTGCTGGCCACCGGACAGCTCGCACGGGTAGCGCTTGAGGAAGCGCGCCGGGTCCAGCGCCACCACCTCCAGCAACTCGGCGGCGCGCTTGCGGCTCTTGGTCTTGTCCCAACCGAGCAGGTTGGGCACCACGCAGATGTTTTCTTCCACGGTCATGTTGGGGAACAGACCAACCTGCTGGATCACGTAGCCGATGGAGCGCTTGAGGGTCACGCTGTCCAGCTCGCTGGTGTCACGACCGCCGATGCGGATGGTGCCCGACGTCGGCGTGATCAAGCGGTTGATCATCTTCAGCGTGGTGGTCTTGCCGCAGCCCGAGGGCCCCAGCAGTACGCAGATCTGTCCCTCTTCAACGTTGAAGGAGACATCTTCCACGGCGGTGATTGAGCCAAATTGTTTATTGAGGTTTTCGATCTGGATCACGTCGTCGCTTCCTTCATTGGGCCGCTGGCCACTTTGTTCTTGTTCAGGCCGGTAGGCGTGAGGATGCGTTGCAGGGCATACAGCGCATAGTCGGCCGCGATGGCAATGACACTGATGATGATGGCGCCGGCCAGCAACTGGCGGGTGTCGGACTGGGCGATACCGCGAATGATCAGGCTGCCCAGGCCACCGGCACCGATGTAGGCGGCAATGGCGGCGATGCCGATGTTGATCACCGTGGCCATGCGTACGCCGGCCATGATCAGCGGCACGGCAATCGGCAGCTCGACCTTCCACAACCGCTGCCAGGTCGACATGCCCATGCCGATGGCCGCTTCGCGCAGCGCCGGGTCAATGTTGGAGATCGCGGTGGTGGTGTTGCGGATGATCGGCAACTGCGAATAGAGAAACAGGGCAATGACCGCCGGCACCACGCCAATGCCGTAGCCGATCAGCGACAGGGCCGGGATCATCAGGCCGAACAGCGCCGCCGAAGGAATGGTCATCAGCACGGCGGCGAAGGCCAATACCCAGCGACGCGCCCTGGGATGCTGGGAGATCGCGATGCCGACCGGCACGCCGGTGAGGATCGCCAGCCCCACCGCCACTGCGACGAGGAGCAGGTGCTGGCCGAGGAGCAGACTGATCAGCCCGCCGTTTTCCAGAATGAAACTCAAGGTTTCCATGGTTGTAAGGCCTTCTGTACGTCATTGTTGTTTTTGTCGGCTGTGCATCTGGAAGTGGACGCCGTTTGTGTAAGAAACATTACCGCGCTCACGGGCGCAGCCTGCGCTTCGAGTGCGACGATTTATATCAAAAAATCGCCGTCACTAGGCTTGGCAACGGCGTGCGAGGTTTTACTCGAAGGATAGTTGCCAAATGACCAAGCGACCCTGTGCAGCCGGCGCCCAGCTGCTGCGGAAGCAAGTCATTAGCAAGCTATGTGGTTTTATCGAGGCGCATGCAACCGGCGGGATTTTGCCCCCTCGCCGTGCTGGGAGCGCGGCGAACGATGGCAGGATTCAGGAGTGGGCATCATCAAATTTCCGCCGCTCCTCCCCTGGCGTGCAGGCAAAGACCCGGCGATACGCCGCGCCCAGGTGCGACGCCGAGACGAACCCGCAACTGTAGGCAATCGACGCAATCGGCTGGGTGCTTTCGCGCAGCAAGCGGCGCGCTTCGTTGAGCCGCAGCTCCAGGTAGAAACGCTTGGGGGTCATGCCGAAATGCTGGTGCCACAGCCGTTCCAGCTGGCGGTGGGACAGGTTGCAGCGGTCGGCGATTTCCTCGATGCCGACGATGTTCTCCAGGTTGTTCTCCATGAACGCGATTGCCGCGGTGAGGCGCTTGTCGTGAATACCGAAGCGCCACTGGATCGACATGCGCTGGTGCTCTTCCGGGGCGCGAATACGCGCATGGAGAAACTGCTCGGCAATGCTCGCCGCCAGCGGGTTGCCGAAATCCAGGGCGATTTGCGCCAGCATCAGGTCGATGGCCGCCGTGCCGCCGGCGCAGGTCCAGCGGTTTTCATGGTTGACGTACAGCTCGCGGGTCACTTCGATGGTGGGAAATTCCTCGGAAAACTGGCCGATGGATTCCCAGTGCAACGTGCAGCGCTTGCCTTCGAGCAGGCCGGCACGGGCGAGGATGAACGTGCCGGTGCTCAAGGCGCCGACGGTTTTGCCACGGGCCACGGCGCGCTGCAGGTAGCGCAGCATCTTCGGCGGTTTCTGGTGTTCGATGTCCAGGCTCGCCAGCACGAACACCCGGTCGAAATCCGGCGCCTGGTCGATGGGCTGGGCCTGGATCTCGAAACCGCTGCTGGAACTGACCGGGCCGCCCGACTCGCTGAGCACGGTCCATTCGTAGAGCGTCTTGCCGGACAACCGATTGGCCGCACGCAGCGGTTCGCTGGCACCGGCCAGGGCCATCATCGAAAACTGGGGAAGAATCAGCAGGCCAATGCGCTTGGTGGCGGGGTTGGTCACGGAGGGTGCGGAGTCGCCGGTCATCGCCAGTTCCTTGTCATGGATCACGCCATGTTAGGGCCTGGGGCGGTGTTGGGCCAGATGCAACACCTGTGAGACAAACCTGTGGGAGCGAGCCTGCTCGCGATGGTCGTCAACGATGACGCTGGTACCCTGACACACCTCGGTGTGTTCAAGACCATCGCGAGCAGGCTCGCTCCCACAGGGGATTTTGCGTGGGTGTTGCGAACGGGATTAGGCGCGAGCGCGAATCGCCTGGTCGATGCTTCGGATGATCGTCGCGAACACCGGGCTGTCGACCTGGTTCTGCTGGCCGTGTTGCATGCCCTTGATGATCAGCGCGGCCGGGCCTGCGTCACCCGGGTACTGACGGTGCAGGCGCTCGGACTCGGCCGGCATGTGCAGGGTGTTGTCGGCACCATGGATGATCAGCGCCGGCGGGAAACCGTTGGCCCCTTCGATGGCTTGCTCCGGGTTGTAGGCCACGTAGGACTTGTACGACTTGGCCGTGACGTGGGTGCAGCCCGGCCAGCGGTCGGCGCCACCGGCTTCGGTGTAGCCACCCAGTTGCTGGTCGACATAGGCCTGGGTGTCCGGGTCCAGCGGGTAGTAACCCACACGGGTCGCCTCGGTGCCGGTGTCGAACGGCGGGATCGCCGCATCGTCGGCCAGTTGCAGGATCGCCGCATCCGCTGCCGCCTGGTCGGCACGCAGGCCTTGCAAATGGCGAATGTTGGTGTAGCTCATCGGCACCCAGAAACGGATCTGCTCGCCGCCGGCCGCTGCCAGTTCGGCCACGGCACCCAGGCTCGCCACCGAGCCCATCGCCCAGGAAGCCACCACTGGCATCTGGCCAAAGTTTTCCCGGGCCCATTGCACAGCACCGAGCACTTCGTCCTTCTGGTCTTCCAGGCTGACATTGGTGATCAACTGGTCACCGGCCTTGATCGTGTTGCGGATCAGCTTGTTGGTGAAGAAACCCGCCACGTCGTAGGTCATGACGCGATAACCGCGCGCCGCCAGGGCACGACCGAACAGCTGACCGTACATCGACACGCCACCGGTGAAGCCGGAGTTGAACACCACTGGCGGCAGGGACGCGTCGGCGTTTTCCGGAGTGAAAACAGTCCCTTTGAGTTTCAGGGTCTGGTCCGCGTACTTAACGGCGAAGTCGATTTCTTTTGTAGTAATGTTTGTCATCGCTTGATATCTCGAAGTTAAAGCGTGGGCGTTAATCAACTAACCAGTTGGCCAATGGCATTGCGCAGAAGTTGGCCAGCAGGAATTCGGGTTTCTTTAGAAACATGGTGTGCAACAGCATCGACAAAACTGAACGTCTTGTTTAAATCGAACAATTTGGAATAGGCCACGCCAGTATTGTCAGTGCCCACATGGGGGGCGTCGGTGGCTTCCAGAACAATCTTTTCAACGCCTACGCAGCGCACGATCTGCGTCACGAACCGGGCGGTTTGTGCAGGATCGCTCGAGGTGCGATAACCCGGCCCCTTGAACCACACATTGCCGCGCCTTTTCGCCTCGGCCAGCAGTGCGACGTAGGCAGGTTCATCGGGGCCGCGCTCGGCGTGGCAACTGCCCAGGTGATCAATGATCACCCGCACGTCTTCCGGAACCTGGCGCAATACACGCAGGTTGGTCTCGGCTTCCTTGGCGTAGATGTGCAGGTGCTGGTGCGGTTGCAGACGGGCGTAAAACGCCGACCACTGCTCGCTGCTGAAATCCTCGGGGGAAACCGTTTCAGGCCTGGCATCGTGCAGCACGATGCGGGCACCGATCACCTGCGGATGTGCCAGCCGTTCGCGGGTGGCGTAGGCAGGATCGGCCTTGATTGTCCCGACCAGTTTCACGCTGCCGTAACGCTGGGGATTGGCCGCCTGAAGTTGGTCGAGTTCGGTAAACGAGGCAAATACGTTTTCCGAATCCGGCAGGATGCTTAGATGAACATTATTGATGACCGTTGGCGTAATACCGGCGTCGATAAGTTGATCCAGATAAGTAGTCAGCGGATGCGGTTCAGGTAATGAATAAGGTAACGAACCCGCCACTCGATGAAGATCATCGCGAGTGTAGAAGTGGACGTGGCTATCAATTCTTTCGGTCGAAGGCAGCATGATTTTTGTTTCCCGCTTTTGTGGGAAAACAATAATCGTCAGCGAACCCCCGCCGCTCCCGCCGACCCGACGTCTAGTATCAAAATTCCGCCATGTGCGTCGGTTGGGTGATGGGGTGCCTGATGGCCCGCGGTGCCTGGGCCACCATCGCGAGCAAGCTCGCTCCTACAGGGGAGCGAGCTTGCTTTTGATTTTCTGTGGGAGCGAGCCTGCTCGCGATGGTCGTGAACGATGATGCTGGGGTGGGTTACCGTTCGATTTTGGCCAGCGCCTCCCCCGCCACCGCCAACAACAAATCCGCATGCTCACGCTCGAACGCCAGCAGCGGGCGTATCTTCAGCACGTTTTCCAGCGGCCCGGCTGCGCTGATCAGTACGCCTTGCTCGCGCATGGCGTTGACCACCTGGCGGGTCTGGGCAGCGGCGGGTGTTTTGCTGTTGCGGTCGGTGACCAGTTCGACGCCGAGGAACATCCCCGCACCGCGCACATCACCGATGATCGGGTAGCGCTCGGCCAATGTCTTGAAGCCCGCCACCAGGTATTCGCCCAGGCTGTGCGAACGCTGTTGCAACTGTTCGTCGCGGATCACGTCCAGCACCGCCTGCCCCGCCGCGCAGGACACCGGGTTGCCGCCGAAGGTGTTGAAGTAACGCATGTTGCGGCCGAAGTGATCGACCACTTCGGCGCGCCCGACAAGACCGGCGATGGGGTGGCCATTGCCCATCGGCTTGCCCAGAGTGACGATGTCCGGGCGCACGTTGTGCCGCTGGAAACCCCACAGGTTCAAACCGGTACGGGCAAAGCCCGACTGCACTTCATCGGCGATGTACAACAGACCCTCTGCCTGGGCCAGCGCGATGCCTTCGGCGATGCAACCGGCGGGATCGGCGAGCACGCCATCGCTGGCGAAGATGCCGTCGAGCAGGATCGCTGCCGGACGAATGCCGTGCGCGCGCAGGTCAGCGATGGCCGCCCGCACATCGGCGGCAAAGGTCGAGGCCACCTGCTCCTCACCCAGCCGGTAGGCATCCGGCGCACGCACGGTGCGCACATGGGGCGGCAGGATCATGCTCGGGCCCAGCGACGGCGACAGCTCGGCGATGTCGCCCGTGACCCCGTGATAGGCGAACCGGGTAATGATCACCCCGCTCCCGCCAGTGAACTGCTTGGAAATGCGCAACGCCAGGTCGTTGGCCTCGCTGCCGGTGCAGGTGAACATCACGCGTTCGAGGTGATCGGGAAACGTGCCCAGCAGTTGCTCGGCGTAATCCAGCACACCTTCCTGCAAATAACGGGTGTGGGTGTTCAGTTGCCCGGCCTGTCGAGTGATCGCCTCGACCACCCGTGGATGGCAATGTCCCACCGACGCCACGTTGTTGTAGGCATCCAGGTAGCGCCGGCCCTGCTCGTCGTACAGCCACACGCCTTCACCGCGCACCGTGTGCAACGGGTGCTCGTAGAACAGTCGATAAGCCGGGCCGAGCAAGCGCGTGCGGCGCTCGATCAGGCGTTTTTCGTTGTCCGAAAGACGCTCGGCATCGTCCTGGGTGAAACCGTTGATCATGCTCATGCGCCAACCTCCTGGGTGCAAGCGGCAAGGATTCTGTCGTGGATTTCGGCGGGTGCCATCGCGGACAAGCCCGCCAGGGCATCCTGGGCGCGGTAGGAGTTGCGCAGGATGTACTCGCGGTTGTCCGGGTGCAGATCGGCCCGCCAGTAGTTGATGCACAATGACAACGCCAGGCGTGTCTGGATCAGCACCGGCAGCAGTTGCAGTTCCTCAGCCGTCAGTGGATTGACCTGGTGATAGGCGCGGATCATGTCCAGCGCCGGGGCCAGGACATCCCCCGACACGCCCAATTGATAAGACGCCGCGACTGCCACGTCGTTGATCAGCGGCGCGTGCACCATGTCGCCGAAATCGAGGATGTTGCGCAGCACATCGGGCTCGTCGGGGTCGACGACGATGTTGTGCGGGTTCATGTCGTTGTGGATCACCTGGTGACGCAGCGCGGCGCATTGGCCCAGCACCTGGGATTCGAAGCGGTCCAGGCTCTGTTCGATGCGGTCGCGACGGGCACCCGGCTCGATGTGTTTGAGCCGCGGACGCAGTTGCTGGGCGTGCTGCATGTCCCACAGCAGCACGTGTCCTGCGGCCGGGTGGCTGAACCCCGCCAGGGCCAGGTCAAAACGCGCCAGCGCCTGCCCCAGGTTCTGCCGGAAAACCGTTGAAGTGTGGGCCACCCGATGCAGCGGCAAGCCATCGACGAACGACAGCAGCCGCACCAGCATGTGCTGGCCCGCGATCTCGACCTTCTCGACGAAATTACCCGCCTGCGATGAATAGACGCGCTGCACCGGCAACGTCGGATCGTTACGCTCGATCTGACGCATGGCCTGGTTATGGAAATCCACCACCTGGGGGTTTTCCAATGGATGGGACAGCTTGAGCAAACGCGAAGAACCGTCGTCGAGTATCACCCGGAAATTCAGGTCACGCTCGCCGCCCAGCCTCTCGAGCTTGCCGTTGATTGCGTAGTGTTGCGCCAGAACTTCCAGGACCTGCGCCTCAGTGACCCGGGCAGGCGCCGCCTCCAGCAGACAGGGCTGCGCCGATTCATTCTCAAGCGGCATCTTTCATGACTCCTCGCGTCAGTCACGGGGCCTGCTCGCACAGGCCCCTTGCATTACTTGTTGGCCCAGGCAATGAAGCGTTCTTCCAGATCTTCACCGTGATCGATCCAGAACTCGGCGTCCGTCGCCCGCGCGTTCTTCAGGTTATCCGGCGCGGTTGGCAGTTTGCTGCCGACCTTGGCATCCACCAGCGGCACGGTTTTGCTGTTGCTCGGCCCATAGGGGATGGCCTCGACGAAATTCTTCTGCTGGACCGGGGCACTGGCGAAGGCGATGAAGTTTTCCGCCAGGGCCTTCTTCGGCGAGCCTTTGACGATCGCCCAGTGGTCGAGGTCGTACAGGCTGCCGTTCCACTGCATCTCGAACGACTGCCCCTCGGCCTGGGCCGAGGTGACACGGCCGTTGTAGGCCGACGTCATCACCACGTCGCCCGCCGCCAGCCACTGCAACGGTTGCGCACCGGATTCCCACCACTGGATATCGGGCTTGATCTGATCCAGCTTGCGGAACGCGCGCTGCACGCCCTCCTCGGTGCCGAGCAATTTATAGACGTCTTCCTTGGCCACGCCATCGGCCAGCAGGGCGAACTCCAGGGTGAACTTGGCGCCACGGCGCAGGCCGCGCTTGCCCGGGTATTTTTTCACGTCCCAGAAATCCGCCCAGCCCTGTGGCGCGCTGGCGAGTTTTTTCGGGTCGTATGTCAGAACGGTAGACCAGATGAAGATACCGACCCCGCAATCGCTGACGGCGGCCGGGATGAAATCCTCTTTCTTGCCGATGCGCGACCAGTCCAATGGCTCGAACAGGCCCTCGCTGCAGCCGCGCAGCAACTCGGGGGATTCGACTTCGACCACGTCCCAGCTGGTCTTGCCGGTGTCGGCCATGACGCGGATCTTGGCCATTTCGCCGTTGTAGTCGTCGGCGGTGATTGCCACTTTCTTTTCAGCGGTGAACGGCTGGTAGAAGGCCTTTTCCTGGGCCTGGCGGTTGTTGCCGCCAAAGGACACCACGGTCAGTTTTTCCGCGGCGCTCAAGGGGCCGGCAAGCATTCCAAGCATCAGTACAGTTGCGATTTTGCTGTTCATGCGTCTCTCCGAATGGGCTACGTGCGTGAGCGGCAGCTTTAAGGGATGGCAGATGGTTTTTTGTTTTTGGCAGCAATCTTTCTGTCAGCGCCGGGTGTCGTGCACCCGGTGGCTGGCGCGCGGGTCGACCCCGAGGCGCCGCTCATTAGTAACATATTTAGAATATGATGCATCATAATTTTTACTGGTATAGTCTCTTCACTCCCACCCCATCCCCAGGAGCGCCTGTATGACCGAGCAACGTACCCTCCTCCTCACCGGTGCGAGCCGTGGCATCGGCCATGCGACGGTGAAGCACTTCAACGCCGCCGGCTGGCGCGTGTTCACCGCGTCGAGACAGGACTGGACCGAGGGCTGTCCGTGGGCCGAGGGCCAGCTCAACCACATTCACCTGGACCTGGAAGACATCGACGAAGTGCGCCGCAGCCTGCCCTCGATTCGGGAAAAACTCGGCGGACGGCTGGATGCGCTGGTCAACAACGCCGGCATCTCGCCCAAGGGTGAAGGCGGTGCACGCCTGGGCGTGCTGGAGTCGGACTACGCCACCTGGCTGAGCGTGTTCAACGTCAACCTGTTTTCCACGGCGCTGCTGGCCCAGGGTTTGTTCGATGAACTGAAAGCGGCGCAAGGCTCGGTGATCAACGTCACCTCGATTGCAGGTTCCAGGGTGCACCCGTTTGCCGGGGTCGCCTACGCCTGCTCGAAAGCCGCGCTGGCTGCGCTGACTCGGGAGATGGCCCATGATTTCGGCCCCCACGGCGTGCGCGTCAACGCGATTGCCCCCGGTGAAATCGAGACCTCGATCCTGTCCGCTGGCACCGAGTTGATCGTCGACCAGCAGATCCCCATGCACCGCCTGGGCAAACCGGAAGAAGTCGCCTCCCTGGTGCATTTCCTCTGCACCCGCGGGGCCTCGTACATCAACGGTTCGGAGATTCACGTCAATGGTGGCCAGCACGTCTGAAATAATCTGGAAATCCCGGCCGGAAACTTCCATCATTCGGGCCGGGCATCCGCCGCAGATGAGCGATCAATGAGCACCCCCTACCCGATTCAGACCCTCAATCATTCGTACCTGGGCAGCGGCATCTACGAGCTGCTGCGCGAGGCGCTGATCACCGGGCGTTTCCAGCCGGACGACCGCCTGCGCATCCGCGACCTGGCCGAGCAACTGGGCACCAGCGTGACGCCGGTGCGCGATGCGATCCTGCAACTGGCCAAGGAGCAGGCGCTGATCCTCAAGACGCCGCGTGACATCCGCGTGCCGATCCTCACCGCCGCGCAGTACGCCGAGATCCGCAGCATCCGCCTGGCGCTGGAGGGCCTGGCAGCCGAAACCGCCGCCGCCCTGGTTACCGACGCGGAACTGGCGGACCTGCAAGCCTGCATCGAGCAGAACATCGCCGCGATCAACGCCCAGGACTTGCAGGCGGCGCTCAAGTGCAACCAGCAATTTCACTACGCGTTGACCACCATCGCCCGCATGCCGGTACTGGCCGGCTTGCTCGATAGCCTGTGGATGCGCACCGGCCCGCTGATCGCCCGGGCTTACGGCAGCTTCAACGAACGCATGGCCATCGACCATCACTGGGAAGTACTCGACGCACTCAAGCGCCGCGATGGCGCGGCGGCGCGTGCGGCGATCTGCTGCGACATTCTCGATGGCAATCAGAAGATGCTCGAGTATCTCGAGCAGAGTGCTGAGTCAGGGGATGTTGTGGCGCCGAGAACGTGACTGCCGGGCGAACTCATTCGGCGTTTGCTCGGTGTGTTGCCGGAACGCCCGACTGAAGGTCGCCTGGGAAGAAAAACTCAGGATCATCGCCACCTCGGCAACCGAGTAAGTGCTGTGCCGCAACAGATACCTGGCCCGCTCCATGCGCCGCTCATTGACGTAGCGCTGCGGGGTTTTCCCCGTCGCGGACTTGAAGGAACGGGCGAAATGGAAGCGGCTCAGACAGGCCACGGCCGCCAGGTCGTTGAGGCTGATGGTCGACTCGATGTTGTCTTCGATGTAGTCCATGACCTGACGAAGACGCTTGATTCCAGGGTTGGGGACTTGCTCGAGCGATAACAGGCGGGCAGGCGCCGCACTGGTGAAGCGCTGGATCAACCGCGCGGCCACGCTGCACGCCAGCGACTCGACCAGCAGTTTGCCCGACGGGGTCGAATTCTGCAGCTCCAGGAGAATGGCGTGGCCGATGCTGGCGATCAAATCGTCCTCGAACCCGCGCTCGAACCGCATCGTCGAATATTCGCTGCCATCGAAACCATCACCCAGCGCTTCAGGCGAAAAATGCCCTGGCTCCAGGTGCACGTGTAACAGACCGGGCATGCCGGCAGACAGCAAAACCAGGTCTTCCTGGATACCTTTCGGGCAGATCCACGCCATGCCGCGCTTGGTCGGTGTCTGCTCGATGACATCGTAGGCCTTGCGGGTCACGACCGCCCCGCTGTCTCCACGGGTATCGAGGACCAGTTCGGTGGTGGGTTGCCGGTTGTTCTTCGCGATGACGCCTTCACTGTGGCTGCGCACTTCGGCAACCAGGCCATTCCAGTGGCGGTCGACGGACGAGAGCAGCAGCCCCGAAGCACTGTATTTTTCGAGTTTATAGCGAAAGAGCGGCATCGAGACTTCTCTTGGCCAGGCGGTTCGACGTGTCCGGTGAAGTCTCACACCAAGGTGCGCGGCTGGCAACCACAAGGCGGACGACTCGAACATCAAGGCCAGGCGGTTTGATCCACCCGGCCTTGGTGTTCAGGCGGTCGTTATGGCCGACTGATGATGCCGACGGTCGACACCCCCGTCCGCGCCGACGAGCCGAGCAGCCCTTTAGTGATCTGCCAGATGACGGCAAACGCACCGACCAGGAACACGACGTCGCCGAAGGTGCGCACCCAACGCAACGTCTGCAGCAGATCCTGCTGCATGAACTCTTCGCTGCGGGCGTACCACAAACCCTGGCTGGCACTGGCATAGAACTGCAGGATGCCGATCGGCAGCAGGCTGGTAACGATCATCAGCATCAGGCCGCCATTAAGCCACCAGAAACCGGTTTTCATCAGGCGATCGCTGAACTCGAGGTTGGGCCGCAGGTAGCGCAGGATCAACAGGCTGAAGCCCAGTGCCAGCGAGCCGTACACGCCGAACAACGCCGCGTGTGCGTGCAGTGGCGTAGTGTTGAGGCCCTGAATGAAGTAAAGCGAGATCGGTGGGTTGATCAGGAAGCCGAAGACGCCGGCACCCAACATGTTCCAGAACGCCGTGGCGATGAAGAATTGCAGCGGCCAGCGGATTTTCGTCATCCACGGTGCGCGTTCCTTCAGGTGCCAGTTTTCCCAGGCTTCATAGCCCAGCAGAATCAGCGGCACCACTTCCAGGGCGCTGAAAGTCGCACCCACCGCCATCACCGGTGTGGTGGTGCCGGAAAAGTAGATGTGGTGGAAGGTGCCGGGAACGCCGCCGAGCATGAACAGCGAAGCCGAGCCCAGGGTCGCGGTGGTCGCCAGGCGCTTGGACACCAGGCCCATGCTGGTAAAGATGAAGGCCAGCGCCGTGGTGGCGAACACTTCGAAGAAGCCTTCGACCCACAGGTGCACCACCCACCAGCGCCAGTACTCCATGACCGACAGGTTGGTGCGCTCGCCATAGAACAGGCCCGCGCCGTAGAACAGGCCGATGGCAATCACCGAGCACGCCAGCAGCGCCAGCAGGTTCTTGTCACCGGGCTGGCGCAGCGCAGGCACCATCGCGCGCAGCATCAGCACCAGCCAGAACACGATGCCGGCGAACTTGGCGATCTGCCACAGGCGGCCGAGGTCGACGTACTCGTAACCCTGGTGGCCGAGCCAGAAACTCCACTCGATGGGCATCACCTGGGCAATCGCCAGGTAGTTACCGGCGTAGGAACCGACGACCACCACGACCAGCGCCCAGAACAGCAGATCCACCCCCAGCTTCTGGTACTTGGGGTCTTTGCCACCGTTGATGAACGGTGCCAGAAACAGCCCGGCCGCGAGGAAGCCGGTGGCGATCCAGAACATCGCGCTCTGCAAGTGCCAGGTGCGGGTCAGCGAATAAGGGAACCACTTCGACAGGGGTATGCCGTAGAAGTCCTGGCCTTCCACGGTGTAGTGCGCGGTCACGCCGCCCATCATGACCTGGAAGCCGAACAAGGCGCCGACCAGCAGCAGGTATTTGCCCAGGGCCTTCTGCGAAGGCGTCAGGGTGATCAGGCTCAGGGGATCCTGGGCCGGCACCGTAGGCGCGCCCTCCTCGTGGTTGCGCAGGAACGCCCAGCCCCACACCAGGAAGCCGATGCCGGCCAGCAGCACGACAATGCTGATGACCGACCAGACCATGTTTTCGGCGGTGGCGTTGTTGTCGATCAGCGGTTCATGCGGCCAGTTATTGGTGTAAGTGGCATTCACCCCCTCGCGTTCGGTGGCGGCCGCCCAGGCGGTCCAGAAGAAAAAGTGAGTCAATTGCTGGCGCCGGGCCGCGTCAGGCATGGTCACTTCCTTCATGGCGAAGCTTTGGCGGCTGCCGCTCAGCGACGGATCACCGCCGAACAGCGCATCGTAGTAGGCGGCCGTCTGGCGAATCGCCTGGATGCGCCGCTCGCTGAGCACCAACGTGCCGTCGACCAGCCGGTTATTGCGATATTCGCGCTTGAGCTGGTGACGCAGCACGGCTTGCTGGTCGGTATCAATCTGGGCATAAGCCTTGCCGTAAGCCTGTTGCGCGCCCAGCTCCAGCCAGGCGAGCAGTTCACGGTGCAGCCAGTCGGCGGTCCAGTCCGGCGCCTGATACGCGCCGTGTCCCCAAATCGAACCCAGTTGCATGCCACCGACACTTTGCCAGGCGGTCTGGCCATCCAGAATATCCTCGGACTGGAACAGCAACTGGCCGCTGGCACTCTGCACTCGGTCCGGAATCGGCGGCGCCTGGCGGTAGATTTCACGCCCGAACCAGCCGAGCAGGCAGAACGTGACACCTAATATTCCAATCAGGTACCACCATAACTTTCGGTACTCACCCATATCTCACCTCAATGCTCACATACGGTCGAATGCCGGGGTATGTATTGATTACGCACACGGGCATGCAATGAATGTTTCTCTGATTATTTTTTCGTGAATGACAGCCACTTCGAGCGCGCGCAAACCTGCACTCGGGAAAACCCGAGTGGTGCGTTATGTCACTGTGTTAAACCCGCGATACAGGCTGCGCCCGAAGCCTGCCAACCGGTCGACAGCCGTTGACGAACACGACTGCCGCAAAGACTTCTACAACAATAAATAACCTATCACTGAAATAACCAGACCGCCGAAAACCCAACAAGCCATCACAACTATTTGCACCCTTTAACACCCCATTACACCAAACTGAATCATAGTAATCAGGCATTGATGGGTTTGCTCAGTGGTACTTGCTGATGGCAGAAAGTTGCTGCCGGAGTACGCCGATCAATATGGCTGATCGCTCTCCTGTTCACTTCCCCTGTTGAGCTACGGCACGCCAGTTCCATCCCGCGAGTGCCGGATGGAAACGAGAGGTCACGATGTTTGATGGTGATCACATCGAATTGGGGCGCTCTTGTCGTCAACCGTAGCTTTTTTTAACCCGCGGTCTGGGGTTGCGTGTGTACGTTTATCGCGAGCAAGCTCGCTCCTACGGGGTTGTGGCGTGAGTTCAGCCGTGCCCGATGATGCCGTCCCCCGGCTGCAACCACGGCGTCTTGCCATGACTGTTGAACACCACGGTGGTGTCGCGCCGACCGCCATCGCGCTTGATGATTTTCTCCAGTGCATAGATCCGCACGGTTTCCAGCAAGCGGAAGTCCATGGTGCCGCTGGCCGTGGACTGGGGCACCAGCAGTGACTTGCCGACCAGCGCATCGAGAACGCCCACCAGGGTGGCGAAATCCGGCAAGTGCTGATCGTCAATCGCCTGCACATCGCTGAGGCTGAACACCCCGGCAAAGTCCGACAAGCGCAGAAATAGAGCTTTCTCCTGGGCATTGAGCGCATGAAAACTGTAATCAAGCAGCGCCTCCAGCGTCCGGTGCCGGGACACGGCATTGCGCCGTCCGGTCCAGTGCAGCCGACAACTGCTGTCCAGCAGCGCCAGGGTGCCGGTCAGCCCGAACGTTGCCACGCGCGAGGCCGCCAAGGTGATCGCCAGTGGATTGGCATCCAGCCGCGTGCAGATCTCGATCATCTGCGCCACTTCCTCATCGGGTAACTCGCACAGATGCCCGCTCGCCAGGCATTTGTCGATAAACAGTTCCACCGCCGAGTAGGCCTTCGCATCCGCGGCAGGCAACTTCAATTCCCTGGGCGGGACATCCAGCGGCCCCAGGCGATAGGTGAATTCGCCATCGACCCGCAATGCCTCACGCAGGGTCACCACGACATGTAACTGCGCGCCACTTTCGTACAGCGCCTCGACCAGCGTCGCGACCTCATCGAGAAAACGATCGCAATTGTCCAGAAAGAGCACAGCATGGCGCGTGGCGAACGCGTGTGCGATGGCAGCGAGCGGATCAAGCGGGTCGTGCTCGAGTAAAAACAGCGCTGACAGCGCCGAAATCAAGCGTTGCGTCTCGTCGAGCGAATCCAGGTTGAGGCAATGCACAGCTACGCAGGCATCGGCTTTCAGCCGATCGGCACACGCCATGGCCAGCATCGACTTGCCCAGACCGCCGGCACCGATGATCGACACGCAACGATGGAATGCGATGGCACTTGCCAGTAATGCAAGATCGCTGTTTCGCCCCACCATCCGCCCCGCACGACGAGGCACTATCGCCTCACTGGGGCGACGCTGGTCGGTTTTCAGTTCGAGGCGGGCCATCACATTCAGACGGGTGACTTTCGCGACAAAGCTGTAACCGCGCCCCGGCACATTGGCGACATACCGGGCGCCGTTCTCACCTTCACCCAGTACTTTGCGCAGCAGTCCGATGTTGACGCGCAAGTTGCTTTCATCGACGACGATGTTCTTCCAGGCCTTGGTCATCAATGTTCGCTTGTTGATGACACTTCCCGCCTCGCCGACCAGGACAACCAGAATATCCAGCGCACGACTGCCGATCGCTATGGACTCACCGCCTCGCTCCAGGCGTCTCTCTACGGGATATAAACGGAAGGGTCCGAAACTCAGCACCACATCAAATCCGTCTTCTGCTGCTCCACCCAAGGCGTATACCTCCGTAGTCATGACACGAGTTCTTCACGACTCTTATGCCCATGACAACTTTTATTATTGGCGACAGCCCCATCAGACAATCACCCGAACATCAGCATAAATACGCGCTCAATCAATAAGTTAATCGCATATTGCGTTTCACTATCACCAAATTCGACGACTCAGGCTTTGCACTTATTGCTGACTTTTTTGCAAATATTGCTACGCCGCGAGGGCGCAGGGTCCACACACCCGAGCCGTAAACAACAACGATTCACAAGTATTAACGAGCGCCCGTCGAACAATCCCGTGACCATCCAGTGAACGAATGGATGAGCATTGACAATGAGCACTGTGATGAACAACTCGGCCTACAACTACAAGGTGGTCCGCCAATTCGTCGTGGCCACCGTGGTCTGGGGCGTCGTGGGGATGGCGATGGGGGTGTGGGTCGCCTCGCAACTGGTATGGCCCGAGATGAACCTCGACCTGCCATGGACCACCTTCGGGCGCCTGCGACCGTTGCACACCAGCCTGGTGATCTTCGGCTTTGCCGGCAGTGCACAATTTGCCGCCAGTTACTACGCCGTGCAGCGTACCTGTCAGGTGCGGCTGTATTCCGACACCCTCGCGGCCTTCACCTTCTGGGGCTGGCAATCAGTGATCATCATCCTGCTGGTCACCCTGCCGCTGGGCTACACCACCACCAAGGAATACGCCGAGATCGAATTCACCGGCGCGGTGTGGATGGCGGTGGTCTGGGTCGCCTACGCCATTGTGTTCTTCACCACCGTGGTACAACGCAAGACCAAGCACATCTACGTCGGCAACTGGTTCTTCGGCGCGTTCATCCTGGTGATCGCCATGCTGCACGTGGTCAATCACCTGTCGATCCCGGTGGACTGGTTCAAGTCCTACCCGGTGTATTCCGGGGCTACCGACGCCATGGTGCAGTGGTGGTACGGGCATAACGCCGTGGGCTTTTTCCTCACCACCGGCTTCCTGGGGATGATGTATTACTTCGTGCCCAAGCAGGTCGGCCGGCCGGTGTATTCCTATCGCCTGTCCATCGTGCACTTCTGGGCGCTGATCACCCTGTACATCTGGGCCGGTCCCCACCACCTGCACTACACCGCCCTGCCCGACTGGGCGCAGTCGCTGGGCATGGCCATGTCGCTGATCCTGCTGGCACCGAGCTGGGGCGGCATGATCAACGGCATGATGACCCTGTCGGGCGCCTGGCATAAGTTGCGCACCGACCCGATCCTGCGCTTCCTGGTGCTGTCGCTGGCGTTCTACGGCATGTCGACCTTCGAAGGTCCGATGATGGCGATCAAGACCGTCAACGCCCTCTCCCACTACACCGACTGGACCATCGGCCACGTCCACGCCGGGGCCCTGGGCTGGGTGGCGATGATCACCTTCGGCGCCACCTACCACATGGTGCCGAAAATCTTCGGTCGCGAGCAGATGCACAGCATCGGCATGATCAACGCGCACTTCTGGCTGGCCACCATCGGCACGGTGTTGTACATCGCCTCGATGTGGGTCAACGGCATCACCCAGGGCCTGATGTGGCGTGCGATCAACGACGACGGCACGCTGACCTACTCGTTCGTCGAGTCGCTGCAGGCCAGCCATCCGGGCTTCGTGGTGCGCTTTACCGGCGGCGTGTTCTTCCTCAGCGGCATGCTGCTGATGGCCTACAACGTCTGGCGCACCGTGCGGGTCGCGGATGTGCGCATGGCCGAGCGTGAAGCGCGGATTGCCTGATACCAGGGGCTGGAGAAGTACAGGTGGATTTGGAGAGGTGAAGCACCGGCGATTAAAGAAACAATAAGAAACAATGGCAAATAAGAAACAATGGCAAAGAGCCGTAACCCGGTGGTTTTCGAGAACTCACATAACCTGAAAGATGAAATCATCCGATCCAGACCATCGTCGGCAAGATCAGCAGTTTGCCCTAGTCAAGCTTTCCAATCAGCGCCCAACACACTACGGAAACTCAAATATGAAACAAAAAATCGTAATCATCGGGGCCGGCTTCGGCGGGATGTGGAGCGCCCTCAGCGCAATGCGCCTGCTCGATCAACAGAAGCGCCTGGACATCAGCGTCACCTTGCTTGCACCCCAGCCAGAACTGCGTGTGCGCCCGCGGTTTTATGAAACCGACCTGGCCAGCACCGTCGCTCCGCTCAGCCCATTGTTCGATGCCACAGGCGTGCACTTTGTGCAGGGTCACGCCACGCAGATTGATGCCGACGGCCAACGCGTCAGCTATCGCGACGCCACAGGTGGAGACGGCGAGCTGTACTTTGATCGTCTGATCCTGGCCTCGGGCAGCCAGGTAGCCCGCCCGCCTCTGGAGGGTATCGAGCGCTTCACCTTTGATGTCGATAGCCTGGAGTCGGCGCAGCGATTGGAAGCGCATCTGCAGCAACTGGCTCTGCAACCGCCAAGCGCTGCCCGCAACACGGTGGTCGTAGTCGGGGGTGGCTTTACCGGTATTGAAACCGCCACCGAGATGCCGGCACGCTTGCGAGCCATCCTTGGCGAGCAGGCCGAGGTCAGTGTGGTCGTGGTGGATATGGCCAAGCAGATTGGCGGAGCAATGGGCGAAGCAATTGCCAGCGTCGTTGCTGACGCAAGTACCCGTCTAGGGGTTACCTGGCGCCTTGGCAGTCCGGTTGCCAAAGTAGACGAAAACGGTGTGTTTCTCGCCGATGGCGAACGAATCGCTGCCCATACGGTGATCTTTGCCGTGGGGGTAAAAGCGTCACCGCTGACCCAGCAAATCGCTGGCGAACGCGACGCACATGGACGCCTGCACGTTGACCGTAACCTCAAGGTGATCGGCCAGGATGCCATCTACGCCACGGGCGACACCGCCTACGCGGCCGTGGACGACCAGGGCAACCACGCCCTGATGACCTGCCAGCACGCTATCGCCCTGGGCCGCTCCGCTGGCAACAACGCAGCAGCGGATCTGCTTGGCGTCGAGCCGATTGCCTATAGCCAGCCCAAGTACGTCACATGCCTGGATCTGGGCGGCTGGGGTGCGGTTTTCACCGAGGGCTGGGAACGTAAAGTGGTATTGACCGGCCAGGAAGGCAAGGCGTTGAAAGTTCAAATCAACACCCAGTGGATCTACCCTCCGGCGGCGGATCGGGAAATCGCTCTTCAGGCGGCCGATCCGTTGATTCCCGTCGTGGCCTGAAACCTCGGTCGCAATACGTAAGCCAGATGGATTAAGTCGCGCGACTGAACAGGACGGGACTGGCGTTGATGCGTCAATCCCGTTTCGACCCTGGACAGGGGGAGCGCTGCTCGGCGGATACGCGAACAACCTGGTCTATGCGTTTGCAACGGTGACAACCGTCTCGCCCGATTACGTGACTGACTAGACGTCGAGTGATTGCGTGAGCTTGCGCAGGAGGTCATCAAGTTGCGCGATTTCTTCCTCGGTCAACCCAGCCAACAGCCGACGCTGCGTGGCGACATGTTCCACGATGGCTTCGTCGATTCGCTTCAAGCCTTCCGGGGTCAAACCCACGATGGATTTGCGAGCATCGCTGGAGTCCGGGGTTCGACTGACCAGGCCGGCTTTTTCCAACTGGTCGATCCTGTTGGTCATCGTGCCGGAGGTGATCATCATCGAGGCAAGCAAATCGCCCGGAGACAATGCATAAGGTGGGCCTGATCGACGCAGCGCAGACAACACATCGAACCCGGCCATGTTCAAGCCCAGTGATGCAAATGTCTCCTCCACGACGATGTGAACGCGTTTGGTCGCCCGCGACAGACGACCAATCGTTCCCATGGTGGTCACGTCCAGATCAGGACGAGCCACGCGCCATTGCTCAATTACTTTATCTACTTGGTCCATTGGTCGATCCTACTGCGCATTTATCTTGACATCAAGATATATCGCTTTTACATTTTATCTCGACGTCAAGATAATGCTTGCGCGATCTTCTGAGGCAGCCGGGCATTCAATCCACCTTTGCTACAAACCAGAGGTTATTAAAGATGAATGATATTTTTTCCCGCGTTCGCCTGGGCGCCTACGCACTGCCAAACCGTTTGGTGATGGCCCCCATGACCCGCAGTCGCGCCACTCCCGAGGGTGTGCCAACCGACTTGATGGCTGAGTATTATGCCCAGCGCGCCACCATGGGGTTGATCGTGACTGAAGCCACGCAGCCATCCGACATAGGACAAGGCACTGTCGCCACTCCCGGTATCTACACCGATGCACACATTCAAGGCTGGCGCCGGGTCACTTCCGCCGTCCATGAAAAAGGTGGTCATCTCTTTATCCAGATCATGCACTCGGGTCGCATGTCCCATCCCGACAATGTACCGGGCCATCTGCAAGCATTGGCGCCATCCGCGATCGCGACCCAGCAGCAGATTCACACAGCAGACGGTTTGAAGGACATGCCCGTGCCGCGTGCCATGACGCTGGAAGACGTGCAGCAGACTATTGCCGACTTTCGTTACGCTGCCCGTTGTGCCATTGAAGCGGGGGCGGATGGCGTGGAAATTCACGCTGCAAACGGCTATCTGCTTCAACAGTTCTTTGCCCCAAACGCCAATACCCGCACTGACGTCTATGGCGGCTGCATTGAGAACCGTGCCCGCTTTGCCATCGAAGTGGCGAAGGCCGTGGTCGATGAAATCGGTGCTGACCGCATCGGTATCCGCATATCGCCTGGCGCCACGCTGGGTGGCTTGAACGAAGGCCCGGATGGCCCGGCGCTGTACCGTTATCTGACGGTAGAACTGAACAAACTCGGGCTGGCGTACCTGGATGTCATGCACTGGGGCGACTCCGCACTCTTGGCCGATCTGCGCACGCTTTGGCATCAGATTCTGATCCTCAATCGTCCTGGCCGCCTGCGTGAACAGGTGGGTGCCGATGTCGCTGCGGGCCTGGCTGATATGGAAGCCTATGGCGGTCAAGTGCTGGCCAATCCGGACTTCGTCAATCGCCTGAAAATCGGGGCAGCGATGAATGCCGCTGACAGCGCCACATTCTTTGGCGGCGGCTCGCAAGGCTACACCGACTACCCAACGCTGGCTTGACCGACGATGCCACACTCGGACCCATTACGAGAGCCACGGTGATCTGATGCCGTGGTTACGCCCACCACTACGCTGACTCAGGGGAAGATTCATATGTCTGGATATAAAAAGGCCGTTGTCTTCGGTGGTAACGGCATGATTGGCGCCAAGGTGGTCACCCGGCTGAAGGAGGCTGGCCTGGAGGTTATCGCAGCTTCACGACGGACCCACGTGGACATCACGACAGGTCGAGGCCTGGTGGAGATACTTCAGGGGGCGGATGTCGTGGTGGATGCGTCCGACGTGCCCAGCTTTGATCCAGAGACATTGAAGACTTTCTTCCGCGCCGCCGGTGAGCATATTTATGCGGCCGAGCTGGCCGCAGGCGTCAAGCATCACGTCACCCTTTCTATCGTCGGTGTGGACAGTGTCAGGGGTAACCCGTATTTCGATGCCAAACTGGGGCAGGAAGAAATGGCCAGGGCCTCAGGGGTTCCTTTCACACTCGCCAGGGCGACGCAATTTTTCGAGTTCCTGCCGACCATAGCCGCCGGCTTCACCAAAGGCGCCACGACCGGATTACCCGACGCACTGTTTCGCCCCATCGCTGCTGACGACGTGGCGACCGCACTGGCCGCCATCGCATTGGCCCCTCCCGTGAACGCCGCGGTTTCCATTGCGGGCCTGGAAGCGGCTTCCTTTGAGCGTTGGTTCAAGCGCTTTTTCGATCTGGTGCAGGACCCGCGCCAGGCAGAAACGGACCCGGCAGCCACCTACTTCGGTGCTCGACTGCAGCCATGTTCAATTGTTCCCGCCGCTCCAGACTACATCGGCGCCATGTGCCTGGAACATTGGGTGACGTCGCCGTCCGCACGCATGGCTTTGAGCGACGACCGACACGCGCATGCCACGGCGCAAATCAACAAACAGATTCAATGATGTTCTCTCCCGCCACTATCCCACAACTGCCCCACCACTGGCCGCCCAACCGTTCTGCACCGATGCCAACAACAACGATTTACAACTCTTAACGAGCACGCAATGACCAATGCCGTGACCATCCAATCAGTTGATGGGTGTTCACGATGAGCACCGTGATCAGTAACCCGGCCTGCAACCTGAGGCCAGATTGCCTGACATGAGGATCTTGAGATGTCCGAGGTTTTGTTGGGACTTCTGTTCGTCGCGAGCTTGTGGCTGACCATCGAGTGCTGCCTGACACGGGAGACGAACCAGAGCCTGGAAGAGGCCAGCCTGATCCCCTTCGCCGATGACCCGGAAGTGGCGCGGCGAGTGGAGCTGGCCACCGGCAAGGTCGTGAATGCGGTGGCGCCCGAGGAGGCGAAACCAGGCTGGGTCAACCTCGAGTTCTGATCTCACACAGGGCACGGAAATGTTTGAGATCCAGGCATCAGGGATCGCCCAAGCCAGGTAGTTTTTCGAATTCACAGCAGCTGAAACTGGAGAACACCATGTCCGACAAGCTCCGTCCCGTCAGTCGACGCGCCTTCGTGGCCGGCGCCATGGCCGCAACCGCGGCCACCGCACTCCCCGTTTTCGCAGCCGACAAGCCGACGGCCTCGAACCGGGAAAAGTACGCAGACCCCAAAGACCCGGCACTGCCCAAGTCGTCGATGAAGCTCGACATCACCCGCGCGGCGCTGGTGGTCATCGACCCGCAAATCGACTTCATGAGCGACAAGGGCAAGGCCTGGGCCGTCGTCGGTGAAAGCGTGACCGAGCAAAACCTGGTGCCGAACCTGCTGCGCCTGTTCAAGGCGGCGAAGTCGGCAGACATCACCGTGGCCATCTCGCCGCACTATTACTACCCCCATGATCACAAGTGGAAGGTTCAGGGCCCGGCCGAGCAGTTCCAGCACGACATCAAGATCTTCGACCGCCCCAGCGCCTTGAGCCTGGAAGGTTTCGTGGGATCGGGCAGTGATTTCATGCCCGAATTCAAACCTTACATCGAAGACAACAAGACCATTGTCTGCTCGCCCCACAAGCTGTACGGACCGCAGGTCAACGACCTGACCCTGCAGCTTCGTAAACAGCTGGTTTCCCAGGTCATCCTGGTCGGCATGCTGGCCAATCTTTGCGTCGAATCACACCTGCGCGACTTGCTCGAACAAGGCTTCGAAGTCGCCGTGGTCAGAGATGCCGTGGCCGGGCCGAAACTCCCGGAAGGCGATGGTTATGCATCGGCGCTGGTCAACTACCGTTTCATGGCCAATGCCTTGTGGACGACCGAAGAGACCGTCGCCATGCTGGGGGGAAAAGCCTGAGCGAACCGGCCTGATGACTCAATGCGTGCAACGCAGGTTGGATGACTCGGACTTCGCGCCTGGCAGTTGAAGCAATAGCTGCCAGGCGGTGCGCAAATCGACCGAATCGAAACCACCGCTGAATCGTTTATAAACGGCACCGAGCATGCTGCCCGCCTCTTCGTGGCGACCTTGCGCTGCGTACACCCGCGCCAGCGTGATGGCCGAACGCAGTTCCCAACCGAGGGCCGACTGACGCCGGGCGCAGTCAAGTGAGCGATGAAGAATCGACTCGGCACGTTGCAGATCCGGTTCCGCCCGCGTCGCCTGGATTTGCGCTGCCACGCGCAAGACTTCCGGGGTATCGAAGGTTTCCCCGGCGCTTTCGACCACCCGTTGTGCCTGACCGATCATGTCCTGGGCCTTGTCGAACTCTCCTTTCAACGCCAGCCCCTCGGCCAGGCTTTTCATGAACATGGTGCTGAGGATCTGATGGTTTTCCTCGGCCAGCACATCCAGGCACTCCTTGAGCAACGTCACCCCGGCATCCACGTTGCCTTGACGCATCAGCAGGATGCCCCGCAGCCCCATCGCCACGGCCTGATCGGGTTTGAGCGCATTTTTCCTGGCATTGAACGTCAGGTTGTCGATGGTTCGCTCGGCCATCGTCCAGTCTCCCACCCATAGAAACACCGTTGACACGTAGATCAGCGAAATGCATAGCGTCACCGGATGCTTGAGGTTCTGCGCCACCTCGAGCGCCTGGTGGGCGATCAGCACGGCGCGGTCCGGATCGCCGCGCAACCACAGGGTTCGGGCCAGGGACACCAATGCCCGAACCCGATGGTCGTAGCCGAAGTAAATGGCATCGCTCTCCGGCTGCGCCGCCACCATGCTCAAACCCGCCATGCACAACCGCTGAGCCCTGGCCTGCTGGCCGACCAGATGACAGGACACCCCGAGCATCCATTGCGTCATGGCAATGCCCGCGGCGTCGTTGATTCGAGCGCTGACCTCGCGGTTGCGGCGGGCGACCTTCAACGCGCTGTCGAAGTCCCCGGCACGGGTCAGGAAAATGTTCAATCCCGCCAGCAACCGCAATTGCCCAGGCGCATCGCCGAGCATTTCGGCCAGTTCCGTTCCCCGGATCAGGGCCCGGTGTACCACCGGCGTATTGCCCCGGCTGAACATCAGGGAAATGGCCAGCGCTTCCTGCAAGACCAACTCCTGAGCGTGGCTGCAAAAGCTGTGTTGCGCGGCCAGGGCCTGTTCGCTCCAGCGCTGGCACTCGTCCAGCATGGACAACCCCAGGAACAGCGGCACGCTGGCCACCGCCAGCCGGACACCGATCTTCTGGTCACCCTCCTCGGAAAACGACCACTCCAGCGCCGCTCGCAAATTGCCCAGGTGTTCGAGATAACGGTGAGTGTGCTCGTAGTCCAGGAAAGACACCGGTTTGTCACCCGGTCGCTCCAGCAGGAACACCTGAAACAACGCATGACGCTTCAACGTCGCATCGGCTTCGCCGCTCAGGCGCAGCTTTTCCAGGGCGTAGACCCGCGTGCTGTCCAGCAGGCGGTACCCCATCGAACGCGAGATGCATTCGGCCGAGACCAGGGATTTGGCCACCAACCGTCCGATCGCGTTGATCACGTCGACTTCATCCTCATCGGTGTCCAGCGCCACCTGCAAGGCGGTGTCGAGGGTGAAGCTGCCATGCAACACCGACAACCGGCGCATCACCAGCGCCTCGGTTTCCGACAGCAGGTTGTAACTCCAGTCGAGCAAGGCATACAGCGTCTGGTGCCTCGGCAGCGCCGTGCGCCGACCCCGCCAGTACAGGCGGAAACGGTTGTTCAACAATTCGGCGGTCCCCCGAATGCCATAGGCATCGACCCGCCCGGCACCCAGTTCGATGGCCAGTGCCACGCCGTCGAGCTTGCGGCAGATGTGCGCGACGATCGGCGCATCGCTGTCATCGAGAATGAACTGGTTGCCACTGCTGGACGCACGCTCGACGAACAATTGCACGGCCGGGTACGCCAGCGCACTCTGCGCCGACAGGTTGCCCTGCTCCGGCGGGCAACCCAGCGGCCCCAGGCGATAGGCATACTCGCCTTCGGCGAGCAACGGTTCTCGGCTGGTGGCCAGGATGTGCACCCGGGAGGTGCCGAGAAACAGTTTTTCTGCCAGGGCGGCCGTCGCGTCGATCAGGTGCTCGCAATTGTCGAGGACCAGTAGCAAGCGCCTGCTCTGCAACAGCATCACCAGCTCACGCCCGACATCGTTGACATTGCCCAGCACGCCGAAGGCCGAAGCCAGCGTCCCTTCCAGCAGCGAAGGGTCGGTCACCGACCCCAGATCGAAGAAATGCAGTTGTCCTTCGAAGTGATCCGACAGCGAATGCGCCACCGCCACCGCGACGGTGGTCTTGCCCATGCCGCCCGGCCCGATAAGGGTTACCAGACGCTGCTTTTTCAGGTGCTCGCTCAGGGCGGCCACCGTGTCGTCACGCCCCACCATGCGCATCAGCTGCGGCGGCAGGTGCTCGGTCGGCCAGAGGAACGCACGCTCGGTCTCATGGGCGGTGACAGAATCGGGCACGCCGACCGTGGCGACAAAACTGTAACCACGCCCAGGAACGTTGACCACGTAACGTGATTCGGTGCCATCGGAAGACAGCTTTCTGCGCAATGCCGAAATATGCACCCGCAGACTGCTCTCTTCAACGATGACATCCTGCCAGACGCACTTGATCAGCTCGGCATTACTGACCACCTTGCCGGCGTTGGCGGCCAGCACCATGAGAATATCCAGGGCACGGCTGCCGATCTCGACGGGTACGCCGTCTTTCAGCAAGAGCCGTTGGGCCGGGAACAGCTTGAAACATCCAAAAACAATTTCGCTTGAAGAGACGTCCTCAGAAACCGGAAATTGACTGGGCATGATTCAGATTCCTGCACGGAGTCGTTGGGCGGCTGAACGTTGACAGCAAGTTGACCGAGTAAAGACTCTAGCAAATGTGCCCGAACAGGCACCTCGACCTGGCAAATATTCCTTGAGTGACGCCTGGGATCGACCTGTTCAGCGGCTCGGCAGTTGCCCGATCAGGCGCAGGCGGTCCAGATCCAGCAGGGTGATTTTGTTGCCACGGCCACTCACCAGCTCCTGTCGCCGCCAGTTCGCCAATACGCGGCTCAGGGTCTCGCCACGCATGCCGAGGTTGGCCGCCAACTGCCCGATTTTCAGTGGCAGTTCCAGGGCCGTTTCGTTCTGGGTCGCATGCAGGCCCAACAGGTATTCGGCAACCCGGCGCGGGCAATCGGTGGTGGCCAGCGAATAACTCTTGATCAGGCTCTGGCGCAGCATCTCGCTGGTATAGCGCAGGCAGGCCAGGGACAGCGGTCCGTCCTGATGGCAGGCTTCGAGCAACGACTTGCGCGACAACCAATAACCTTTCAGCGGGCCGGTAGCCATGGCGCTGGCCGGGTAGCAGCCGTGCTCCATGAACATCACCGGCAGTGCGACCAGGCTACCGGCGCTGAAATGATTGCGTACATATTCCTCGCCCTGTTCGGTGTAACACACCAGACAGACTTCACCGCTCTCGATGAACAGACAACGGGTCGCCGAATCCCCCTGGTCGTACAGCCGATTGCCGCGCTCGGCGCTGCACGGCATGGCGTGGTCGGCCAGCAGTTGTCGCGATGTTTCGTTGGCCAGCCCCAACAACGGATGGGCTTGCAGTAAATCCGGCAGTGGCTGATGACCGTTTCTGACTTTTGTCATTTTCATCCAGTGGCAAGCAGGCAAATAATGCAAACGATAATACATATCGTTAATTGCGAGTACGTCACCATGCGGCAGTTTTTTCTCAGCCTCTTACTGTTTGCCAGCCTCACGGCGGTGGCGGAGCCGGAGCGTGCCGTACTCAATCTGGCCGGCCCGCCCTCGGTGGTCAGCTTTCCGCTGTTCCGTCTGATCGAGCAGAACGCCCTGGCTGCCCAGGCACGCGAGGTGCGTTTTCAGCTCTGGCAGAACGGCGAGCAACTGCGGGCATTGCTGGTGGCGGGCCAGGTCGATTTCAGCGCCGCGCCGAGCACCGTGCCGGCCAATCTGTACAACCGAGGGCAAGCTGTGCGCCTGCTGACGGTATCGGCGTGGGGCGTGCATTGGCTGGTCAGCCGTGATCCGAACGTGCGCGACTTCAGCGACCTGCGCGGCAAGGAACTGGTGGTGCCGCTGCGTCATGACATGCCCGGCATCGTCGTCGATCGCCTGCTCGCGGCCCAGGGCTGGAAGGCCGGGCGCGAAGTGAGCATCCGCTCCGCGCGAGACTTCCCGTCAGCGGTCAACCAGCTGCTGTCCGGCCAGGCCGATCATGCCCTGCTGGTGGAACCGTCGGTGTCCGTGCTGCTGGAACGCAATGCGCGCCAACCCGGCGCGGCCCCCTTGTACCGGGTCAAGAGCCTGCAAGCGCTGTGGGCGGACAGCTTCCCCGAGCAGGCGCAACTGCCCCAGGCCGGGCTGATGGCGTCCGGCGCCGTGGTCAGCGACAAGGCGCTGCTGGCCAGTGTTGCCCAGGCGTATCAGGATGCGAGCCAGTGGTGCCAACAGCAACAACGCGCCTGCGCCGAACTGGCGCACCGTTACCTGCCCCACCTGTCCATCGAGGCCCTGGAACAGTCGATTGCCCATAGCCCGCTCGACCCGCGGCCAGCCAACCAGGTGCACGCGCAGTTGCAGGCGTTCTATCAATTACTGTTCAGCCAGGCCCCCGAACTGATCGGTGGACGGTTGCCCGACGCGGGGTTGTACGCGCCATGAGCCACACATCCAAACGCTGGGCGCTGCTCGGTACGGTGCTGCTGTTGGCTGGCTGGTGGTTGCTGGCATGGCGCTTCGGCTCATTGCTGGCTGCGACGCCGATGGTGGCGGTCGAACGCCTGTGGCAGCTCATGCAGGACAGCCAGTGGCGGGCCCAGTTAGGCATCAGCCTGCTGCGCATTCTGATCGGTATCGGCGGCGCCACCCTCCTCGGCTTCGGCCTGGGTCTGCTGGCCGGCCTCGATGGGCGGGTTCGCGGTTTGCTCGAGCCGCTGCGCTGGGTGCTGATGGCTACGCCACCCGTGGTGGTCGTGGTGCTGGCAATGATGTGGTTCGGCATGGGCAGCGCCATGGTGATTTTCATGACCACCGTGGTCCTGGCGCCGGGTGTATACGTCAACACCGTACGCGGCATGGCGCTGCTCGACCCGCAATTGCTGGCGATGGCGCGGGTGTACCGCTTCGGTTTCGTCCTGCGCTTGCGTCATCTGTACATCCCGGCGTTGGCCGGACCGTTGTGCGCGGCCCTGCTGATCGCCGGTGCCTCGGGCATTCGCATCGTGGTGATGGCCGAAGTGCTCGGTGCCCAGGAAGGCATCGGCTTTGCCCTGGCCAATGCCCAGAGCGCGTTCGACAGCGGCACCTTGTACGCCTGGGTTCTACTGGTCCTGCTGCTGGTGGCGCTGCTCGAATTCGCGCTGCTGCAACCCCTGCAACGGCGCCTGAGCGCATGGAATCGGGTGCCCCATGATTGAAGCCCGCGAAATCGCCGTCCGGTATGGGCAGACGACCGTGCTGCACAACCTGTCGCTGTGCCTCAAGCCGGGCGAACGCATTGGTCTGGTCGGCGCCAGTGGCAGCGGTAAAAGCACCTTGCTGCGCCTGGCCTGCGGCCTGCAAACGGTCGATCAGGGCACGTGGCACAACAGCTTCGAGCACATCGCGATTGCCTTCCAGCAACCGACCTTGCTGCCGTGGCGCAACGCCCTGGATAACCTGGTGATCCCGCTGCTCGCACGTGGCCTGGAACCGGCGCAGGCGCAGCAGCAAGCACGGCAGTGGCTGGCCCGTGTCGGCTTGAGCGACAGCGCCACGCGCTGGCCGGCGCAGTTATCCGGTGGCATGGCGCAACGTCTGGGCCTGGCGCGTGCGTTATCGGTCGAGCCTGATCTGTTGCTGCTCGATGAGCCCTTCAGCGCCCTTGATCCGACGCTGCGCCAGACCCTGGCCGAGCTCTGCCAGCAATGGCTGGCCGCCCGCGGCGCGGCGTTGATATGCGTCAGCCACCACCCCCAGGAACTGGCGCCGCTGGTGCAGCGACGCCTGGTATTGATCGACGGCCAGGGACATTGGCAGGACGCCCACGGCCAGCCGCTGGAGGCGCTGCCACCCTGACCGGCAACGCCATCCAGACACCCCCAATCTGCTCGCTATCGAGAGAACAGCATGACCGATTACTTCTCCCGCGCGACGGCCATGGTCGCCGCGCTAGGCTTCGCTTTGCCCGTCGGATACACCCAGGCCGACGACAGCGTGGTCAACCTGCCCGTCATCGACATCACAGGCCGCGCACAACCCCGTGACGTGCTGGCCCCGAGCGCCGAACAGGAAACGGCCCGCCTGGCCACTGTGCCCGGCGGCACCAATTTCGCCCAGCCGACCCGCGAAACCCGTCTCGGCAGCCTGCGTGACGCCCTCGGCTACCAGCCGGGGATCGTCATCCAGGATTTCTCCGGCGGCATCGACCAGCCACGATTCAACATTCGCGGCTCGGGCATCCAGAGCAACCCGATCAGCCGTGGCGTGCTGTTGCTGGAGGACGGCCTGCCGGTCAACGACGCCGACGGTTCATTCATCATCGGCTTGCTGGAGCCGCGCAACAGCGCCTGGGTCAGCGCCCTGCGCGGTGGCAATGCTCAGAATCCGGCCGCTTCGGCACTGGGGGGCGAGGTCAATTTCCGCACCCTCACCGGCCGCGATGAAAACGGTGCGCTGCGTCTGGAAGGTGGCAGCTTCGGTCGTCTTGGCTGGCAAGCCGCGCTGGGTGGCGCCCAGGATCAACTGGACGGCCGCATCAGCGTCACCGGTGACGACTACGACGGCTTCCGCCATCACTCGCAGTCGCAACGCCGCACGTTCAGCAGCAACGTCGGCCTGCGCACCGACAGCGGTTTCGAGAACCGCACCTACCTGTCCTGGGCCGATCTGGATTTCGATATTCCATTCGTGGTGCCCGGCAGCCGCATCGACAGCGATCCGGACGGCGTCATGGGCGATGGCAACACGCCGCAGGACCGCCAGTTGAACGTGTATGCCCGCGACCCCAGTCGCCATATCGAACGCACGCGCCTGGTCAACCGCAGCAGTTGGACCCAGGGAGAGCTGAACCACACACTCGGCGTCTACTACCAGACCACCAACGACGGGTTCAAAAACCTGTTGGTCGATACCCCGAGTAAAACCGATACCGTCGGTGCGCAATGGGCACTGGATGGCAGCGTCGGCGACCTCGACTACCGCTTCGCCACCGGCGTGGACCACAGCGATATCGACCGTTCGTTCTACGCTGTTTCGCCGGTCAATGGCTCACGCCTGAGCCACTTTGGCGACTATGAACTGGAAGCCCGCAACCTGTTTTCCAACCTCGAGCTGACCTGGAACATCGACGCCGAGTGGTCGCTGCTGGCCGGCTTGCGCTACACCGACAGCCAGCGTGACGCCAAGGAAAAAAACACGGGCAATCGGCTAGACCAGGATTGGGACTGGCTGGCGCCCAAGATTGGTGTCAACTGGCGGCCCAACGAGCAAATCCGCTGGTACGCCACCCTCAGCACCCAACGGGAAGTGCCGACGTTCTGGGAGATCGTCACCAGCGAGGTCAATGCCGCCAACGCGAACATCACCAGCACCGACCTGCTCAAGTTGCGCGCGCAAAAAGCCCGCACCTTCGAGGTCGGTGTGCAAGGCAACGTGCATCCGCTGCTGAACTGGGACATCACGGTCTACCGCTCGGAAATCGAAGACGAACTGATCGCCACCACCGATGCCTCGGGGGTGCGTACCGGCACTTACAACTACGCCGATCGCACGCGTCATCAGGGCGTGGAGCTGGGCCTGCATGGCAACGACGACCATTACAGCTACCGGCTGGCCTGGACTTACAGCGATTTCCGCTTCGTCGACGGCGAACTGGACGGCAATCGCATCGCCGGTGTGCCGCGTCACATGGTCAACGCCGAATTGATGCGCAAATTCGGCCGCTGGCAGGTGGGTGGCAACGTCTACTGGTTGCCCGATGGCTCGCCGGTGGACCACGTCAATACGCCGGGCCTGGAGCAAAACAGCTACGCCCTGTTCGGCCTCAAGGCGATTTATGAAATGGACGACCACTGGACCTTCAACCTGCAGGGCGACAACCTCGGCGACCGCCGCTACGCCAGCTCCTATGTCACCCGTTTGCAGGCCACCGCCGCGCAACCAACGTTCACCGCCGGTAACGGACGCAGCGTTTCCGCTGGCGTGTCGTATCGCTTCTGACCTGGAGTGCCCCATGCCTCAATCAATACTTCACGATGCTTCGGCGAGCTGGCAACGCCCGGCCGGGATGTCCCTGGCCGAGTGGATGAACAGCCGCGTGGCCCTGCGTGACGAGCGTCATGCCGACTGGCAGACCTTCGCCCACCAGGCCCGCAAGCAGCCGGAACACGCCCGTGCGCAGATCCGCTATATCGCTGCGGGCAACCAGCCGGGCTCGGTCACGCCGGGCAATTTCGTCTTCCTCAACGTGGTCCTGCCGCCGGGCCACAGCAGCCCCTCACATCGCCACGAAGATGCCGAAGAGGTGTTTTTCATCCTCCAGGGGCGGGTCAGGATCGTCGTGCGCAGTGGCGAGGAAACGTTTGAACAGGAGCTCGGGCCCTGGGACCTGTTCTCCGTGCCGCCCGGTCTCTACCGCCAGGAAATCAATGTCGGCGCCGATGACGCGGTGATGTGCGTCGTGCTCGGCACCCATCAGCCCCTTCCCCCTGTCATGCAATCCAGCGAGGCGTAATTCATGTCGCAACACACCGATTTCACGTTATACGGCGCCGGCAGTTCCACGGTCATGAAAGTGGCGTTGATGCTCGAAGAGCTCGACTTCGATTACCGCTTCGAGCACGTACGTATTTTTCGTGGAGAACAGTTCAGCCCCACTTTCCTTGCACTCAACCCCAACGGACGGGTGCCGGTGCTGATCGACCATCGCCATGGCAGGACGCTGTTCGAGTCCGGGGCGATCCTGATCTACCTGGCCGAGCAATCGGGTCGCTTTCTGCCACCGAGCGGTGATGCGCGTTACGAGGTGCTGCAATGGCTGATGCTGGAAGTCAGCGGCCTGAGCCCGACCTTCGGCCAGCATCTGCACTTCACGCGTTTCGAACCACAGGCCAGTGATTACGCCCGCGAACGCTACACCAGCCAGGCGATCCGCCTGATGGATGTCTTTGAGCAACGCTTGCAGCAACGCGAATACCTGTGTGCCGATCAATACAGCATTGCCGACATGGCCGCCTTTGCCTGGCTGGTACGCCTGGATGGCCTGCAGCTGCCCAGCGCCGGCCGACCCAATCTCGCCCGCTGGTGCGCCGCCATTGCCGCGCGCCCGGCAGCGAGGCGTATGGAGCAACTGGCGCGCAACGTTCGCGAGGAAGCCGCGCAGCACCGCAGCCAGGCGAGCGCCGATGACCTGGATCACTTGTTTGGGCGCGGGCAGTACCTGCGCAGTCGCTGAAGGCTCGACCGGTCGCTGCGGATTTTTTGCAGCGATCGGTTGAGGCCCGCTTTTGCCGGGGGTTGGCTCAATGCCTGGGCGCTGTCCTGGGTGTTGCTGTTGCCGGTGGTTGTGCTGGCCGCACCGGTGATTCGACGCGTGGTGCGGCGGATGACGGTGGGGTGAATGACTTGCGGGTGATTGACCAGATACATCGCCATTGCGAGCTCGCTCCTACAGGGGTCATTGGCCGGTCGCGGGATTTGTGGCCAACGCTAAACACTGTGGGAGCGAGCCTGCTCGCGATGGCGGTGTATCTGCCACAACTTCATCGACTGACACTCTGCCATCGCGAGCAAGCTCGCTCCTACAGGGGACATTGGCCGGTCGCAGAATTTGTGGTCAACGCTAAACACTGTGGGAGCGGGCTTGCTCGCGATGGCGGTGTATCTGCCACAACTTCATCGACTGACACACTGCCATCGCGAGCAAGCTCGCTCCTACAGGGGGCATCGGGTGGTCGCGGAATTTGTGGTCAACGCTAAACACTGTGGGAGCGGGCTTGCTCGCGATGGCGGTTTATCTGCCACCACTTTATCGACTGACACACTGCCATCGCGAGCAAGCTCGCTCCTACAGGGGACATTGGCCGGTCGCAGAGTTTGTGGTCAACGCTAAATACTGTGGGAGCGAGCCTGCTCGCGATGGCGGTTTATCTGCCACAACTTCATCGACTGACACACTGCAATCGCGAGCGAGCTCGCTCCTACAGGGAGCCCGTGCGGCGATATCGGCCGGGGGATGTGCCGTGAACGCGGCGGAAGGCCACGCCGAACGCGGCGTCGGATAAGTAGCCCAGTGAAGCCGCCACCGCTGACACGCTCTCACTGCCCTTCTGCAACCGCGACGCGGCCACGCGCATGCGCCAGTGCGCGGCGTATTCGACAGGTGCCTGCCCGACCTGCGCCTTGAATCTTGCAGCAAAACTCGAACGGGACAGGCAGGCAATGTCTGCCAGTTCAACCAGTCGCCAGGGCTTTTCCGGTTGTCGGTGAATCGCGCCCAGCACTGCGGCGATCGCCGGGTCGCGAAGCCCTCCGAGCCAGCTCAGGTTATCCAGGGTCGCCGTGGAAATGTGATACCGCAACGCGTGGACAAAGATCATCCGCAGCAGATCATTGCACACCGAAAACCCTCCCACCTGCGCCGATTGCCACTCGCGGTCGAGCTCATCCAGCAGCCAGGCGAACGAGGAAGCACCCGCAGCCCTGGCCGGAATGACAAAAGCCGCTGGCAGCAGGTCGATCAACTCGACGGCCCCCGGCCGCTCCACGCAGACGCTGCCCCCGAGCAACTCCACATCATCGCCCACGCCCATCGTCGCCGACGCGCCCTCATGGGAAAACACCACGGCCGCATCGACGGCCTCAACCTCCGGCGAGCTGGCCAGCACGAACGGCGTACGCGATACGACAAAACAATCGCCTGCAACCAGGCGCTGCGCAGGCCCATGCTCGGTCAGCAGCCAACACTCGCCCCGTCGCACCACATTGAATTTCAACTCGATGGGACGAAACCGCAACGCCCACACGCCACCGGCCTGCAAACGCACCGAGCACGCGGCGCGCAAGCCCGTCATGGCGAGCACGTCGGACAAGGGATCGGAAGCCACACTCTGGATGATCACGATAGAAACCCGGATGTTCTGACCTGTTTTGTCCAGCGATAGTAACCAAAAATGACAAGTCTCGATACCCGGAGGACACCCCATGCAGACGCCACAACACCCCATTCGTTCGCCCTTCAGCGCCGCCAGCACCGCAGCCGAGGTCATGGCTGGCGTGGACTTGACTGGCCACTTCGCCATCGTCACCGGCGGCCACTCCGGCCTTGGCCTGGTCACCGCGAAAAGCCTCGCCGCCGCGGGTGCAACCGTCATCGTACCGGCCAGGGATCCACACAGAGCCCGTGAAGCATTGGCCGGCATCGGGCAGATCGAAGTGCACCCCATGGACCTCATGCAGCCGGATTCCATCGAAGCCTTTGCCCGCCGCATCCAGGGCAAGCTGATCTCCCTGCTGATCAACTGCGCAGGCATCATGGCCGCGCCCCTGCAGCGCGATGCCCAAGGCCACGAAAGCCAATTCGCTACCAACCACTTGGGGCACTACCGCCTGACCTGCGCCCTGTGGCCTGCTCTCGTTGCCGGTAAAGCTCGGGTGATCGCCGTGTCATCCCGTGGGCATCAGATCGCCGGGGTCGATTTCGACGACATCGACTTCTTGCAGCGCCCCTACGACAAATGGGTCGCCTACGGCCAGTCCAAAACAGCCAACGCGCTGTTCGCCATGGCCCTGGATCGGCGCGGCAGCCACCACGGCGTGCGTGCCTTCTCCCTGCATCCCGGCCAGATCCTGACGGACCTCGCCCGTCACTTGAGTACCGAGGAAATTGCCGCGTTCGATGTGTACGACGACCAGGGTAACCCCAGGGTCGACCCCGAATCGGGCCTTAAGACCCTCCAGCAAGGGGCAGCGACCGGCCTGTGGTGCGCGACCAGCCAGGATCTGACAGGCCACGGTGGCGTTTACTGTGAGGACTGCAATGTCGCGCCCATCAATGCCTCGGAACTGGGGCGCAAGGGTGTCGCGCAGTGGGCAGCCGATCCGGAGCTGGCCGAGCGTCTCTGGCAGGTTTCCCGGGAGTGGACGGGACTGGATGTGGGCTGACGCCGCATCCCGCAATCAAAAAAAACCGCAGCGTCCTGCTGCGGTTTTTGTGGTTCAGTTAAACGGCGCCGGCCGCGGCGTCTGCCGGGATGACGGCGGCAGGATCGGCAGTTTGAAACTCGGCTGCTCGCCCGTCAGGGTATCGAGGAAGGCGACGATCTGGCTGACTTCGTCACTGCTCAACTTGCGCCCCAGTTGCAGCCGCGACATCACGTCCACCGCGTCTTCCAGGTTCCAGTAGGCGCCGTCGTGGAAGTACGGATAGGTCAGCGCGACGTTGCGTAGGGTCGGCACCTTGAACTTCATCCGGTCGGCATCCTTGCCGGTCAAACCGGCCACGCCCTGGGCGGGGTTCTGGGTGGCATAGGGTTCGACCATGCCCATTTTCTGGAACGAACCGCCGCCCACGGCTTCACCGTTATGGCAAGCCACGCAACCGATGCTTTTGAACAGTTGATAGCCTTGCACGGCCGCCGGACTGATCGCCTTTTTGTCGCCTTTCAACCAACGGTCGAACGGCGCATTGGGCGTGACCAGGGTTTCCTCGAACGCCGCAATGGCGTTGGTGACGTCATCGAACTTGATCCCATCGTCGCCATAGACCTTCTTGAACGACGCCCGGTATTGCGGGATGGAACGCAGCACATCCACCGCCAGGTCATGGGTGAACCCCATCTCGCCGGGGTTGGCGATCGGTCCGCCCGCCTGCTCCTGCAGGTTGGCCGCGCGACCGTCCCAGAACTGCGCAATGCTCATGCTCGAATTGAGCACCGTCGGCGAGTTGATCGGCCCCTGGTGCCAGTTGTGCCCCACCGAGGTCGGCAGGTTGTCGCTGCCGCCCATGCTCAGGTTGTGGCAGGAGTTGCAGGAAATGAAACCGGACTTGGACAGGCGCGGATCGAAGAACAACTGCTTGCCCAGCTCGACCTTGTTCACGTCGGTTATCTTCGCCGGCTGCACCGGCAGGATCGGCTCGCTCGAGCCGGCATTGGCCCACGCGCTGCTCCCCAGCATCACTCCTAACGTCAGTATCAACGGTCTGTACATGGCGGACTCCCCTCAGGCTTATAGTTTGAGTCCACCATGTGCCCGAACAGCAGCCGCCGACATGACCTGGGTCAGTCCAGCAGGCTGCCGGCCTGCGACGTGCGGCCGCGGCAGCCAATGCCTCAATCAGTCAAAAACTCACCCTTGAACCCCAGGTTCCACGAAGCCCGCAGCGCCGCCATCTTCAACGCCCGCACCTGGTTCGGGTCGATATCCCGACAAATGTGCTGCACCGTCGCCACCAGCGCGAGGGTGCCGATCAGTTCGCCGTTGATGCCCAGGATCGGCGCGGCCAGGGCCGACACGCCCAGGGTTTCTTCCTCCAGCGCCGCGGCCCAACCCTGGCTGCGTGCCTCGCTGACCTGGCGCTGCAACACCTTGGGGTCGGTGACGGTGTACGAGGTGATGGCCGCCAGCCCAGAGGCCAGGGCCTGCTCGACATTCAACTGGCGGGAGAACGCCATGGCGACCTTGCCCTGGGCGTTGCAATGCAGCTGCAGCTCGGTGCCGGTGCGCACGCCGATTTCCAGCGACGACTTGCCCAGTTGCGTATCGACCACCACCAGGCGTCGCCCTTGCAGGGCCGACAGCACCACGGTCAGGCCGAGCTCTTCACGCAGGTCGCGAATGGCATCGGTGGATGCGCTGAGCAAGTCGATACCGTTGGCCGCCACCCGCCCGAGCACGAACGCCTGGATGCCCAGGCGATAACGCGAGGTCTGCGGGTTCTGCGTCAGGTAGCCGCGCTCGACCAGGGTTTTCAGGTGGCGGAACACCGACCCCTTGGTGGTGTTCAACTGGTTTGCCAGTTCGCTGACCCCCATCTCGCCGTCGGCGGCGGCCACGCGCTCGAGCACATCGAACGCCAGTTGCACCGACCTGACGCCACCCTTCCCGGTTTCTTCACTCATTGTTCTTGTCTCCCTTTCGTGCTCGCCGTTCGCACAGGCGAAACAACGCAATGCCGCGAATATCGCTCAGGCTGGTGCTGCTGACAAGCGGTAAAAACCCTGCCCTGGTCACACCCCAGCAGGCCCTTGATAGCGAACCTCTTGATTCAAAACGGAAAAAGCTGACGAAAGAAAAACCCACCAACGACCCGGTCTTTTCTGCGAAACAGTTTTTCTATCAGCGAAACAAAAAACATTTGACGACCATCCCGATAGCTCGTAAAAATGAAACCACGTTCCGCATACGCTTACGAATTTTAACAAGAGGAAGTACGCCCATGAATGCCCAAGGCTCGGCACTGGCCCAGCGTGATGTCGCCTATCACCTTCACCCCCAGACCAACCTGCGCCTGCACGAGCAAGTCGGCCCGCTGGTGATCGAGCGTGGCGAAGGCATCTACGTGTTCGACGAAAACGGTCAGCGCTACATCGAGGGCATGTCCGGGCTCTGGTGCGCGACCCTGGGCTTCAGCCAGCCGCGCCTGGCCGAGGCCGCCCATGCGCAGATGCTCAAGCTGCCCTACCAGCAGACCTTCGCCCACCGCAGCCACGGCCCGGCCGCCGACCTTGCCGCCGAGCTGATCGCCCACGCTCCCAAGGGGCTGGACAAGGTGGTGTTCCAGAGCTCGGGCTCGGAGGCGGTCGATACCGCGATCAAGTTCGTGCGCTACTACCACACCGCCATCGGCAAGCCGGGCAAGCATCGGCTGATCGCGCGCCAGCGCAGCTACCACGGCACCACCCTCGCCGCCGCCAGCCTCACCGGCTTGCCGAACATGCACAAAGGCTGGGGCGAGCCGCTGGCCGATGTGATCCACGTGCGCTGTCCGCACCTGTACCGCCAGGGCGAGCCCGGGGAAACCGAAGAAGCCTTCGCCACACGTCTGGCCGAGGAGCTTGAGCAGACCATCCTGCAAGCCGGCCCCGAGACCATCGGCGCGTTCTTCGCCGAGCCGGTCATGGGCACGGGCGGCGTGATCGTGCCGCCGGCCGGGTACTTCGCCAAGGTCCAGGCGGTGCTGCGCAAGTACGACATCCTGATGATCGCCGACGAAGTCATCTGCGGTTTTGGCCGTACCGGTCATTACTGGGGCTGTGATGCCGTGGGTATCGAGCCCGACATGCTGACCTGCGCCAAGGGCCTGTCGGCAGCGTTCCAACCGATCTCCGCGTTGCTGGTCAGCGACCGCATCTACCAGGCCATCGCCGACCAGAGCCAGGCCCTTGGCGGTCTCGGCCATGGCTACACCTACGGCGGTCACCCGGTGGCAGCGGCCGTGGCCCTGGAAACCCTGCGCCTGTACGACGAGCTGGACATCGTCGCCCATGTCCGCGAAGTGGCCCCGGCGTTCCAGGCCGGCCTGCGTGCGCTGGCCGACCACCCGCTGGTGGGCGAGGTACGCGGCATCGGTCTGATGGCCGCTTTGGAATTCGTCGCCGACAAGCACAGCCGCCAGCCCTTTGCTGCCGAGTTGAAGATCGCCCAGCAGGTCAGCAACGTGCTGCAACGCAACGGCATCCTCCTGCGCGCACTGGGCGACACGTTGGTGATGGCGCCGCCGCTGATCGTCGATGCCGACCAGATCCAGACTATTCTCAAGGCAGTGGCCCAGGCTCTGGATGAAGTCCTTGCAGGTGTGCGGCCATGATCGCCCAGTCCTTGCGCCCACAGCCCGAGGTCGCCATGCCGCAACCGCAGGACCCTGTCGCCGCCCCGGCCAGCGCCGCCACCGTGGTGCGTTTCGACGGGGTGTACAAAACCTACGATGAGCGCAACTGGGTGGTCGACAACCTCGACCTCGACATTCGCCAGGGCGAGTTCCTGTCGCTGCTCGGACCCAGTGGCTCGGGCAAGACCACCACGCTGATGATGCTGGCCGGCTTCGACGCGCCGGACCGCGGGCGCATCCTCATGGATGGCCAGGACATCAGCGCCCTGCCCGCCTACAAGCGCGACATGGGCGTGGTGTTCCAGAGCTACGCGCTGTTCCCGCACATGAGCGTGGCGCAGAACGTGGCGTTCCCATTGAACCTGCGCAAGGTGCCGGCCGCCGAGGCCCGCACGCGGGTCAGCGAAGCGCTGGCACTGGCCCGCCTGGAAGGTTTCGAAGACCGTCGCCCCGGGCAGTTGTCCGGCGGGCAGCAGCAACGGGTCGCGCTGGCCCGGGCGCTGGTCTATCGCCCGCGCATCCTGCTGATGGACGAACCGCTGGGCGCCCTCGACAAGGCGCTGCGCGAACACATGCAGCTGGAACTCAAGGCCATCCACAAACAACTGGGCATCACCTTCGTCTACGTCACCCATGACCAGGACGAAGCCATGACCATGTCCGACCGGGTGGCGGTGTTCAACGAAGGCAAGATCGCTCAAATCGACGCGCCGCACCTGCTCTACACACGGCCTTCGACCCGCTTCGTCGCCAACTTCCTGGGCGAGACCAACCTGCTCGAAGGCACGGTGCTCACTCGCACCGCCAGCCACGCCCAGGTCCGCCTGGAAGAAGACGGCAGCGTGCATCAGGCCTGCTGCGCCGACGCAAGCCTGGCCCCCGGTGATCGCGCGGCATTGGCGATTCGCCCGGAGAACCTGCGCCTGGCCGCACCCGGCGAACCTGCGCTCAACGTGCAGGTGATCGACAGCATTTTCCACGGTGCCCACAGCCGCCTGCGCCTGCGCATGGCCCGGGGTGCGCAACTGTCGATGACCTGCAACCCGGCCAGTCTCGGTCGCACGCCCCCGCAACCCGGCGAAAGCCTGGCCCTGGCCGTGCCGACCGAGCAGGCCATGGTGCTGCGCTGACCCTTTGCAAGATCCACTACAACAAGAACGCTTCGGCTCGAACTGCATCACTGCCAACCAATTCCAATTCCAAAGGCTGGGAGTCACACCATGTTCAATCGTCACCGCATCAGCACCCTCACCCTCTGCGGGCTCGCCCTGCTCGCCAGCGGCGCCCAGGCCCGCGACCTCACCGTGGCCTCCTGGGGCGGCGCCTACCAGGACGTGCAACGGGAAATCTTCTTCAAACCCTACACCCAGGCCAGCGGCAACAAGGTCGTCGATGACAGCTGGGAAGGCGGCATCGGCCTGCTGCGCACCCGCGCCGAAAGCGACGACGGCGGCTGGGACCTGGTGCAGGTCGAGAGCGAAGACCTGGAGCTGGGCTGTGGCGAAGGCTTGTTCGTGCCGCTGGACGTGGCGCGCATCGGCGGCAAGGCCAGCTACATCCCCAGCGCCACCAGCACCTGCGGCATCGGCAATGCGGTTTACAACTTCGTCATCGGCTACGACACCAGCAAACTCAAGCGCGCGCCCACCGGCTGGAGCGACTTCTTCGACACCGCCACGTTCCCCGGTAAGCGCGCCTTGCGCCAGGGCCCCAAGGGCAACCTGGAAATCGCCCTGATGGCCGACGGCGTGGCCCCGGCCGACGTCTACACCACCCTTGGCACGCCCGGCGGCGTCGAGCGCGCCTTCCACAAGCTCGACAGCATCAAGGGCCAGTTGCTGTTCTGGAAGGCGGGCGGTCAGCCGATGCAACTGCTGGCTTCCGGCGAGGTGGCGATGACCACCTCGTACAACGGCCGCGTGACCAACGCCATCCGCCAGGACCACAAGCCGTTCGGACTGGTGTGGAACCAGTCGCTGCAAACCATGGACAGCTGGGCGATCCTCGCCAACTCGCCGAACGTGGAAAAGGCCTACGGCCTGCTCAAGGTGATGGGTGACGGCGAGAACCAGAAACGCTGGCCAGCCCTGCAACCGACCGGCATCACCTCGCTCAAGGGCATCGCCGAAACCGACCCGGCGGCGCTGGCCGATTCGCCCAGTGCGCCACAGAACAGTGCCAACGTGCTGGTGCTGGACGACCACTTCTGGGTCGATCGCATCGATGAACTGAACGCCAAGTGGACCGCCTGGGCGGCCAAGTGAGCCGGGGAAATCACATGAGTGCTCTTGCCTTCGACAACGCCATCCCGGTGGTGGCGCGCAAGGACCGCGCAGCGCTGTGGCGGGCCTATGGCCTGCTGGCGCCTTTGGTGCTGTTCCTGCTGCTGACCTTCGTCGGGCCCATCGGCACGCTGTTGTGGCGCGCCGTGGCCGACCCGGAACTGGCCCAGGCGCTGCCCGCCACGGCGCAGGCCGTGGCGCAGTGGGACGGCACCTCAACGCCGGATGCACGCCTGTTCGCGCCACTGGTGCAGGACCTGCAACAAGTGCCGCCACGGGAACTCGCCGCAGCGGCACGCCGCCTGGCCTACGAGGCGCCAGCACTGCGCGCCCTGCTGACCACGGCCCGGCGCGAGGTCACCAAACTGGACGGCACCGCCGCCTCGTTGCAGGCCCTCGACCCACGCTGGCTGGACAACGCCACCTGGCAGACCTTCAAGCGTGCCGCCGGGCCAGTGGGCAGCTATCACCTGCTGTCGGCGGTGGACTTGAAGCACGATTACCGCGACGGGCTGGTGGCCAGGGAAGAAGCCGGGCTGTACCGGGCGATCCTCGGCCGGACCTTCGGCATTGCAGCGATCACTACGCTTGTCTGCGTGCTGCTGACGTTCCCGTTGTGCGCCTTTCTCGACAAGCGCACGCCGCGCACCCGCAATGCCTTGCTGCTGTTGATCCTGCTGCCGTTCTGGACCTCGATCCTGGTGCGCACCACTGCCTGGATGGTGCTGCTGCAGGACGAAGGCCTGGTCAACGCCTGGCTGCTGCGCCTGGGCCTGGTCGACAGCCCCTTGCACCTGCTCTACAACCGCTTCGGGGTGATCCTGGCGCTGGTCCACGTGATGCTGCCGTTCATGGTCTTTCCGTTGCTGGCGGCCATGGCTGGCTGCAACCGCTTGCTGGTGCAGGCGGCCTACTCCATGGGCGCGCGGCCGTTGCGGGTGTTTTTCCAGGTCTACCTGCCGCAGGTGTTGCCGGGCTTGGCGGCCGGCGCGCTGATGGTGTTCATCGTCACCCTGGGTTTCTACATCACACCGGCGCTGCTCGGCGGGCCCGCCGACCAGATGATCAGCTTCTACATCGCCCAGTTCACCACCGGCACCCTCAACTGGGGCCTGGCCTCGGCCCTGGGCCTGATCCTGCTGGTGGCCACCACCCTGCTTTATCTGGTCCAGGCACACCTGGCCCGGCGCGGCCATGAAGGAGCCAAACGATGATCCGCAATCCCAACCGCGGGCCGCTGGCCTGGTTCGGCAACCTCGGCCTGTCGCTCAGTGGCGTGCTGGTGCTGGCGTTCCTGCTGCTGCCGATCCTGGTGGTGCTGCCGCTGTCGTTCAGCGACAACCGCTACATGTCGCTGCCACTGGGCAGTTTCACCCTGCACTGGTACGAGCAGTTCTTCGGCTCCAGCCAGTGGCTGGGCGCGCTGGCCAACAGCTTCGCCATCGCCCTGACCAGCACCGCCCTGGCGGTGTTGCTCGGTGGCCTGGCGGCGCTCGGTCTGCGCCATCCGGCGATGCCCGGCAAGCGCGTGATCGAAGTGCTGCTGATCGCGCCGATGATCGTGCCGGCGGTGATCGTCGGAGTCGGCATGTACTTCGTGTTTTCCAGTGCCGGCCTGACCCGCAGCTACACAGGCCTGGTGCTGGCCCACACGACCCTGGCGGTGCCCTTCGTCATCGTCAACGTCGGCGCCGCGCTGGGTGGTCTCAACCAACGGTTGTTGTGGGCGGCGGCCAGCATGGGCGCGACACCCAGGGTGACGCTGCGCCAGGTGACCTTGCCGCTGATTTCGCCGGGCCTGGTCTCGGGCGCGCTGTTCGCCTTCGCCACCTCGCTGGACGAAGTGGTGGTAACGCTGTTCCTCGCCGGCCCCGACCAACGCACCCTGCCGCGGGAGATGTTCACCACCGCCCGCGAAGCCTTGAGCCCGGTGCTGCTGGCCGCCGCGACCATCATGGTGCTGTTCGCCACCGTGCTGCTGTTGCTCTCGCGCTCGCTGTCCCGTCGCTAAACCCCGGCGCAACGCAGGTCGTTGCCCATTCATCCCGCCAACCCTTGACAGCCACTCGGAGGGCTTCTTACTATCGCCACCACTCAGAGAAACAATGTTTCGCAGATAAAAACAAAATAGCGAAGAACAGTTTTACCGCTCGCTGCCCAAAAAAGCATTGCGGCCTGCCTTGTGCGCAGGCTGCCCGATAATTCCAGAGAGCCTCTGATGAATCTCATTTCCCGCAATACCTTTGTCAGCGAGCAGGATTGCTCGCTGTACAACCGCATCGCCTGGCGCATCCTGCCGTTCCTCTTCGTGCTCTATGTCGTGGCCTTCCTCGACCGCGTCAACGTCGGCTTCGCCAAATTGCAGATGGCTGCCGACGTGGGCTTGAGCGACATGGCCTTCGGCTTTGGCGCCGGGGTGTTCTTCCTCGGTTACTGCCTGTTCGAGATCCCCAGCAACATGATGCTGCAGCGCGTCGGCGCACGTCTGTGGATAGCGCGGATCATGGTGGTGTGGGGCATCATCTCGACGTCGATGATGTTCGTCTCCAGCCCCACCTCGTTCTACATCCTGCGTTTTTTGCTGGGGGTGGCCGAAGCCGGTTTCTATCCCGGCGTCGTGCTGTACCTGACGTACTGGCTGCCGTCCTATGCGCAATCCCAGGGCCTGGCCTGCCTTAGCCTGGGCGTGGGTTTCGCCGGGGTGATCGGTGGGCCGCTGTCGGGCTGGATCATGCAGACCTTCGCCGGCATGCACGGCCTGGCCGGCTGGCAATGGCTGTTTCTGCTCGAAGGCCTGCCCGCGGTGATCCTCGGCATCGTGGTGTTCTTCTACCTCGATGATCGTCCGGGCAAGGTGCGTTGGCTCAGCCCCGCGCAGAACGCCAAGGTGGTCGCCGACCTCGACCGCCAACGCCGCGAACACGAGCAGGCCGGTGCCACCCACACGTTCCGTAGCGCCTTCCGCCACCGCGCGTTGTGGTGCCTGGTGTTCGTCAACTTCGCCCTGTTGTGCGGCACCTATGGCGTGAGCTTCTGGCTGCCGCAAATCATCCGCAACCTGGGTGAGCAGACGCTGTTGCAGACCGGCCTGCTGTCGGCCGTGCCGTTTGCGGTGGGCTCGGTGTGCATGCTGATCGTTGGCAAGCATTCGGACCGCACCCGCGAGCGCCGCTGGCACGCCTCGCTGTCGATCCTCGCCGCGTGCCTGGGCCTGGCCCTGAGCGCGACCTTCCACAACCAGCCGGTGTTGTGCCTGGCCAGCCTGTGCCTGGCGATGGCCGGCAGCCTGTCGGCGTTCAACGTGCTGTGGGCGATCCCCGGCACCCTGCTGACCGGTGCCGCCACCGGCGTCGGTATCGCCCTGATGACCACCGTCGGCAACCTCGGCGGCTATGCCAGCCCGTTCATGATGGGTTGGATCAAGCAAGCCAGCGGGCACCTGGAATACGGCCTGTTCGTCCTCGCCGCGCTGAACCTGGTGGCCGCGCTGGTGATGGCCCGGGTGCGCTCCCAGGCCGCGCCCGTCACCGCCATTGGTACCGCAGGCTGAGCCTGCCTCGATGCAAGGAATACACATGAGCAACAGCGGATTTTTTCACGATGAACACTGCTTCTGGCACAGCGGCGGCCTGTTCGCCCTGACCTTGCCGGTGGGCGGCTGGGTCGAACCGCCATCGGGCGCCGCCCACGCCGAATCGCCGGAGTCGAAACGGCGCCTGAAGAACCTGGTGGAAGTCTCGGGCCTGGGCAGGTCGCTGGTGCAGCGCGGCGGCGAGCCGGTGTCCATGGCGCAGATGCTCAAGGTACACACGCCCGAATACCTGCAACGCTTTCGCCAGCTGTGCGCCAACGGTGGCGGCCTGCTCGACCCGGGCGCGCCGGTCGGCCCGGCCACCTACGAGGTCGCCCGGGTCTCGGCCGGGCTGGTCAGCGCGGCGGTCAACCAGGTGCTGCAAGGCGAGCTGAGCAACGCCTATGTACTCAGCCGCCCGCCGGGCCATCACGCCCTGCCCGACCAGGCCATGGGTTTCTGCTACCTGAACAACATCGCCATCGCCATCGAGATCGCCCGCGAGCGCTTTGGTATCGAGCGCGTGGCGGTGCTCGACTGGGACGTGCACCACGGCAACGGCACCCAGACAATCTATTACGAGCGCGACGATGTGCTGACGCTGTCGATCCACCAGCAGCGCGCCTACCCCCGCGGCTACACCGGCGAGCACGACACCGGCAGCGGCGCCGGGGCCGGCCTGAACGTCAACGTGCCGCTGCCACCGGGCAGTGGCCACGAGGCCTACCTGTACGCGATGCAGCGCATCGTCCTGCCGGCGCTGGAGCGTTATCGCCCGCAACTGATCATCGTCGCCTGCGGCTATGACGCCAGTGGCGTCGACCCGCTGGGGCGCATGTTGCTGCACAGCGACAGCTACCGCGAACTGACCCGCCTGACCCGCGAGGCGGCCGAACGCCTGTGCGACGGCAAACTGGTGCTGGTGCATGAAGGCGGTTACGCCGAAGCCTATGTGCCGTTCTGCGGGTTGGCGGCCATCGAGGCGCTCAGTGGCCTGCGCACCGAGGTGCAGGACCCGTTGCTGGCCATGCTCGAATCGCAGCAGCCCGATGCGCAAACCGTGGCCTTCCAGAAAACCCTGATCGACCAACTGCTGTAATCACCCCACCAAACACTTCGGAGATAACGCCTAGCGAATAATTCCAACCCTCCATTCGTCCGCCAACACACTTATTGATTTATCGAACTTGAACCCACGGCCGTCATCGCCTTGATGTCGGCCGTGCGCTCACGCACACGCCTGGAAAATAACTACATGAATGCTAAGAAGACCAAATTGGCACTGGCTGTTACTTGCGCCCTCTCCTGCAACGCCATGGCCGACACGGGTGGCTTTGTCGAAGATGCGCACTTCTCGATAAAAGCGCGCAACTTTTACATGAACCGCAACTTCCTCGACGACCGCACTTCGCAGAACTATTCCGAAGAATGGGCGCAGGGTTTCATTGGCATTTTCGAGTCCGGTTATACCCCGGGCACCGTTGGCTTCGGGGTGGACGCCATCGGCTTGCTCGGCTTGAAACTGGACACCGGCGGCGGACGCAAAGGCGGTGGCACGCTGCTGCTGGAGGAAGACAGCGACGGCGCCAAGAGCAGCTATTCCAAGGGTGGCGCTGCGGTGAAGGCGCGGTTCTCGAAAACCGTCTTCAAGTTCGGCGAGCAACTGATGAACCTGCCGGTGCTGGCCACCAGCGACAACCGCCTGTTGCCGGAAACCACCCAGGGCTGGCTGGTCACCAGCAAGGAAATCCCCGACCTGACACTGCACGCCGGCCACTTCACCGGATTGCGCGCCCGCGACCAGAGTGAACACGACAGCGGCGGCATGACCTCGGTGGACTTGTTCGGCGGCAACTACAACTTCAATAAACAATTGAACCTGCGCGCCTATCATTCCGATGTGGAAGATTACTGGCGCAAGTATTACTTGGGCACCACGTTGTCATTACCGATCAGCGAAGGTTTGGCCGCCACATTCGATTTCAACGGCTATGACACCAAGAGCGAAGGCCGGCAATTGGGCGGCATCCTCGATAACCGCATCTGGAGTTTGTCGGCTGCCCTGGCGGCCGGGCCACACACTTTCACGGTCGCCCATCAGCGCGTCACCGGCACCGGCAACTACACCTACGGCGTGGATGGCAACAGCACGGTGTTCCTGGCCAACTCCGTGCAGTACTCGGACTTCAACTACGAGAACGAACGTTCGTGGCAGGCCCGCTACGATTTCAACTTCGCCGGTGTCGGCATCCCCGGCTTGAGTTTCATGGGCCGCTACCTGCGCGGCACCGACTTCCACACCGCGCAGACCGACAACGGCCGCGCCTGGGAGCGCGACCTGGAACTCAAGTACGTGGTGCAGTCGGGCTCGGCCAAGGACCTGTCCTTCCGCATTCGCCAGGCCAGTTTCCGCAGCCCTGATCGCGGGCTGAACTTCAACGAAGTGCGGGTGATCACCGAGTATCCGATCAACATCTTCTAAGCGTTGCCCCACGCAGGAGCCGGTTGCGGCTCCTGTCTCCGCAAGGCCAAGACCGCGAACAGGTTAAGCAGGTCGTCGATGCGCTATCCCGTCATCATCACCCACGCGCTGCCGATTGTTCTATTGGCGCGAGCCACCGGCATGCGTTTGTGTGAGGCCATCTTGGCTGATCTGAAACGACTAATCCGTGAGGCTGACGGCGTAGGCAGGATTAACATTCATCTCCATAGCGAGAATTGCCTGTTTCCAAGCCGACTACACGCCTCAATGCAATCTCCACCCGCACTACGCCAGAATCGAAAAGCAATTGGCCTTGATTCAACACTGTACGGCCTTCACACGATGATACATACGAAGGCCTTGCTGATCTATCGCAGGCCAAACAACCTGACAGCAGTTCAGGCCCTGCTCGGCCATACGTAGCTTGAAAACACGGTCTGATATCTAGGCTCTGTCTGAAATCCGAAGAAACCGAAATGTGGCCTCGGAACAGCCTGGGTTCTGTACAGTCGCCGGCCATCTACGGAAAGGAATTCTGTGATGGCAAAGCGTTATGAACTCTCGGATGAAGCGTGGGCAGTGGTCGCCGACCTTTTTACGGCGGCCCACGTCAGGGGCAGGCCCCGCAGCAGTGATCGCTTGATGCTCGATGGTGTGCTCTGGGTGCTCTGCTCAGGAGCAGCCTGGCGAGATATGCCCGAGCGCTTCGGGTCGTGGGCGACGGTCTATCACCGCTTCCGACTCTGGCGAAACCGCGGAACATTCGATCAGATGCTCAGACGATTGCACCTAAGACTCAATGACAAAAGGCTTGATCGTTCCCCACACCTGGATGATTGATTCGACCGCTGTTCGAGCAACCCGTGCTTCATCTGGAGCGCGGAAAAAAGGGGGCCTCACGAGCCTGCCGATCACGTTCTAGGCCGCAGTCGCTGTGGCCTGGGAACCAAAAGCCATATGCTATGCGGCACTTATGGGACACCGTTACGTTGCCTCCTCTCTGTCGGTAATGCCCAAGGTTATGTGTTGGTAGTGCTAAATAATTTTTAATGAAAACTTTTAGTGTACTGGAATGTACTATGCTGTAGTTAAGTTGCCGCTTGTGTGCTGCTTGCTACAATGAAAAATAGTGCAGAAACTATCAGTGCGATGAGTACGTGAAATGTTAATTTTAATTTACTTTCGTTGTGTGGGGTTAATAGCGAGTCCTTTGCCAGAGCATTCCATTCCGCGATGATTTCGACTGACTGCTTTGTGATTTCATTGTTATCAATAACGCCGGAGCTAACCTTTAGCTCAAGTAGCTCTATTGTTCGAGCTAAGTTTGCATATCGAGCGCCGGAAGATTCGATGGATTTCAGCTCTTTCACCATATCTTGCTTGAGTAACTATTCCGGAAATTACTGCTGAAATACACCCCGTAAGAACTAATATATGTTGTTTGGTTATGCTCCAAAAAAAATTGATTTAGTATCAATTGGGAAGAATGAAAATACTGTGACGAAGACCGTCGCATATATAAGTATATACCCAAGGGTCTGTGAGCGATAAAATAGGGCTTCAGCTCTTTTGTAATGTCCGTCACGAGCATTTTTACAGCGATCTAACCAGTCGCCGAGTACTTTTATGGAGTTAATTTCTGCAAGTTTGTGATGGGCGTCTAATTCTTTCATTGCAATCCTATTTGCAAGTTTTTATCGAGTCTGATTTTATTTCGGTATTGGTTTTTTGTCTATTGCTTTGGATGAGATTTTAAGTGCCGCAACCTAAATTTTCATCTGGCAGACAACAATTTAAATTTTCTTAAATCTTAATCTGGCTAGCGATCGCCTTGTTGTGAAGTGAATCGTGTGATGGGAATTCACAACCTTCGGTCAATGTAGTTCAAAGGATGAGCTACCATCGGTTATTGCATGATAACCAATAGGAGCGGATAAGGTCTATGATCGAGGCATCACTGCACACGATAGCTGAGAGATCTCCGATAGACCGTGGATCGCAGCCCGAGACGTTCGGGTACGTTTCACGATGCTACCCCAGAGCGCAGTGCCCGCAGTGCACTGTTGAGCATTTCGATCATCGGTTCTCGGGCGTCGTTTCTCGAACGGCCAGAGTTGCGTTGGTCTTGCGGTTGCAGACACCGGCTTGAGGCCGATCTGTTTCGTGTGGTGGCCCCATAAGCAAACTGGGGGCACAGAGCCAGAGTTACCGGTAGACTTTGAATGAGAGGAGAGAGTTTTGATAAGTGATCTGCATTTTCCAAAAGCGAGGAGCGCCGAAATATTGGGCGAGCTCTCTGCTTGGACATCCATAACTGATGTCATGGTCGTAGCGTGCACTCTTGATGAGGGGAAAACCATATTAGGCGACCTACCTGGGAGCGCATCGTTCTCGCTGAACCAGACTGGAACATCTATCTGGTCAAGCAGAATATGAATCTCCTTGATGGCTCTTTCCAGTCGTCCCAAACATGGTGCAGAAAGGCAAGCGCTCTCTAAACCTCACATTGAAATCCCCTGCCTAAACCCAGAATCTGCGCTCCCGATTCTTCTGTGGCGCGCAGTCATGATACGACCAGACACCAAAGTTGAAAATGTTTACCTCTAGCTCAAGTCCGACGACTTTCGAAATCCATTGATAGTCTGGGTTAAAGATTTTCGCTAGGGTTACGGCTGTCGTGATTACGAATCAGTGCCGGTGACAGCGGATGGGATTACCCAGTTGATCGAAGAAAGCTTGGGGCATCATTTACAGCCAAATATTGTATATGATCATGCCCCGGAGCCAGTTGACGAGAATGATCAGAATCCTCGCTCCAGTCACAAATCGTCATTCAGTCGGCAGGTCAATTCTTTGGCACTTAAAGTCATACCCCTTCGAATCTAGAATGTTATCTAGTTGCAAACTAAATTCTCTGCCTGCGTTGGTGGGGATGAATACTGACTCCAATAGTTCAGGTAGCGGGGCTTTCAAAATTAAGCCGTATTCGTCCACATACTTAAAATTGTGCTCACTAGCAATTCCTCCATTTCTATAGTGTTTGGATAGATCGTCTTCACAGTAGACGTCCATGTGTCGAGGTGGCCAGCTTATTTCTGGGAGAATTTTTTTGTTGAAAAACATTAGCTCTTTTATATCAATTGAAATTCTATATTCGTGTTCTGGCTGAAACTCTAAATTTTTAGAAAATACAGCTTCTCGCTGCTGAAGCTTATCTTCAATGTAGTTGACGGGCTCGAATTGATAGCCAACGGGTAAAGTTTTGTCTAGATAGTTCCCCAGCTTAATTAGGTCAACAATGAATAACGCGCAGTCGGGGCTTTTTGAAGATTTCGCATACTCTTCCCACATGAAGCGCGACATCTGTCGATGCCAAAACCAACTTTGAATGAATATGCCTTTTTTATCTCGCTGCACAATTTTTTTGCATAATTCTGCACCTTCTTCTTTCGTCATATGCGCGGTCTTGGAGAATCTGCTGTTTAGAGAGCTCAGAATTAGACTTTCATTTTTCCCAAAATATTCGCGATCGCCCTCTGTCCGGTCTTTAGGGTAACCATTGATTCTCCTGAAATAAAATCCGTCATCATTAAGAGTCTTTGTGGCTATGTCGCCGGGCATATAACGTTGAAGCAGACGCTGATGAAACATTCTAATTGATCTCTTTTTTGGCGGCGGTACTATTTCGCCACATACATTCTGCGTGGTTTCATGAACTCTCAGGAAGCTGTGCTCATTAACTGATGCGGCCTGTTTTCGATTCGTTTAGCTGCACGATGTTAATGAAGATTTATGCTATTTATTGGGTTTGGATTTTTTTTCTAAGAGCATGCTTTTTAGGTGGCTGGCACGACCGTCAAGGTATTGATAAATGAATATCGGATGAATTTCAAGTAATTTTAACTCTTGGCGTATTTTTTTTGCGAGTAGAGTACAATATTTTGTACTTTGTGACCGTCCTCTGTCTCAGCAGTTTATTGAGAGGCTGATGAGGGCAGGTTGAATGGTGAAGAGACTTGACTTTGCTCTTGCTCTGTTAGTTGCAGTATGTGATTTGAAAGCTCCGGACTACTTGTGCATAGTGGCTAACTGGCTGAATTGGTGTTAATGAATGCTGGTATTATGGTTGGAGAGTAGAGAGCTACATCGCCTTGATGTTTCAAGTTTAACAGCTGTTCCCTTTTGGTATCTATGGGGTCATAGTCTCGGAAACAGCAAAGTAAAATGCGACCAATGGGACTGGTAGAGAATGAACTGAAGCAGCGCTGCTGGCTTCAATCCTGAGCTGACGCGAGTGCTGATGGTTTGACATCTGTGACGTTAAAACAGGGCGCAACTCATTGCGCCCTTCGCGTGCTACGCATCCACCACCTTCCTGGCTGCACGCAGCATTCTGTCTCTGGGGACGGATATGCCGAAGTCGAACCAATGTACGACGTTGTAATAAAACTGATCGGCAGCCATGTATTTGTCAAGAAACACCTTTGCCTGGCGGCGAGAAAAGGCACGGACATACTTGAGCGAGGCCAACTTCCGCACGTCCTCAAACTCTGACTGTATAAGCGAAACGATGACGACTTCGGCCAGCCCAAGAAAGGCTTTATCGGGTATCAATGGAATGATGCGCGCAATGAGGTATCCGGGCATCGTGATGGCCAGCAGGTCGTTGAGCCGATGCTTGCCGAGCGCATATAGCGTACACGCCACATCCTCACGCTTGGTACTGCTTGCAATCGAAAGCAGCGATGCATACGTACTACCTTGCTCGGGCCGGTCGAGCGATGCAATCACCAAGGGAATGTCGCACCATTGACCGAACTTCCCGAGATGCTTAAGGTCTGCAGCTGAGTAGCTGACACTACCACTTGCAAGCATTGAGCGAACTAGCGGAAGGTCGGCCGCGTCGAGTCGACTACAGATAATATCCAAGCCTTCGCGAGTAAACTTGCGGCGCAGGTACTCCCCAAGTGAGCGAGTTTTCTCGACAAGGCCAGTCAACGGCCCATACCGCTTAGCCACTTCCTCCAGCAACGACTCAAAACGATCTACGAATTGATTAGCAACTGCCTTACGTAAGTTATCGCCATGCAGCCTGAAGTTACGACGGATCAGCGCGAAATAAGCATTTTGGTCGAAGATCGCTAATCGGTCCTCTTCTTCGAGCTGCGCGTCTGTAAAGCGATCAAAGAGCTGCTGGGTGTAACGATCTAAGACTGCCTCACCTTCCGTATCGGCATGAGTCATGGCGGACAATAATCCCATGGGAGCTGGGCTCTTACGCACGAGGACCGCTTTCGCTTGTTCAACGGAATAGCTACGGCCGTCAGTGATGAGTGCTTGCAGCGCTTCATAGCGCACCTCGGCATTGCTGTCGTTTAGCAACGGTTCGGCGACGCTTGCGCCGAGCGCCCGCCGCTTTTGCAACAACTTGACCACGGTGATTCTGACCAGAACATTGCGATGACTGAGTCCACGCAGCAAGACTTCAACGTCAAACTCGGCATCGTGGCTGAACAGTTCGTCGAGAAGATCCTGCTTCACCGTGGTGGGCTGCAAGCTGTAGAGAGTCTCCAAGGCTTTTCGGCGATCGTCACGTAGCAAGATGCGGATGATGGCGTTGGCTGCCGCGCTGGTCGTCTGTGTCTCGTTCCGGGCAAACTCTTCATGGATGGTGGGCAGGTCTGACGGCTGACCACATTCGCTCAGATAATCCAAGGCGGAGACACGCACTGCAGTTTCGGAAGTGTCGGCAAACCACAGCGAAATGATCTCGTTGCGGCCAACGAGCTCTTCCTCGACGATGGGTAGTGCGATCAGGCGCATGGCTTTCAGCGCGCCGACGCGCCTTTCGGTCGAGCCGACCAAAGAGCAGACGGGCAGTCTGTTGTTCTTGAAGCCGTCGACTGCTGCAACCCAGTGCCAGAGCGGAACGTTCTCGTGTTCGAGGTGTTCCAAGCCATCATCACGTAGCCCGTTGAGTTCTCGCCGACCGAACTCAAAATTCGTCCGCGCCTTGTAGAGAAGGTTCGCGTCATGCGGTCCCAGTGATTGTTGATCGTTACCGTGGACGGCCGCTATCATGGAAAGCAATCTGACCCGCGCTACGTCGATGGCAGTCAGGGGATGCTCATCAGTCGCCTTCTCGGCCTTGCTTAAGAAGTTTCGCAGGAATCTTGCCCCTTCTACTGACAGTGGAGTCGTTGGCCCTGGCTCGGATGTCTGGGTGGCATGTGTGCCGGGAGAAGGTGCTTGATCTTTCTCGGACTCTGACTCTTTGTCCTTGTTGGCAAGTGAGATGACGTATCCCTGAATGCACTTGCGGAACTTGCCCTCGAAGTCCCGCACGTCCGTGAAAGTGCCGGCCAACAGTTTCTTCTCGGCGAAGACCTGTTCTTTGAACGCGATGACCTTCTTGAGGTGATCCCCTGGATCGGCGAGAGACGCGGCGTCAAGATCCTTGAGCAGGAGATTGATTTCAGGTCGGCCTTCCTTCGCATTTCGCGTCATCGACCGGTTGAATTCTTCCTCGAAACCAGAAGTGTAGGGTTCCGTTCCTGGCGGCGTGCCCCAACGCTTCCAAAGCATGCCAATGAAGAGGTCGCATCCATCAAGATCGCGATTAATGATCGCTTGCGGCCGGCCGACGCCGGGTAGCGTGTCTTCCCAGCCGACCAGTTCGAGTTGATATCCGAGCGCGTCCGCTAGCTGGCTATTGAAATCGTCAACGATGGTTTTGGCGACCTTACGCTCTTCAGCTACATCGCTTGGAGAGGCAAGAAATACTTTGATGAACCGTCTTGTGCCTGCCATTTTCCACTGAACCTGTTCCATGCCCATGATGAATCGTACCTAATTCTACGGATACAAATCACCGGCTGCAGTAGGCCGATTGCTGCCGTTCGCAAGAGGCCGCAATGGGTCGTTTTCTGCCGTTAGCCACTTAGCTTATGAAGCGCGGGGCGTAGCTCTTGTTGGAGCCCAAGAATTTCCGATTCGATTCCACTGAAAGCCATAACTAGCTGATTTTTTATAGATACCCTATGAGGTACATCAAAAAACCCACCAAATTCCAGCCCCACGAAAACCGGGTCCTCAAAGCCAAAAACCTTACCTCTGTCTCCACCGCCAGCGCTGCTAGAGGCGCTGGTAAGTCCCCGCGTGCAGACGCTCGCTGATCTCCGCCGCCGCCGACTGCAACTCGCGCAACATCGCCGCCGGCGGTGGCGACGGGATCGCCGCGCTCGGCCCGACGATACCGATGGTGCCGACGATCTGGTCGTTGTCGCGAAAGATCGGGCAGCACACCGCATTGATGCCCATGGTCACTTCGCCGTCCGCGTCGTCATACAGGCGCTCGCGAATCAGCGCCAGGCGCTCGGCCAACGCTTCCGGTTCGTGCAGGGTCAGGGGCGTCAGTTGCGGCATCTTGCGGCGCATCACCCGCTGCTGGCTGGCGGTGTCGGCAAAGGCCAGCACCGTGCGGCCCTGGGCCGAGCAATACGGCAGCACGCGGTTGCCCGGTTTCACCGAAATGCACACGTTGGCCTTGGATTCGACACAGGACACCACCAGTGCGGTGTCGTGAGTGGCGACCGCCAGCAAGGCCGTCTGGCCGGTGGCATCGCGAATGCGGGTCAGGTAAGGGTCGGCGATGGCGCGCAGGTCGAACTGCTCGCCGGCGGCTTCGCCATAGGCCACCAGGCGCGAACCGAGCATGTACTTCTCGGTGGTCGGGTCCTGTTCGAGGATCCCCAGTTGGCGCATCGACGCCAGGTGCCGATAGGTGCGCGGCTTGGCCGTTTGCAGTTGTTGCGCCAGCTCGGTGACCCCGAGCGGGCGCCGCGCAGCGGTCAGTTCGTCGAGCAGGCGGAAGACCATCTCCACCGACTCGAGCAGGGCCGGACCGCTGGCGGGCTTTTCATCGTCCTGGTTCAAGCGTTCACCTCGCATGGAGCTTTTGGGAAAGCCCGATTGTATCGCTTGGCGAAACGCTTGTGTTGGTCTACGACATCAAATACTCGCAGGTTCTGCCGAAACCGTAGCGCGATCCTGCTGCGGCGGTTTCACCGAGAACATCGCGTAGGCGCCGATCAGGGTCATCACTGCCAGCACGTACAGGCCGTATTCCAGATGGCCGCTGCCCTGCTTGACCCAGCCCATCATGAACGGGCTGGCGTAGCCACCGAGGTTACCGATGGTGGCGATCAGCGCGATACCGGCTGCCGCCGCCGTGCCGGTCAGCAACACCCCAGGCAACGCCCACAGCACGCAGAATCCGGCCAGGCCGCCCGACATCGCCAGGCTCAGGCCGGCCAGCGACAGCACCGGCTGATCGTGGAAGAACGCGGCTATCGCCAGCCCTGCCGCCGACGCCAGGTTGCACAGGGTGCCGTGCCAGCGCCGTTCGCGGGTGCGGTCCGAATGGCGGCTGACCACCAGCATCACCACCGAGGCGATCGCGAACGGAATGGCCGCGATCAAACCGGTGTGGGTCAGGCTCTTGATGCCCAGGCCCTGGACGATCTGCGGCAGCCAGAAGCTCACGCCGTAGGTGCCGCACAACAGGGCGAAGTTCACGTAGATCAGCCGCCACAGGTCCTTGTTGACGAACGCCGCACGGAAATTGTGCCCCGCCCCCGCATGCTCCTGGGCCTGGCGTTGCGCGGCCAGTTGGCGCACCACCCGCTGGTTCTGCTCCGGGCTCAACCAGTGGACGTTGCCCGGACGGTCATCGAGGTAGAAGAACACCACGATGCCGAGCAACACCGCCGGCGTGCCTTCGATCAGGAACAACCATTGCCAGCCGGCCAGGCCGTGCACACCGGCGAAGGTCTGCATGATCCAGCCCGACAGCGGGCTGCCCAGCACACCGGCCATGGCGATACCCAGGTTGAACCAGGCCATGGCCTGGGACCTGGCATAGGACGGGAACCAGTAAGTCATGTACAACACCACCCCCGGATAGAACCCGGCCTCGGCCATGCCCAGCAGAAAGCGCAGGACGTAGAACTGGTTCGGCGTCTGCACGAACATCATCGACACCGAGAGGATGCCCCACATCACCATGATGCGGGTGATCCAGAACCGCGCCCCGACCCTTTGCAGCATCATGTTGCTGGGGATCTCGCACAGGCAGTAGCCGATGAAGAACACCCCGGCACCGAAACCGAAGGCCATGTCGCTCAGGCCGATGTCGGCGGACATCTGCAACTTGGCGAAACCGACGTTGACCCGGTCGAGGAAGGCAATGATGTAGAGCACGAACAGGAACGGCAGCAACCGCCAGGCGATGCGGTTGTACAGCACACTGTCCTGCTCGTTGTCGAACGTGTTGCGGGCTATGAGCTTCATCGCAGTACTCTTTTTTTGTAATTGTTGTGGTGTGGGTGAAGCGAGCCTGATCAGGCCTGGGCCGACAGGATGAAGTCGGCGCAGCGCTCGCCGATCATGATGCAAGGTGCGTTGGTATTGCCACTGACGATCGTCGGCATGATCGACGCATCGGCCACCCGCAGCCCCTGCACGCCGCGCACGCGCAGGGTCGGGTCGACCACCGCGGCTGCGTCCGAGCCCATCCGGCAGGTGCCGGCGGGATGGAACACGGTCTTGGCGACGGTGCGCACGTAGTCCTCGAACACGCTGTCGGGCACGTCGTCGTTTTCCGGCAGCATGAGCATGCGCTCCACCACATTGGCCAGCGCCGGCGCACGCAGGATCTTGCGGGCCAGTTTCACCCCGGCAACCATGGTGCGCATGTCCTCGGGGTCGCTCAGGTAGTTGGCGTTGAGCGCCACTTCGGCCAGCGGGTCGGCGCTTTTCAGGCGCAGCCGGCCACGGGAACGCGGGCGCAGCGCACAGGGGTTGACCGAGATGCCATGACCGGCCGGCGGCATGCGGTCGATGTCGCCGACCAGCGCCGGTACCACATGAAACTGCACGTCGGGCCGACCGCAACCGGTGGCATCGACGAACGCCCCGCTTTCCACCACGTTGGAGCTGAGCAGGCCGCTGCGCGTGGCCAGGTATTTCAGGCCATGGCCGACGGCGCGCAGGCCACGGTCGTGCCCGAGCAGGCTCGAGGGCTGGCGGGTCTGGGCGTAGACCGAGGCGCTGAGGTGGTCCTGGAAGTTCTCGCCGACTTGCGGCGCGTCCACCCGCACGTCGATGCCCATCGCCTGCAAGTGCTCGCGGGGGCCGATCCCGGACAGCATCAGCAGTTTTGGCGAGGCGATGGCCCCGGCGCTGACGATCACTTCGCCACGGGCACGGAAACTCAACTCGCGGCCGGCCTCGTCCTGCGCCTGCACACCGACCACACGGGAACCGTCAAACTGCAACCGGGTGACATGGACACTCGTCATCACCGTGAGATTCGGGTTCTTGCGCATTGGCCGCAGGTACGAGGCCGCCGAACTGGCACGACGGCCGTCGGCGGTGGTGGTCTGGTAGAAACCCGCCCCTTCCTGCCTGGCCCCGTTGAAGTCATCGTTGGCCGGCACGCCCGCCTCGACCGCGGCCTCGACGAAGGCGCGGCTGAGGAAATGCTTGTGCCGTGGGTCGCTGACCTTCAGCGGCCCCTGCTGACCGTGCAACTGCCCACCCAGGCGGGCATTGGCTTCGCAACGGCGGAACACCGGCAGCACGTCGGCCCAGCCCCAGCCCGGGCAGCCGGCGTTTTTCCATTCTTCGTAATCCTCGGCCTGGCCGCGAATGTAGATCATCGCGTTGACCGAACTGCCGCCGCCCAGGGTGCGGCCCTGGGGGATGAACACTTCGCGCTGGTTGACGAACGGCTCGGGCTCGGTGCGGTACATCCAGGTGCGCCGGGTGCCGTGCACGCGAATGAAGGTGCCGGGAATGTGCACGTAGGGGTGATTGTCGGCCGGGCCGGCTTCGAGCAACAGCACCTGCTTGCCAGCCTGGGCCAGCCGTGCGCTGAGCGCACAGCCGGCCGATCCGGCTCCGATCACGATGTAATCGAAGGTTTCCATTGTTGTTGTTCTCTTGGGTGAAGAAGGATCAGCCGACCTGGCTGACGAACTTGGTGGTGAAGTAGGCGTCCAGCCCTTCGCTGCCGCCTTCGCTGCCGTAGCCGCTGTCCTTGACGCCACCGAACGGCGTCTCTGGCGCGGCGAGGCCGAAGTGGTTGATCGAGACCATGCCCGACTGCAACTCGTCGGCCAGCAGCGTGGCGCGCTGCACCGAACGGGTGAAGGCAAAGGCCGCCAGACCGAATGGCAGGCCGTTGGCCTTGGCGATCACTTCTTCAACGGTGTCGAAGGCGACGATCGAGGCAATCGGCGCGAATGGTTCCTCACTCATGATCCGGGCGTTTTCCGGGACTTCGGTCAGCACCGTGGCCGGGTAGTAGAAGCCCGCGCCCTCGCCGCCCTGCCCACCCAGGCGCAGTTGCGCGCCGACCGCCAGGGCGTCGTCGACGTATTCCTGGGCTGCCGCGACGCGACGCGGGTTGGCCAACGGGCCGAGCTGGGTGCTGGCGTCCTGGCCGTCGCCGAGCTTGAGGTTGGCGCTGACGCGGCAGAAGGTCTCGACGAAGCGCTCGTAGACGCTGGCCTGCACATAGAAGCGGGTGGGCGATGCGCAGATCTGCCCGCCGTTGCGGAACTTGAGGTTGGCCCCCAGGGTGGCGACCGCCTCGACATCGACATCGTCGCAGACGATGAACGGCGCATGGCCGCCCAGCTCCAGGGTGCAGCGCTTGAGGTACTGCCCGGCCAGGGCACCGAGGGCGCGGCCGACCGGCACCGAACCGGTAAAGGACACCTTGCGAATGATCTCCGAGCGGATCAACTGCTCGGACACCTCAGCCGGCACGCCGAACACCAGGTTGAGCACGCCCGCCGGTACGCCGGCATCCTGAAAAGCGCGACACAGTTCGATGCACGAGGACGGGGTTTCTTCCGGGCCCTTGGCGATGATCGAGCAACCGGCGGCCAGGGCCCCGGCGATCTTGCGCACCAGTTGGCTGACCGGGAAGTTCCACGGGCTGAACGCCGCGACCGGCCCGATCGGCTCGCGCAGCACCAGTTGGCGCACGCCGGCAGCACGCGGCGGGATCACCCGGCCGTAGGCGCGACGGCCTTCTTCGGCGTACCAGTCGATGTGGTCGCCGGCACCGAAGGCTTCCATGCGTGCCTCGGCCAGCGGCTTGCCTTGTTCGAGGGTGATCAGCGCGGCGATTTCGTCGGCGCGTTCGCGCACCAGGTCGGCGGCGCGGCGCAGCACTTTGGAGCGCTCGTAGGCCGACGTCTTGCGCCACACCTCGAAGCCGCGCGCGGCGGCTGCCAGGGCGCGATCCAGATCGGCGGAACTGGCCAGGCTCAAGTGGGCGATGACCTCGCCGGACGCAGGGTTGAACACGTCGGCGCGGCGTGGGTGATTGCCGGCAGACCATTGCCCGTCGATCAAAAGGGATTCTATGACTCGCATGGATGGCACTTCCTTTACTTTGTTTCTTTCTTAGAAACGTTGTTTTTTTGTACGACACAATCCTAGGGTCGTCAGAGAACCGCTGTCAAGGTCGAAAAAGTCACTTGACCGCGTCCCGAAAGCCGGCGTAGGTTTATCTCACACCGAAATACTATTCCTATAAAAGAAACGGAGAAACCCCGATGAGTCTCGCCCAGGCCCTGCTTCACAACTGGAATGCCCTGCCCCGCGAAACCGTGCGCAAAGGCGTCGAGCGCGTTGCCTTTCGCGGCGACGACACCTTGTGCGTGATGAACTGGCTGACCCCCGGCATGGACGTGTTCCCCCACAGCCACACCTTCGAGCAACTGGTGATCATCGTGCAGGGCCGAGTGCGCTTTCACCTGGACGACGAGGTGGTCGAAGGCGGCCCCGGCAGCATGATTCGCATCCCGCCGCACGTGGTGCATTACGCCGAACCCCTGGGCGACGAAGTGGTGATGAACCTCGACGTGTTCTCGCCGATCCGCGACGACTACCGCCACCTGATCGAATACCAGGACGCCGAGTTCGCCCCCGCCAAAGGCCAGCCGGCATGACTTTCGCCAGCCGCCTGCGCGAGGGCGAGCGCCTGCTCAGCGCTTTCATCAAGACGCCCAGCCATGCCGTGATCGAAATTGCCGGCGACACCGGCCTGGACGCGGTGGTGCTCGACGCCGAGCACGCACCGTTCGATACCGCCGCGCTGGACATCAGCCTGCTGGCCTGCCGTGCCGCCCGCACCGGCGGCCTGGTGCGCGTGCCGGACAAGCGCCCGGCGACCTTGCAACAAGCCCTGGACCTCGGTGCCGACGGCCTGGTGTTGCCGCACATCATCAGCGCCGACCAGGCCAACTCAGTGCTCCAGGCCCTGTACTACCGCGACGGCAGCCGCGGTTTCTCCAACTCGCCCCGGGCTGGCGGCTACGGTCGCGCCAACCTCGCCGAACACCTGGCGGCCGAGGACGGTCGCCATGCGGTGATCGCGCAGATCGAGGACCGCGAAGCGCTGGAGCACCTCGACCAGTTGGCCCGCCTTGAGCGCATCGACTGCCTGCTGGTCGGCCGCGCTGACCTCAGTGTGTCCCTGGGCGCCGAGCGCCTGGACGACCCGCGGGTCGAGGACGCCGTCAGCCGCGTGCTCGACGCGGCCCACGCCGCCGGCAAACCCACTGGCATGTTCGTCGCCAACGCAGAAGACCTCGAACGCTTCGCCGCCCGCGGCGTGAGCTTTTTCATCCTCGGTTCCGACCAGGCGCTGCTGCGCGCTGGCTGGAGCCAGCAAGTCCGTCAATTCCACGGGTCGGCCCGCTGACCCGCACCACAACAAGAGAGACCTTCCATGAATGCCATCATCGACACCCCGATCAGCGAAGAACGCCAGGCGCACATCGACAGCCTGCTCCAGGGCGCCATCGACCTGCACTGCCACAGCGGCCCTTCGGTCATGCCGCGCTACTGCGACCATGTCGAAGCCATGCGCGAAGCGTCCGAAGCCGGCCTCAAAGCCGTGCTGCTCAAGGACCACTACTACAGCTGCACGCCGGTCACCCACATCTTGAACAAGCACTTCAGTGAACTGAAGGTGCACATGCTCTCCGGCGTACCACTGAACAATGCGGTCGGCGGCCTCAACGTGCACGCTGTGGAACACGGCCTGACGCTCGGCGCCAAGCTGGTGTGGATGCCGACCTTCTCCTCGGCCAACCACATCGCCCATCACCACCAGGATAAGAAGTTCGTCGAGAAATTCCCGCAGACTACCCAGCGCATGCTGCAACCGATCCCGCTGACCGTGCTCGATGAAAACGACCAACTGAAAGACGAGGTCAAGGCCATCCTCGACCTGATCGCCGCCAATGACGTAGTGCTCTCCGCCGGCCACCTGAACATCCGCGAGATCTGGCCGCTGTTCGAGGAAGCCCGCCTGCGTGGGGTCAAGCGTCTGCTGGTCAACCACCCGACCTACGTGGTGGACGCGACCCTGGACGACATGCGCCAACTGGCCCGCGATGGCGTGTTCATGGAGCACTCGATGTGCATGTGGGTCCCGGGTTCCAAGTTCAAGTTCTACGACGACACCTTCCTGCGTGAAGTGATCGAGGCCGGCACCGTCGACCTGACGATCCTCGGCTCCGACCTGGGCCAGCAAGGCAACCCCGGCATCGCCGACGGCTTCCGCAACGTCATCGGCCAGTTGCTCGACCTGGAGTTCAGCGACGCGGACATCCGCAAGATGACCTCCGGTAACGCCGCCCGCCTGATGAACCTGTGAGGGTGCGGGCATGACACGACTGACGACCACCATTGGCCGGCTGACCCTGAAAAACCCGGTGATCTGCGGGGCCGGTGAACAGACCATGACCGCAGACGCTATCCGCGCCGCCCTGGCCAGCGGCGCCGGGGCGGTGGTGGCCAAGTCCACCAACGAATCCACCGCCGCCAAGGAGCAACTGGACAAGACCGACTACGTGCTGCTCGACGCCCAGTGGAACCGCCTGCCCTGGAACTTCCAGCCGCCGGCCGAGGCCAGCCTCTTCGGCCGCTCGGGCCTGGTGCAGCGCGACTTCGAGGAGTGGCTGCAGGAACTGGCGCTGCTCGACCGCGAAGCGCGCCTGCAAGACGCCTACGTCATCCCCAGCCTGATCCTCAGCGATCTGGAGCAGTGCGCGGCCTTCGCCCAACGCATCGAACAGGCCGGCCTGCGCGTGCTGGAACTGAACATCGGTGCGCCCCACGGCGAAGAAGCCGCCAAGGGCGCCATCGTCCTCGAACGCGGCGCTGCGCGTATCGAAGCCATCGTGCGCCGCCTGCGCGAAGCCACCACCCTGCCCCTGTGGATCAAGCTCACCGGGCAAAGCGAAGACGTGGTCGGCCTGGCCCAGGCCGCACGTCGCGGCGGCGCCGACAGCGTGGTGATGATGGGCCGCTTCATGGGATTCATCCCGGACCTGGACAGCGGCTTGCCCCTGCTTGGCACCAGCGCCGCCATCGGTGGCGCCTGGGCCCTGCCACTCACCGCGCGCTGGGTCATGCAGACGCGCAAGGCCATGGGCGACGACTACCCGCTGATCGCCACCAATGGCGCACGCAGCGGCCTGGACGTGGCCCGCTTCCTGCTGGCGGGCGCCTGCGCCACCGAGATGACCTCGGCGGTGTTCACCGGCGGTTACGGGGTGTTGAGCGATGCCATCGAGGAGCTGGAGACGTACGTGGCCAAACGCGAATCGACGGTCAGCGAGTTGCTGGGCAGCGCGGCGGACAAGGTGCAGACCTATCAGCAGCAGCCAAGCCGCGAGGGCTGGTGGGAGCAGTTCGCCCCAAAGTGCCAAGGGTCTCTCGCCTGAGGCGGTTGGGGCGGGAGATCACTGAGAGTTGGCGGTTGTTGGCGCCTTGAAAAGAGGTTGGCTGGATGGGTTGCCCCGTCTGGCCAGCCCGTCCTGGTTAATGCCGTAAACACACAGAAACAGGAACTCGCTACGCACTCAATACCTTCAAGGCATCAAACAATACTTGTTCGATATTAGACACACCCAGCCTCACAGGGGACCCTGATCACCATTACAACAATACTTAATGGGTATGATCATGCAAGCCACCTGCCGTAACGCCGCCCGCGTTTCCCCCTCCATCTGCCACAGCGTGATGGGATAACGACCATGCAGACTTCCTCCTCCTGGGTCGTCCTGGCCGCCCTGCTGCTGGGCCTGGCCGGTAGCGCCCAGGCGCAATCACCCGGCGCACTCGAAGAACAGGCCCACAGCCGTGCGGCCGCAGTGGAAACCAAGCTGATCGAATGGCGCCGCGACATCCACCAACACCCGGAACTGGGCAGCCAGGAGACGCGCACCGCCAAACTGGTGGCCGATCACCTGCGCAAACTCGGCCTAGAAGTTCACACAGGCATCGCACACACCGGCGTGGTCGGCATCCTCGAAGGTGGCAAGCCCGGGCCAGTGGTTGCCCTGCGCGCCGACATGGACGCCTTGCCGGTCAAGGAGCCGGAAGGTTTGCCGTTCGCCTCCAAGGCTCGCGGCAATTACCAGGGCCAGGAAGTGGACGTCATGCACGCCTGCGGCCACGATGCACACACCGCGATGCTGATGGCCACCGCCGAAGTGCTGGCGGGCCTGCGCGACAACCTGCCGGGCAAAGTGATGTTCATCTTCCAGCCGGCCGAAGAAGGCAACAGTCTGCCCGCCTCCGACCCGAATGAATTGTGGGGCGCGCAACGGATGTTGCAGGAAGGTTTGTTCGACACGCTCAAACCCGATGCGGTCTTCGCTGTGCACGTGATGCCAGGGCGGTCAGGGGAACTCAGCTGGCGCACCGGCGCGACCACCGCCAGCAGCGATGACCTGCACATCACCGTCACCGGCAAACAAGGCCATGGCGGCATGCCCTGGAACACCGTCGATCCCATCGTCACGGCGGCCCAGGTCATCACTGGTGTGCAAACCATCGTCAGCCGCCGGACCAACCTGACGCAGTCGCCGGCGGTGGTTACCGTCGGCACGATCCAGGGCGGCAGCGCGGCCAACATCATCCCGGAAAAAGTGCAGATGACGGGCACCATTCGGACTTACGACGAGAAGGTCCGGGCGCAGATTGGGCGTGATGTGAAGCTGACGGCAGAGAAGATTGCCGAAAGTGCGGATGCCAAGGCTGATGTGTCGGTGATTGCGGGGTATGGCACGACCGTGAACGACGAGAGACTCGCGGCGCAGATGGCCCCGGTGCTTACGCGTGCGGCCTCCGGGAAGGTTGCGACTAGCCCATTGGTGGGAGCGGCTGAGGATTTCTCTTTCTTTGCCCGAGAGGCGCCGGGGCTGTTTATCTTTCTTGGGGTGACGCCTGAGGGGCAGGATCCGGCGACTGCGGCACCGAATCATAATCCGAGGTTCTTCGTGGATGAGAAGGCGTTGGTGGTTGGGGCGCGGGCGTTGTCGGGGCTGACCGTTGAGTTTTTGCAATCAGTGAAGCAAGGGTGATTGACCCTGGCCGATGCTGTCTCAACTGCAGGCCAATCAGGCTGGAATCAACCCCGCGTCCTGATAGCTCAACATCAATTCGTCAAACAGGTTGACGTCTGCCCTGGTTCGCGCGATGAGCTGCGCGCCTGCGACAGCGGTGTAGATGGCGCGAGCACGACGTTCACAAGCCGGCCCAGGTTCCCAGCCGGCACTTACCAGCATTTCAGCGAGCCATCTCACGTTGACGTCCGCAAATGCCTTGACCTCTTTGGATACCTGGTCAGGCAGGTCTTCGAATTCTGCGGCCATGAAGCTGGACAAACAAAGCCTGTTATTGTCCTTCAAGGATTTACGAAAGATGGACGGGTACAGCTGCAAACACTGATACGGATCAGCGTTCGAGGCTTGTATGTCTCCAAGCATCGCCAGCGCGTCCTGCCAATAGCGCTCTGCGACGGCAGCGCCCAGGTCAGCTTTGCTCGCAAAGTGGTAGTAGATGCTCGCGCTCTTGATACCGATTTCTGCGGCAATGCTTCGCAAGTTAATACCGGTGTATCCGTGCAACTGCGCCGCGGATTTCGCCGCAGCCAGAATGGCCTCTCGGGCGTTCTCACTCACTTGTAAACCTCGACGTGGTTGCTGTGTGCTGCTCATTCTACTCGCTGCAACGCTACCTGCCAACTGATAGGTAGGGTATTGACAGCCCGGAAATCCTGGCTCAATCTTTACCTACCAACTGATAGGCAGGTGCTTTTCTCATGACTACTCCACAGCAACGCGTTGATGCTTCCACCCTTTCCTCGATGAAAATCCACGACTGGTTCGATGGCCCGTACCCAGCCCGGGTACGCATCGCTCTCGCCGAAAAAGGGCTGTTGCCGAAGATTGAATTCGTTTCGGTCAACCTGTGGACCGGCGAGCACAAGAAACCCGAATTTCTTGCCATCAACTACTCCGGCACGCTCCCTGTACTTGAGCTCCAGGATGGAACACTGATCGCGGAATGCACTGCGATTACCCAGTATCTGGACAGCCTGGACGGTCATCCGACGCTGACAGGCGAAACGCCTCTGGAGAAGGGGCTGATCCATATGATGACCAAACGCGCCGAGATCGAGTTCCTCGATGCCGTGAGCGTCTATTTTCACCACGCGACTCCAGGCTTGGGGCCTGATGTCGAGCTGTATCAGAACGCCGAATGGGGCGCGAAAATGGGCGAGAAAGCGGTCCGAGGCATGCGATATTTCGACAACGTGCTCAAAGGCCAACCCTTCGTTGCCGGTGAGCAGTTTTCGATGGCGGACATCGCTGTACTGGGCGGGATGATCTTCGCCTCGTTGGTAAAACTGCCGGTTCCCGAAGAGTGCGTCGCGTTGCGAGCATGGCATGCCAAGATGCAAGAACGCCCAAGCGTTCAAACCTGGCGCGCTCTGGTCGAACAAGGCGCACCCAAAAGCTGATGGTCGGGCAGGTGCGCATCCACTGCCCTATCGGATAGTGAATGCAGCGATCAATCCTGCTGCACCACCATTCAACGGCGGCTGATCACTGGGGCAGAATCAGCCGCCTTTTTCCCCGCTCCACCGCAAAATGTGCGCGGGTTTACCAGTTGTAACTCACCGTGCCGTAGACCGTGCGCTGCTGTCCGTACTGACAGCCGACGTTGCTGTAGCAACCGGCCACATACTCTTTGTCGAAGAGGTTGGTGGCATTCAGTGACACCTCTACGCCGTCCAGTGAAGCATCGACCTTGCCGAGTTGATAGCTGACCAGTGCATCGACCACCGAATAGCTGTCCACTTTGAAACTGTTGGCCGAATCGCCGAATGTGCTGCCCACGTAACGAGCGCCGGCCCCCAGGCGCAAACCCTCCAGCGAGCCACTCTGGACGATGTAGTCTCCCCACAGCGACGCCATGTGCTCCGGCACCCGGAACGGAGTATTACCCTTGTTGCCCACGTCCGATTGAGTGATTTCGACATCGTTCCAGGTGTAACTGCCGATCAGGTTGAAACCCTGGGTGATTTCGGTCTTGGCCTCAAGCTCGATACCCTTGGACCGAACCTCGCCCTCCTGCCGGGAGAAGCCGTTGACGTTCTCGGTGGCGTTCTGTTTGGTGAGGTCGAACCAGGCAATGGTGTAGAGGCTGTTGGAACCGGGTGGCTCGTACTTGAGGCCCACTTCGTATTGCTTGCCGATTTCCGGATCAAGTTGCGAGCTGTCAGCGGTAATACCCATCACCGGCAAAAACGATTCGCTGTAGCTGACATACGGTGCCAGTCCATTGTCGAAGAGGTAGACAACACCGGCGCGGCCGCTGAACTTCTCATCCTTCTGGGTTTGCGGAGCACGGTCGTCCTTCTGGTTGCTGGCCCAATCGTAGCGCCCACCCAGCAGGAACACCCACTTGTCGACCTTCAACTGGTCCTGCAGGTAGACACCGGTTTGCGACAGTTTCTGTTCATAGCTGCTGGCACCCACCGGACTGAAAGTCAGTGGCTGCGCGTTCACCGGATTGAATACGTCGAAACTTTCCAGGATGAAGTTCAGCGATTGGTCCTGATTGAACTTGCCGTTGTTGTAGTCGACGCCAGTCAACAAGGTGTGTTCGAGCGGCCCGGTTGCGAAGTTGGCCTGGAGCTGATTGTCCATGGTGAACAGATGACCATCACCCTGGCGTTGATCATTGTAGCGTGAGTATTGGTCGCCCACTGGCCCGAAGAGGGCGATCTCGGAACTGGCCTGGCGATAGTCGCTGTAACGCACGTTCTGGCGCGCCGTCCAGACCTCGTCGAAATGATGCTCGAACACGTAACCCAGCGAGGTCTTCTCGTTGGTCATGAAGTCGTAGCCGGTGTCACCCACGTAGGTGTCGCGGTCCAGGCGGCCACGCACATCTCGAAACACCGTGCCTTGAGCCGGCAAGGGGTTGGCGAAGTTGCCGGTCTGTTTCTGGTACTCGCCCAGGAACGTCAGCTCGGTATCGTCGCTGGGACGGTAGCTGATGGCTGGCGCGATGTACTGACGACGGTTGGTGATGTGGTCGGTCTGGGCGTCGCCTTCGCGGAACAGGCCCGTCAGGCGATAACTCCAGATGCCCTCCTCGTCCAGCGCATCGCCCAGGTCAAAGGCCGCCTGCTGGTAATTGTGATTGCCCATCTGCAACTGCACTTCATGCAGCGGCTCAACGGTCGGCCGCTTGGTCACCAGGTTGATCTGTCCGCCTGGATCGGAGGCGCCATAAAGTACCGAGCTGGCACCGCGCAGCACTTCAATTCGCTCCAGGCCATAGGGTTCGGGGGCGTCCCAGCCGAGGAACTCGGGGAGGAAGGTGCGCGTACCATCACGCAACATGCGCCCGGTGCCCTGCTGAAAACCACGAATGGTCAACTGGTCGGTGACGAACTGAGGGCCGGCGATTTCGGCATTGACGCCCGGCGTATAACGCAAGGCCTGGCCGATGGTCTTCGGCTGCTGCGCTTCAATCTGTTCGCGGGTGACCACAGACACCGAGTACGGCGTTTCCACCAGTGGTGTGTCGGTCTTGGTGCCCGCCGAAGCGCGCTTGGCGACATAACCGTCGCTGGGGCTGACGGAGCTGTAGGCCTGGCCAACGATGCTGGTCACGGGCAAGGCCATCGCCCCGTCATCACTGCGGCCTTGCAAGGTCACGTGATTGCCATTGATCTGATAGGCAATCCTCGCCCCGCCCAACAACTGACGCAGCGCTGCCTCCGGCTCCATCTCTCCGGCGACGTCACGACTGCGAATGCCCGACACCGTGTCCTGGCTGTAGATGATCTGCAGATTGGTCTGTCTGGCCAGATCGGACAGCGCCGACGACAACGCCTGGGACGGGATATTGACCTGGACCGGGTCGGCCAGTGCCGGCACGGCGGTCACCAGTGTCAGGCCCAGAATGGCGGCGATGCAGTTGCGCAGACGCAGGGCGGGTCGATTCAATGGATAGGCGCTCATAATGCTTCCGGTAGCGTGATTTAAGGGCATGCCGGATCGACGAATGAGCGGATGATTTGTTCAGCAAATCACAAAAAAGAAATCCAGGAGACAGGTTTCAGCGCCGCAGCAGGAGCGTCGCCTGATCACTGTGGCGTAATTTGACGGGCAGTATTTTCGGCAGCGCGCTGACCAGTTGCTGAAGCTCGGCGGTGTCATAGGTGCCACCGATGCGCAGATCGCCGACATCGCTGCTCGCCAGCTTCAACGGTACGTCAAGGTAGCGGTTGATCAGGGGCAACGCTTCGCGCAGGCTGACATCATCGAGCATCAGCTTGCCATTGCGCCAGGCAGCGGCACGGGAAGGATCAATGCGAGCCAACTGCAGCATTCGATCGGGGCCGAAGGCCGCTTGCATTCCAGCGGTGAGCACCGCCCCCTGATTGTTGTCATTGCTGGCGTCATTGCGCGCGGCCAATACCGAACCCTGAGTCACGGTTACCGTGGTGAGTTCAGGTCCGGTCCAGACATTGAAATGCGTACCGGTGACTCTGATGCTGGCGTTATCGGCACGAATCACGAACGGCTGCTCAGGGTCGTGATGCACATCGAAATATGCCTCGCCATTGCGTAGCAGTACCTGGCGCTGATCGCGAAAACCCAGGTAGACCAGCCCCGTGCGCTGATTGAGTTGCACCTGGCTCTGATCAGGCAACAACACCTCTCGACGGACGTCCTGCGCCATGAAGTAACGAACACTGCCTGGCAGCATGCCCGCTGACCAACCGATACCCCAAGCCGCCCCCAGGGCGACCACGAGCACCGCCGCGCGCGCCATCAGGGGCAGACGCTGGCTCCAGCGCGAACGTGCATTCCGCTCGACATCAACGCTGGCCGGCAACTGCTCGCTGACCTGCCAGATTCGACACATTTTCGTGTATTCCAGCGCATGGGACGGATCAGCGTCATGCCAGCGCTGGAACGCTGCACGATCCGCATCCGTGCACTCGCCGAAATGCAACAGCACACACCAGTCGGCAGCAATTTCTTCAGTGGATTTCGGCGGGCTGGGAGGATTGGTCATCATGGCTGGTAAAGGGGAAATTTTCGCAAGCTTACTCCATGTCCCGTGATTTTGTTTCAGTTGCAGGACGCCGTTGAAGTCCCTTTCGGCTCTGGTTGATGGCACTCAGGGTGAACTGCCTGTGAGACTTATTGCAAATAATTCTTAATAATAATAGATTCACGAGCCACGCTGGCAGATTCATCAAAACAATGCAGGTGCATCATGCAAAAGCCCAATTCGGCGGGGACCAGTTCCCAGTTGCTTGAAGTGTTCTTCGAGCGGCGTCAGCGCTTGATTGGGCTCGCGGCCCGGATCACGGGATGCCGCAGTCATGCGGAAGACATTGTCCATGAAGCATTTCTCAAGGTGGGTGAAGCTGACGCCAGTGCGCCGATTCGCTCCCAGGCCTCGTACCTCACTCGTGTAGTGCGCAATCTGTCGATCGACCACTACCGTCGCCGTCAATTTGAAGAGCGTTGGATCTTCCCCGAAGATGACAGCAGCGAGGTGTCCGGCCCGCAGACGGAAACGCCGGAAGCACTGGTGTCAGATCAACAGGTTCTGGAAAAGGTTTGCGGAGCATTGTCCGATTTGCCCGAGCGCACTCGTTATGCGTTCGAAATGTGCCGCATTCACGGTATGAAGCAGAAAGACATCGCGAAAGTCCTGGGCGTTTCTCCAGCACTGGTCCACGCCATGATCAGCGAGGCCCTGCTCCACTGTCGGCAGAAAGCCCTCTGAAGCCAGGCTAACGGACTCTTCCAGCAAAACCGGCATTTGCTGTCATATGCTGTAACGGTACAGCAATTGCGGCAGCGCACCCTCGTGAGTAGCGTTTCGCCGATAAGTATCCAGGGAGCTGGCGATTGGACTCTCTCACCCAAGCTGTACTCGGTGCCGCAGTTCAAGGCACGGTATTGGGCCGCATACAGGGCAGACGTTCATTGCTGTATGGCGCGGCATTGGGCACCCTGCCCGACCTGGATGTGCTCATCCGTTACGCCGACCCCGTGTCGAGGATGACCTTCCATCGCGGCTTCTCGCACTCCATCTTTGTGCTCACAGGCGTTGCCCTGCTGCTGGCCTTCGTTGTGCATTGGCTTGCCCAGCGGCGTTGGCCAGACAAGGGTTATACGTTCACCAGGCTGTTCCTGGCCTTCTGGCTGACACTTGTAACGCATCCGCTGCTCGACTCATTCACGGCCTTCGGCACCCAACTGTTCTGGCCATTGCAATGGGTGCCGGAAAGCTGGTCAGCCGTTTTCATCATCGACCCTGTCTACACATTGCCACTGCTGGGGGCCGTTATCTACGCACTGTGCAAAGGCTTTGCCGGGCGTGCAACGTACGTCATGGGAACGGTGCTGTTGCTGAGCACGGCTTATCTGGGCTTGTGCCTGGCGGCTCGCTTCGTTGTCGAGCAGCGGTTTGCATCAGTGCTGAGTCAGCAAGGTGTCATCGTCGGTGAAGTGCGCGCGTTGCCCGTGGCGTACAACAGCCTGGTATGGCGGGTGCTGGCTAAAACGCCGAACGGCGAGTATTACGAGGGTGTGAGCAGCGTATTTGACCGAGCACCGCCGGAAATGCAGCGCCACTCATTCAATCTTGAACTCGGTCAGTCTCTGGCTGGGGTACCGTTGCACAATCGGTTGCGCTGGTTCACAGATGACTGGCTGCGTTACGACATCGTTGAGGATGGCCTGGTGGTCTCCGACCTGCGTATGGGCACTCCGAGCAACTACACCTTCCGCTTCAAAATGGCCGAGCGCAATGCCGCCGGCGGCTGGGAAGCGATTACCCCCGAAAGGTGCTGCAGCATGGGCACCAACTCGCTGTTCAATTACGAAGACCTCACCCTGATCTGGCACCGCATTTTTTATCAACAGCCACCGCTGCCGTTGGCAGCCTGGACAACCAAGTATCTGGGTGATGCCGAGGGCCGATAAGCCAACCCGATACTTGCACTGGCCCTCCTCCGACTTCACTGTGTTAGCCTCACCCCTGGGGCGCCCGCACGATCCGTGGGCTGTCACTGAAACTACCAAAGTCGGAATGTGTTATGTCACTGAAAACTGCCTTTGCTGCCGTACTCAAAGCGATGCGCGGCGCCCGAGGGCTTTCGCAAAAAAACCTGGCAGAAGTCAGCAGTCGTACCTACGTCTCAAAGCTGGAGCGTGCCCAGAGCAGCCCGACTCTGGAGATGATGCATACCCTCAGCCCTCCTTTGAAAGTCAGCCCTTTGACCCTGGTGGCCATTACCATTGCGACGGAGACGGGTGAATCCATCAGATCCCTGATCAATCGCCTTGAAGATGAGACGAGTGAGCTTGCTCGCGCCGGAGTGTTGAAGCAACTGCAGATTCCCGAAGTTGAAACGACGAAAAGCCATCGTCCAATGGCATTACCCAAAGGCAGGCAGCCGTTCAAAGCGACTCAACAAACTGAGTTTTCGTTCGCTGATTGACAGTGCGATGCCGCCACCGAGCGCTGGGAATAAGGCTGACGCGGGGTCTGAAGAACATCCGATTCGCCATCCGGCTTTTCCAGCCCCGCCCATCGTCATTTCCCAGCGGGGGTTGACATCAACTCGTCGCCGATCGCTCCTTGGCAGACGCTGGCGGCGCGGGTTGTGCATCACGAAAGGCGAACATGAATACCAGCACCACGGCCAGGGAAAAGAACGCCGGGAACAACCAGATGCTCTGCCACTGATGACCCGCCGCAGTGGCGTAATAATCGGAGATGTGGCCCGCGACCCAGAAGCCGACCAGCATGCCCACGCCGTAGGTGGCCAGGGTAATCAATCCCTGCGCCGAACTCCTGAAACGCTCCGGGGTTTTTGCATCGGTGTAGATCTGCCCGGACACAAAGAAAAAGTCGTAGCAGATGCCGTGCAGGGCGATACCGGTGAACAGCATGAAGGCCAGGTCGGCGTTGTTACCGTAGGCAAACAACACGTAGCGCAGGGCCCACGCGAGCATGCCCATCAACAAGGCAATCTTGATCCCGAAGCGATGAATGAACAGAGGCAGCAAAAGCATGAACAGGACTTCGGAGACCTGCCCGATGGTCATCTTCGCCGTAGGATTGGTCATGCCGATGTCGGCCAGAAAAGGGTTGGCATTCTGGTAATAGAACGCCAGCGGGATGCAGATCAGGATCGACGCAATGAAAAACACCAGGTAACTGCGGTCTTTCAAAAGGCCCAGGGCATCGAGGCCGAGCATCTGCCTGAAGCCGGTTCGCGTTTGCTCCGCTTTGAGCGGCGCGGTATTCGGCAGCGTGAAGCTGTAGACGCCCAGCACCAGAGACGCCAGCGCAGCCATCAGGAAGGTGTTGCGCAGGCCACCGCTGGCAATCGCGGCTTTCGAGTCCCAGGCAAAGACAAAACTGATCACCACACCGGCGACAATCCAGCCCACGGTGCCCCACACCCGAATGCGCGAGAACTCCAGGGCCGGGTCGCGCATCTGCCGGAAGGCAACGGAGTTGACCAGTGCCAGGGTCGGCATATAGATCATCATGTACGCCAGCACGTAGGGATAGAACGCGGCAAAATCCGAGGCCCGATAGAGCTGATAGAGCAACACCGCCCCGACCAGATGCAGCACCGCCAAAATGCGTTCGGCGTTGAAGAAACGGTCAGCGATCAGCCCGATCACGAACGGAGCAATGATCGCGCCCCAGGACTGAGTCGAAAACGCCATGCCGATCTGGCCTCCGGTGGCGCCTAACTGGCTGGACAAAAATGTGCCCAGCGTGACGAACCAGCCACCCCAGATAAAAAACTGCATAAACATCATGGCGCTCAAGCGCGCACTCATCCACGTCATAACAGCCTCCGTCTTATTGTTATTGAAGGAAAGAGGTGAAACTCAGGCGTCAGGCAATCCGAGCAAACGCCGGTTGGAAGCCACATCGCTGGCGACGCTGACAAAGTCGTCAAAGGCCTTTTGGCTTCGGGTAATCATGTGTTCGCGAATGAACGCTGCGCCTTCAGCGGCGCCCTGGGCGGAATCTTTCAGGCAGCATTCCCATTCGAGCACCGCCCAGCCGGTGAAGCCGTATTGGGTGAGCTTGCTGAAAATCGACTTGAAGTCGATCTGGCCATCCCCCAGTGAACGGAACCGTCCCGGGCGTTCGACCCAGCCCTGGTAACCGCCATAAACACCCGAGCGCGCATCGGGTCGTAACTCCGCATCCTTGACGTGGAACATGCGGATACGTGAGTGGTAACGGTCGATAAACCCCAGGTAGTCCATTTGCTGAAGCAACAAGTGGCTGGGGTCATAAAGGATGGCCGCGCGGGGATGATGGTTGACCGCCTCGAGAAAACGCTCGAATGAAGCACCGTCATGCAGATCTTCACCGGGGTGAATTTCGTAGCACAGGTCGACACCGGCCTCATCGAAGCAGTCGAGAATTGGCAACCAGCGCCTGGCCAGCTCGGCGAATCCCTGCTCCACCAGACCGGCGGGGCGCTGTGGCCAGGGGTACATGTAAGGCCAGAGCAAGGCGCCTGAAAAGGTCGCGTGCGCCGTCAGGCCAAGTCGCTTGCTTGCACGCGCCGCCAGCTTCAATTGCTCGATCGCCCACTCGGTGCGCGCCTGTGGTCGGCCCCGCAGATGAACCGGCGCGAAGTCATCGAACAGCGCATCGAACGCCGGGTGCACGGCCACTAATTGCCCTTGCAGGTGAGTCGACAGCTCGCTGATTTCCACCCCGGCAGCCGCGCACACGGCCTTCAGTTCATCGCAATAACTTTGGCTTTCGGCTGCGCGTTCAAGGTCGATATAGCGCGTACCAAGGGTCGGCAGCTGGATCGCTTTGTAGCCTTGGGACGAGGCCCATTGGGCGATACTGGCCAGGTTGTCAAAAGGCGCTTCATCAGCGATGAACTGCGCCAGGAATATCCCAGGGCCACGCAGGCCTTGAGTTGTCTGCTGGTTCATACGCTGCACTCCAGGAGGGTCCACTTGGCATGACTGTTGTGACTGGCAATGGCTGTCTCGATAAACGCCATGCCCCGCAGGCCTGTCTCGATCCCCGGCACACCGGGCGCGGTATGGCCTTCGACTTCCCCGCGTATGGCCTGGGCAAAATCGCCATACAGGTTGGCCATGGCTTCCAGGTAGCCTTCGGGGTGGCCGGCGGGCAAGCGCATACGCTGGGTCGCGGCATCGCACAACCACGGCTGCCCGGTGCCGGAGCGCAACACGCGCATCGGTTGGTCCAGTGAGCGATGAATCAGGCTGGCGGGTTGTTCCTGGCGCCACTCGAGGCCGCCCTTGTCGCCGTAGATCCGAATGCTCAGCGGGTTCTCTTCGCCCGCACAGACCTGGCTGGCGATCAGCACGCCACTGGCGCCCTGCTCCATCTTGAACAGCATGGAGGCGTCGTCATCCAACTGACGGCCTTCAATGTGCACACCCAGGGTGGCACACAAATGAGTGACAGCTTGACCGGCCACAAACTCCGCCAAGGAAAAAGCATGGGTGCCGATATCGCCGATGCAGCCACCCAACCCGGATAACGCTGGCTGCCCCCGCCACTCGGCCTGCTTGTTGCCCTGCGCGGCCACATCCTGGCTGAGCCAGCCCTGGGCATACTCCACCAGAACCTTGCGCACGCTGCCGATTACGCCGCCGCGCACCATTTCCCGCGCCTGCCAGACCATGGGGTAACCCAGGTACGTGTGAGCCAAACCATAGAGCCGGTCGCTGTTGTGCAAGCGGGTTTGTAAAGCTCGCAGTTCCGCCAGGTTCAACGCCGCAGGCTTCTCGCTGAACACATGGAAGCCAGCGGCCAAGGCTTCGCTGGCTACCGGCGCATGCAGATGATTGGGGGTGACAATCACCAGCAGTTCCATGCGCTGCTCGGCCGGCAGCGCCTGCTCTGTCTCCAGCATCAACTGCCAGGTGCTGTAGCAACGCGATGGCGCCAGCCCCAGTTGACTACCCGTGCGCAGGTTATTCTGCGCGTCGCGACTGAATGCACCGCACACCAACTCAAAGCGCCCATCGAGCCCCGCAGCCTGACGATGGGCCTGGGCGATGAACGACCCCTCTCCTCCACCGACAAAGCCCATTCTTATTTTAGGTATCACTGCGCTCATCACTGATCTTCTCTGTTCGAGCCCGCTGAATGGCTGCCTGAAGAAAAATGTAACCGGTTACATTTTTCCGTGAATTTATGCGCTGCCCCGCAGGCTGTCAAATCAGAAACGGCAGCTGCAAAGATTTCAGTGACGACCGAGCTGCTGTTAAGCTCGCCCGACGCAGAGTTTGAAGATGAGGTGCTTTTGTCCAATATTCGTGAAGTTGCCCGGCTCGCCGGTGTCTCGGTGGCTACCGTATCGCGCACCCTGAAATCACCCGACTGCGTGCGCCAGGCTACCCGGGACAAGGTCAACGCCGCCGTCGAACAAGCGGGTTATCGCCCCAACCTGATGGCCGTACAGTTCCGTTCACGGCGCACGGCCAACCTGGTGATCCTGGTTCCGAAAATTGCCAATACTTTTTTCGCCCGCGTGATCAGCGGCGCACAACTGGCTGCCCAAGCCGCCGGTTACCGACTGCTGCTGTGCGATACCCAAGGCCGCGAAGACATCGAGCGTGAGTTTGCCGATCTGGTCTACGCACACCAGGCCGATGGTGTGATTCAGTTGCGCGCCTACGACCCCTTCCCGGCCGACAGCGCTGAGCCCCCACCGATGGTCAATGCCTGTGAAGTCATCAAGGGCGGACGACACCCCACCATCAGCCTCGACAACCATGCGGCCGCCAAGGCCATGACCGAACACTTGATCAGTCTGGGCCATCGCCGGATAGGCCTGATCAAGGGCCCTAAAAGTAGTCCCCTGACGCAGGATCGTGTCGCGGGTTACCTGGCCGCCCTGGATCAGGCAGGCATCCCCACCGACCCGACGATTATTTGCCACGGCGACTTCAGCTTACGCGCGGGCTACGATGGCGCCGCCTCCCTGCTGACGATGCAAGACCGCCCTACAGCGCTGTTTTGTGAGAATGACGAGATGGCCATTGGTGCGCTCAAGCGCATCAAGGAAGCAGGCCTGCGCGTGCCTGAAGATATCTCTCTGGTGGGATTCGATGACATTCCATTGGCACATTACTGCGATCCGCCACTGACCACGATTGCTCAGCCAGCCGAAGGCTTTGGCCGCCAGGCCGTGGAAATGCTGATCAACCTGATCGAGAAAAAGACCAATCCACAGCAGCATGTGATCCTGCCTTTTGAGCTGACGATACGTAAAAGCTCGGCGGCCCCGTCAGGACAAAAGAACACATTCATCTAACTCAAGCGTCATGACTATCGGTCAACCACTCCGGAATATCCCGCGATCCATGCAGAACGCGCCAGACGTCGATGTGATCATCACGCTCTATGTAAAACACCAGGTAGGGATAGCGCCTCAAAGGCCAGCAAAGCAACCCAGGCAATTCGAGCTCATGGGAATAGCGAGAGATACCTGAGGCTGGATGACGACCGATATGGGCATAGGCACGCTCCAAGTCGTCAATGAAATCCAGTGCCGCTTGCTCAGCTTTCTCGTGAAGGTAATAACGAATGGATTCCTCGACATCCTGCCCAGCCAAGGCGCGCGGGATGACGGGTTTAGCCTTCATCCTTGAGCGGTTCTCACCCGTGCACGCAAGGAGTCGAAGTAATCACGATCCGCGACGTCCATAGATGCCGAGGCAGCCCCGGCCATCAGCAAGCCGCGCAGATGCTGGCGATCCTGATCCTTGCGAATCAGCTCCCTGACGTATTCACTACTAGTGCTGTAACCACGCAGACTTACCTGATCATCGACAAATGACTTGAGGGCGTCCGGCAGGGAGACGTTCATGGTACTCATGGCTTTGTCCCGTTTTGACAAAATTTGCCAAAGTATAATGCCCTTCTTCTGTATCAGCAGCCGCACATACATCCGAAATTGTTACAGCGCCAATCCAGCGTAATGCTGTAAATGATCACTGCCACCTTAAGGCATGACCTTCAACGGCCCACGATGAACAGAAACGAAAAAAGGACCCGAAGGTCCTTTCTACGATCATTACAGCGAAAGCTGCAATGCTATGTTTGGAGCGGGAAACGAGACTCGAACTCGCGACCCCGACCTTGGCAAGGTCGTGCTCTACCAACTGAGCTATTCCCGCGTCTTGGTGTGGCGCATTTTATAGAATCCAGAAGCCCCGTCAAGCCCTTGATTCAAAAAAGTTTTATTTCTTTTCCACGTCGATCTTCAGATGTGGCCAGGCGGCGCGCAGGTATTGGACCATCGACCACAGGGTCAGGCCGGCGGAGATCATCAGCAAGACGTAGCCCAGCAGCACCCAGAAGGTGAAGTGCGACGGGTTGGCCAGCAGGATGACCAGCGCGAGCATTTGCGCGGCGGTTTTCCATTTGCCCAGGTTGGAGACGGCGACGTGGGCACGGGCGCCGATTTCGGCCATCCATTCGCGCAGGGCCGAGACGACGATTTCGCGGCCGATGATCACCGCTGCCGGCAGCGTCAGCCACAGGTTGCCGTGTTCCTGCACCAGCAGCACCAGGGCCACGGCGACCATCAGTTTGTCCGCTACCGGGTCAAGGAACGCGCCGAAGGGCGTGCTTTGCTCCAGGCGGCGCGCCAGGTAGCCGTCCAGCCAGTCGGTGGCGGCAGCAAAGGCGAAGACCGAGGCGGAGGCCGCGTAGCTCCATTGGTAAGGCAGGTAGAACAGTAAAATGAAGATCGGAATAAGCAGGACGCGTAGAACGGTAATCAGATTAGGGATATTCATCGGCACAACTGGCTACGAGGTGAGGGGGCATTCTACTCGCTGTGCAGATTTGCATAAATCAACTCTGCGAGCTTTTTACTGATCCCGGGGGCTTTGGCGATTTCTTCGATGCTGGCACGAGACAGCTCCTGCAATCCACCAAAATGTTTCAACAAGTCGCGCCGACGCGTCGGCCCTACCCCCGCAACGCCTTCGAGTGTAGACGTGCGGCGGGTTTTGCCACGGCGTGCGCGGTGGCCGGTGATGGCGAACCGGTGGGCCTCGTCGCGGATCTGCTGGATCAGGTGCAGCGCCGGGGAATCGCCGCGCAGGGTGAATTCGTGGGCGGCATCGTTGAGGTACAGGGTTTCGAAACCGGCCTTGCGCGTAGCGCCCTTGGCCACGCCGAGCAGGATCAGGTCCGGCACCGCCAGCTCGTTGAGCACGTCGCGGGCCATGGACAACTGGCCCTTGCCGCCGTCCACCAGGAGGATGTCGGGCAGCTTGCCCTCCCCGTCCTTCAGTTTGCTGAAGCGGCGGGTCAGCGCCTGGTGCATCGCCGCGTAGTCATCGCCGGCGGTCACGCCTTCGATGTTATAGCGTCGGTAATCACCCTTGATCGGGCCTTCCGGGCCGAACACCACGCAGGAGGCCACGGTGGCTTCGCCGCTGGAGTGGCTGATGTCGTAGCACTCAAGGCGCTGCGGCGGTTCATCCAGGTTCAGCACTTCGGCCAGGGCGTCGAAACGCGCGGCCACGTGTTGGCGGTTGGCCAGGCGTGCGCCCAGGGCCTGTTCGGCGTTGGTCACCGCCAGTTGTTGCCAGCGTGCCCGCGTGCCACGCACCCGGTGGCTGATGGTCAGTTCGCGACCGCGCAGCTCGTGAATGGCCTCGATCAGCGCGGGGAAGTCTTCGTGAACCACGTTGACGATCAGTTCGCTCGGCAAGTCCCGCTCGGGACTGCTGACGAAGTACTGGCCGAGAAACGCCGCCATGACTTCGGAGACGTCCTCTTCAATACCCACCTGCGGAAAGAAGTTCTTGCTGCCCAGCACCCGGCCGCCGCGCACGCTGATCAGATGCACGCAGGCGCCGCCCGGGTTGACGAACGCAGCGATCACGTCGACATCGCCCGAGCCGCCTTCCATGCTCTGCTGATCCTGGACCCGGCGCAGCAGGCCGATCTGGTCACGCAGTTCGGCGGCGCGCTCGAATTCGAGGTTGATCGCCGCCTCTTCCATGCCCGCCGACAATTCGTCGGTCAGGGCATTGCTGCGCCCTTCGAGAAACATCACCGAGTGGCGCACGTCTTCGGCGTACACCTTGGGCTCCACCAACCCGACGCAAGGCGCCTTGCAGCGCTTGATCTGGTATTGCAGGCACGGGCGCGTGCGGTTCTTGTAGTAGCTGTCCTCGCACTGGCGGACGAAAAAGGTCTTTTGCAGCAGGCTCAGGCTTTCGCGGATCGCCCCGGCGCTGGGATAGGGGCCGAAGTATTTGCCCTTGGCCTTCTTCGCCCCGCGATGAATGCTCAGGCGTGGGAACTGGCCGTCGGACAAAAACACGTACGGGTAGGATTTGTCATCGCGCAGCAGGATGTTGTACGGCGGACGCCATTCCTTGATCAGCGTCTGCTCGAGCAACAGGGCTTCGGTTTCATTGGACGTGATCGTCGTTTCGACCTGGGCGATACGCGCCACCAGCGCGGCGGTCTTGGGGGCCAGGCCCGTCTTGCGGAAGTAACTCGACAGGCGATTCTTGAGGTTCTTGGCCTTGCCGACATAGAGCAGACGCGCCTCGCTGTCGAACATGCGGTAGACGCCGGGGCGTCCACTGACGGTCGACAGGAACGCGCTTGGATCAAAGGTTTCGGTCATTTTCAGAGGCTGGCATCAACCATGCCGTGACGAACCGCCAGCAGCGTCAACTCGACATCGCTGCTGATCGAAAGCTTTTCGAAAATTCGGTAACGGTAGGTGTTTACGGTTTTGGGCGACAGGCACAACTTGTCGGAAATGATCTGCACTTTCTGGCAGCCGACGATCATCAGGGCAATCTGGATTTCCCGCTCGGACAAGGCATCGAACGGCGAATCGTTGGTCGGCTGGAAGGATTTGATCGCCAGTTGCTGGGCGATCTGCGGGCTGATGTAGCGTTGCCCGGCGAACACCAGGCGAATGGCCTGGACCATTTCCGGCAAGCCCGCGCCCTTGGTCAGGTAACCGGCGGCGCCGGCTTGCAGCAGTCGGGTGGGGAACGGGTCTTCCTCGCACACCGTGACCGCGACCACCTTGATATCGGGGTGGCTGCGCAACAACTTTCGGGTGGCTTCCAGACCGCCGATGCCAGGCATCTTCACGTCCATCAGCACCACATCGGGTTTCAACTCACGCGCCTTGAGCAGGGACTCTTCCCCGGACTCCGCCTGGCCGACCACTTGCAGGCCGTCGATGTCAGCCAGCATCCGTGTAATGCCTGTACGAACGAGATCATGGTCATCGACTACTAGCACCCTAATCAAGCAGACACCTCGTGATTGGTCTTGTTGAGTTGCCGACACCTTAGCAAAAAGCGCTTGGCAGACCTAGCGGCAAGCGCCAGATAAAAAGTTTCAATACATCTTGAAAGGCTCGTCTTATATGTGTCTCAGCGATTTGCGCAGGCAATGTCGCACTGCATTCTGAGGAAACATTCGTCCCTGCCGACCACCGCCAGGCCCTTTCTGCTGTAAAGCTTTTTTGCCGGATTATTTTCAAACACGGTCAAGCGCAGGGCCGGGCGTCGTTCCAGGCCGGCCAGGGCCAAAACCTGATCGAACACCCAGGAACCGGCACCCTGCCCCCGAAACGCTTCGACGATGTGCAACTCGCGGATGTACAGGGCCCTGGCGTCACGACTGAGGCTGACGAACCCCAGCCGGGCATCGCCGTGCACGATCACCCGATTGTCCCGCCCGGCCCAGGCCACGTCGAAGGCTTCGTCCTGCCACAACAGGTCGTGCTGGATGTAATAGCGCAGCATGTTCTGGCACGTCAGGTCGCGGGCGAAGGCCAGGTCGGTGGCCGTTGCCGGGCGCCATTGCAGTTCGGCGGCGAAGGTCTGGGAGGTCATGGTTCGACTGGGCGCGGGTTGATGAGTTGGAAGTTTCACACCCAAGCGATAGCAAACGCCATCGGCGATTGATAGCAATTTCTGATTGAATCCGCCTACCGGCCTCTAGTAAGCTCGGTCCATCCATCGGAGACAGACCATGTTCAACGCCCTCTCACAGCTTCGTACCGCCAGCGCCCCGCGCTCGGTTGCGGCTGCCCGGGCGAACGGTGTTTGTGCTTCGGTCAGCTTTTATTTTGGGTATTGGTTTAGCCACTGGCGCGCCTGATACCCAAATGGCGCCCACTTGAACGGGTCGCCACCAGAGATTTCTCAACCCCCGGTCGGCCTCCCGACCGGGGGTTTTGTTTTTTCAGCCCCACCCTTTTTTGCAACAACCAGACATTTTGAGGATTCACGACATGAACTACGCCACCTATTACCGCTACGACACCTTTACCGCCTGGCGATTTAGCAGCCTCCGTTCGGGACAGCCTGCCGCCTCCGATCGGTCACCCATTGGTGGCAAGCACACACACGCAGCCAATTTGGCCAATTGTCGAACACCCCTGTAGGGCCGAGTGCGCGGGAACGAACCCGCCGCTCGCCCAGGAAGCCTGAACATGAACTCATCCGTCTCTGCTTTGCCGCTATCCACCCTGAGCCCTGCCAACGAAGCGCTGACCCTGCGCCTGCCAAGCTCATTGCAACTCAAACAGCAATTGCCCCTGAGCAATGACCTCGCCCGCCAGGTCGCCACCCACCGCGACGCCGTCCGCGCCATCCTCAACGGTGAAGACTCCCGTTTACTGGTCATCGTCGGCCCCTGCTCGATCCACGACCCGCAATCGGCCCTGGAATACGCCGGCAACCTCGCCCGCCTCGCCCACGAAGTCAGCGATGAAATGCTGCTGGTCATGCGCGCCTACGTGGAAAAGCCGCGCACCACCGTCGGCTGGAAAGGCCTGGCGTACGACCCGCACCTGGACGGCAGCGACGACATGGCCGCCGGCCTCACCCTGTCGCGCGAACTGATGCGCGAAATGCTGCGCCTGGGCCTGCCGGTCGCCACCGAGTTGCTGCAACCGATGGCCGCCGGCTACTTCGACGACCTGCTGAGCTGGGTCGCCATCGGCGCGCGCACCACCGAATCGCAGATCCACCGGGAAATGGCCAGCGGCCTGAACATGCCGGTCGGCTTCAAGAACGGCACCGACGGCGGCGTCGGCGTAGCCAGCGACGCCATGCGCTCGGCCGCCCACCCGCACCGGCATTTCGGCGTCGACAGCCAGGGCCACCCGGCAATCATTCAGACCCCGGGCAACCCCGACACCCACCTGGTGCTGCGCGGCGGCCATCGCGGCCCCAACTACGACCGCGCCAGCGTTGCCCAGATCAACGCCGACCTGACCAAGCTGAAAATTCCGGCACGGATCATGGTCGACTGCAGCCACGCCAACAGCGGCAAGGACCCACTGCGTCAACCGGCCGTGTTCAACGATGTGCTGGAACAACGCCTGCAAGGTGATCGCTCGCTGATCGGCATGATGATCGAGAGCCATCTGTTCGAGGGCTGCCAGCCATTGTCGGCTTCACTCAAGTACGGCGTGTCGGTGACCGATGGCTGCCTGGGCTGGAGCGGCACGGAAGAACTGTTGCGCGATGCAGCGCAGCGGTTGCGAGCCTCCCGTTGCTGACAGGCAAATGACATCGAGGAGGTAGGTCATTGCATAGCTCTGAGCTACCTCCGATGAAAGGATGTCCGCACAATCCGAAAAACCCCATCACCCTCTTTGAAAATTCACGCCCCACCTATTCCGTTTTCGCGCTTTTACAGCGGCTTTTTCATACATCCTGCGACCGTACGAGTGCTTTAGAGTGGGCCTCTCGCACATCCTCGAACTTTCGCGAAAAGGTATGAACATGCAACGGAATGCAAGCACTCTCTATCCCATCCTGCTGGTTCACGGCCTGTTCGGTTTTGACCAGATCGGCTCCTTCGGACTGTTTCATGACATCAAGCAAGCATTGCGCACGTGTGGCGCAAGGGTGTTCATTCCGCATTTGTCGGTTACCCATAGCAACGAAGCACGTGGCGATCAGTTGTTGGCGCAGATCGAGCGGGTGCTGGAAGGGACCGGTGCGCAAAAGGTCAACCTGATCGGTTACAGCCAGGGCGCCTTGGCGGCGCGGTATGCCGCGGCGGTCGCGCCGCAGGTTGTCGCTTCGGTGACGTCGGTCAGCGGACCGAACCAGGGTTCGGAGCTGGCTGATTTTTTGCACAGGGCGTTGATACCCGGCCATCTTGCAGAGCAGACCGCCGAAGAGGTGGCGACCCTGTTCGCCGATTTCCTGTCGCTATTGAGCGGTAGCCCGAAGCTGCCACAGAACGCGGTCGCTGCACTGAACGCGATAACCACGGAAGAGGTGTGCGCATTCAACCGGAAATACCCTCAGGGACTGCCGAAAACCTGGGGTGGCAAGGGTCGCGAGCTGGTCAACGGGGTTCGCTACTACTCCTGGAGCGGCACGCTACAGGGCAATATCGGTGACGAGGGGATCAATCCACTCGACCCACTGAACACGATGTGCAGGGCTTTTTCCCGTTATTTCAACACCGAAGCCGAGCAAAACGACGGCATGGTCGGGCGATTCAGTTCGCACCTGGGCACCGTGATCCGCTCGGACTATCCGCTGGACCACCTGGACGTCATCAATCAGTTGAGTGGCCGGGTGCGCAGGGGTATCGACCCGGTCGAGTTGTACGTGCGCCACGCCGAGCGCCTGCGCGACGTCGGCCTGTAAGCATTTCCCAGGAACTTTGACGAGAAATGGGCCACACAATCCGGTAGGCTCGGCACTTTACTGAACGTTGAAGGAGTATTTACCCATGGCTAAAGCCACTGCCCGTCACATCCTGGTTGCCAGCGAAGACAAGTGCAACGAACTGAAAGCGCAAATCGAAGGCGGCGCCGACTTCGCCGAAGTGGCCAAGGCCAACTCCACTTGCCCGTCCAGCCGCCAGGGCGGCGACCTGGGTTCGTTCGGTCCAGGCCAGATGGTCAAGGAATTCGACACCGTGGTTTTCAGCGCACCGATCAACGTAGTGCAAGGCCCGGTGAAAACCCAGTTCGGTTACCACCTGCTGGAAGTGACCAGTCGCCAGGACTGATCCACGCCCTGAGTGGCACCCGGTAAAAAACGCCGCTGATCTTTCCGGATCAGCGGCGTTTTACTGTGTGCACTGCCACCTCACGCCTGTGCCGGCTCCGCCTCTGGCTCTTTGACAGGGGGCTCGTCCTCGACATTCCACTCCTGGTCCCACTCCGGTTCCCACCACAGCGAATTGGCCTCGTAAACAGCAATATCAGTGATTGCAAAAGAGTGGGTGTTCCCCTGCCCCTTCTCCGTCGTATCGCTGGCAACAATTTCAATCGTGGTAGAGCCGGACCGAGCACCCGTAACACCCAGCTCAATGTAGTGAGGTCGATCCAGATGACTTTGAAACACCCACCAGGTCTCGTGCTTTTCTTCCTTCAGGATGACATAGATGAATTCCATCGGGTCAGTTCTGAGCATTTGGATGCCGGCTTCAACGATGTATTTCTTACCCGGCACCAGGTTGAAACTCTTCGAGATGATGACCTTCCTGGGCAACTCTTCTTCAACGTTAAAGCACAGGCATGGCTTGTCGTTCAATGTGATGAATGTGAAATCAGCGGGGGTGGTTTCGGCGCCTTGATCCCAGCCTTCAAACTGGCCACGGTCGAACAGTGTCAGTGCGTGGTGGGTTTTATTCAGCCGGTAACGAATCCATGGAAAGTGCGTCATCTTGCCTTGAACCATGGCTGCAAACTTTACAAGGATATTGGTTTGATCAGCGTATTCCATGAGCATATTCTTGCCCAAATCAATCTGGACGAAACCTCTGCTCAAATCCGCCGCGGTCACCCTGTCGTTGTACACCAGCGTTTCTTCGCTCGGTTCTCCCGGCACCAAAGTGCCCAACAAATGCAACGTGTACTCATCCCTGACTTTCGCATCCGTCCAGATGGGCACGATGACGGACCAGGGATCATTGATCTCCCTGAGAAACACACTGCGCGTGAACGCCCTCTTGATTTCAAGGTAGGTTTTTTTGGGATCGTTAACCATGACCAGACTCCTTCGCCGACTCGATCAGATAGACAGTGATGCGAACTCCAGAATCGCCGGTGATAGTTGGCGCCCCCGCCTGCGCCCTGTCTACTGTCACAAATGACAGGTAACACGCTGCCATCACGTCGCCGATCCCCGGACGACATGGCAATGTGGTTTACTGCCCGGTAATCTGCGAGCCAACCGCCGTCACCCCAGACTCACGCCACAAGGCCGACAATGCGATTGTTTTTATCTTCACTGTTGATCACCCTGGCCTTGCTCCCGGGTTTGCCAGCCACTGCCGCCACACCGCAACACGCCCTGACCGTTTACGGCGAACCGGCGAAATACCCCGCCGGTTTCAGTCATTTCGATTACACCAACGTGCGCGCGCCCAAAGGCGGGACCATGCGCCGTTCGGCCGTGGAAATCGGCCACTTCGACCATATCCTGCCGTATATAGACAAAGGCATCGGCGTGACCCAGATCGACGGCTGGCTCTATTCGCCGCTGGCCCAGCGCTCGCTCGACGAGCCCTACACCGTGTATGGCCTGGTCGCACAGAAAATGGAGCGTTCGGACGACGGCCTGTCGCTACGCTTCTACCTCAACCCCAAGGCCCGCTTCGCCGATGGCCAGCCGATCACCGCCGAAGACGTGCGCTACACCTTCAATCTGCTGATGACCCAGGGCAGCCTGCGCTATCGCACGCAGTTCGCCGACGTCAAAGGCGTGGTCGTGGAGTCGCCCCTGACGGTGCGCTTTGACTTCAGCAGCAACGAAAACCGCACCCTGCCCCTGGACATCGCCACCTTGCCGGTGTTTCCCGAGCACTGGTGGAAAACCCGCGACTTCGCCGGTGGCGGCGGTTACGAGCCGCCGCTGGGCAGTGGCCCGTACAAGGTGAGCAAGGTCGATTCCGGGCGCAGCATCACGTTCGAGCGCAATCCCAACTGGTGGGGCAAGGATCTGCCGGTCAGCCGTGGCCTGTACAACTTCGACCGTTTCAGCATCGAGTACTTCGGCGACACCGACGTCGCACGCCAGGTCCTGCGTGGCGGCGCCTACGACTACAACCGCGAATTTTCCGCCACCGGGTATTCCATCGGTTACGACAGCCCGGCCCTCAGCGACGGCCGCCTGCAAAAGGCCCACCTGGCGCAGAATGCCCCGCAATCGGCGCAAGGTTTCGTGTTCAACCTGCAAAACCCGCTGTTCCAGGATCGCCGTGTGCGTCAGGCCCTGGTGATGCTCTGGGATTTCGAGTGGAGCAACCGGCAGATGATGCGCAACCTCTACATCCGCCAGCAGAGCTTCTTCTCCAACACCGACCTGGCCGCGCGCGAGCTGCCGGATGCCGCCGAGTTGGCGATTCTCGAACCCCTGCGCGGGCAGATCCCTGACGAAGTGTTCACCCAGGTCTTCGAAGCGCCGAAAACCGACGGCAGCGGCGTGATCCGCGACAAGCAACTGCAAGCCCTGGCGCTGCTGGAACAGGCCGGCTGGAAACCCGACGGCGACCGACTGGTGAATGCCGACGGCAAGCCGCTGAGCTTTACCTTCCTGGTCAGCCAGAACGGCATGGACCGCCTGCTGCTGCCCTACAAGCGCACGCTGAAACAGATCGGCATCGAACTCAACATCCGCCGCATCGACTCCTCGCAGTACGTCAACCGGCTGATGTCCCGGGACTACGACATGATCGTCACCGGCTACCCGGTCACCACCTCGCCGGGCAACGAACTGAACAACTACTTCGGTTCTTCAGCGGCCAACGACCCCGGTTCCAACAACTACATGGTGCTGAAGAACCCGGCGGTCGACACCCTGGTGGCGGGTCTGGTGCGCGCTACCACCCAGGCCGACATGTTGCGCTACGCCCATGCGCTGGACCGCGTGCTGCAATGGAACTACTACTGGATTCCCAACTATTACCCGCCGGGCAGTTCGACCGTGTGGTGGAACCGCTTCGGCATCCCCAGCGTGCAGGCGGCCAATGACGAAGCCATCGAGAGCTGGTGGGAAGTCAGCACTACGCCCTTGACCAACCAGCAGATGACCGCCGAGTTGATCAAGCGCGGCCAACCCGGAGGGCCGCACTGATGTGGGCTTACATTCTGCGGCGCCTGCTGCTGATCATCCCGACGCTGGTGATCATCCTGCTGGTCAACTTCGTCATCGTCCAGGCCGCACCCGGCGGCCCGGTGGAACAGGCCATCGCGCACCTGCAAGGCATTGGCGGCGCCAGTGTCGGCGGCGGCTCCGGCGACATCGCCAGCGGCAGCTCGCGGGCCAGTCGCGGCCTCGACCCGCAACTGATCAAGGAAATCGAAAAACAGTACGGCTTCGACAAACCGGCACACGAACGCCTGTGGCTGATGCTCACGAGCTACGCGCAACTGGATTTCGGCAAGAGCTTCTTCCGCGGCGCCACGGTCACCGACCTGATCCTGCAGAAAATGCCGGTGACCATCTCCCTCGGGCTCTGGGCCACGCTCATCACCTACCTGGTGTCGATCCCGCTGGGCATCCGCAAGGCCGTGCACCACGGCAGCCATTTTGATATCTGGAGCAGCACGGCGATCATCATCGGCTACGCCATGCCGGCGTTCCTGTTCGCGATGTTTTTGATCGTGGTGTTTGCCGGCGGTACGTCGCTGAACTGGTTCCCGGTACGCGGGCTGGTCTCGGACAACTTCGAATCGCTGTCCACCGTGGGCAAGATCGCCGACTACTTCTGGCACCTGGTGCTGCCGGTGACGGCGCTGGTGATCGGCGGCTTCGCCACCCTGACGATCCTGACGAAAAACTCGTTCCTCAATGAAATCACCCGTCAGTACGTGGTCACCGCCCGCGCCAAAGGCATGAGCGAGCGCCGCGTGCTGTACGGCCACGTGTTCCGCAACGCCATGCTGCTGGTGGTGTCGGGCATCCCGCAGGCGTTCATCAGCGTGTTTTTCGCCGGCTCCCTGCTGATCGAGGTGATCTTCTCCCTCGACGGCCTGGGCCGCATGAGCTACGAGGCGGCGGTATCGCGCGATTACCCGGTGGTGTTCGGCTCGCTGTTCATCTTTACCCTGTTCGGCCTGCTGATCAAACTGGTCGGGGATCTGTGCTACACCCTGGTCGACCCGCGTATCGACTTCGCCGCGAGGAACGCCTGATGTTCAAGCTTTCACCGTTGGCGCGCCGGCGCTTCGAGCGTTTCAAGAAAAACCGCCGTGGCTGGTGGTCGCTGTGGCTGTTCGTCGGCCTGTTCATCCTGACCCTGGGCGGCGAGCTGATCGCCAACGACAAGCCGCTGCTGGTCAGCTACCAGGGCTCGTTGTACTTCCCGGTGTTCAAGCGCTACACCGAGCAGGAATTCGGCGGGCAACTGCCGTTCCAGGCCGACTACCGCAGCGACTACGTGCAGCAACTGATCAAGAAGGACGGCGGCTGGCTGCTGTTCCCGCCGATCCCGTTCAGCGACGACACGCCCAACTACGACCTCAATAAACCCGCGCCGAGCCCGCCGTCCAGCGTCAACTGGCTGGGCACCGACGACCAGGCCCGTGACGTCATGGCGCGGGTGATCTTCGGCGCGCGGGTGTCGATCCTGTTCGCGCTGATGCTGACCTTCGTCAGTGCGCTGATCGGCATCGCCGCCGGCGCGCTGCAAGGCTACTACGGCGGCTGGGTCGACCTGCTCGGCCAGCGCTTGCTGGAGGTCTGGTCGGGCTTGCCGGTGCTGTACCTGTTGATCATCCTCTCGGGGTTCGTCGAGCCGAACTTCTGGTGGCTGCTGGGGATCATGGCGCTGTTCTCCTGGCTGGCCCTGGTGGACGTGGTGCGCGCCGAGTTCCTGCGCGGACGCAACCTGGAATACGTCAAGGCGGCCCGCGCCCTGGGCCTCACCGACCGCAAGGTGATCGTGCGGCACATCCTGCCCAACGCGATGAACGCGACCCTGAGCTACCTGCCGTTCATCCTCACCGGCGCGATCTCGACCCTGACCGCCCTGGACTTCCTCGGCTTCGGCATGCCGGCGGGCAGCGCCTCGCTGGGCGAACTGATCGGCCAGGGCAAGCAGAACCTGCAAGCGCCTTGGCTGGGCCTGACGGCGTTTTTCACCCTGGCGCTGATCCTTTCCCTACTGGTATTCATTGGCGAGGCGTTGCGCGATGCATTTGACCCTCGCTCTTGAGCACGCTCTTGAGCCTCAGCCCACGTCACCCAGCGAGCATTCGACATGAGCAACCTGATCGAAATCCGCAACCTCAGCGTGGCCTTCAGCGGCCAGACCGTGGTGCGCAACCTGTGCCTGGACATCCGCCCCGGTGAATGCCTGGCACTGGTCGGCGAGTCGGGCTCCGGCAAGTCGGTGACCGCGCACTCGATCCTGCAACTGCTGCCGGAAACCGACACGCAATCAAGCGGCAGCATCCGCTATCGCGGCAAGGAACTGCTCGGCGCCTCGTCGAAGGTGTTGCGTGAGCTGCGCGGCAACCGCATCGCGATGATTTTCCAGGAGCCGATGACCTCGCTCAACCCGCTGCACAGCATCGAAAAGCAGATCGGCGAAACCCTGATGCTGCACAAGGGCCTGACCGGCAAGGCGGCCCAGGCACGGATTCTCGAACTGTTGCAACTGGTGGGCATCCAGAAACCCAAGGAACGGCTCAAGGCCTACCCCCATCAGCTGTCCGGCGGGCAGCGCCAGCGGATCATGATCGCCATGGCCCTGGCCTGCGAGCCGGAGCTGTTGATCGCCGACGAACCGACCACCGCGCTCGACGTCACGGTGCAGCGCAAGATCCTGATCCTGCTCAAGTCCCTGCAACAGCGCCTGGGCATGTCGCTGCTGCTGATCAGTCACGACCTCAACCTGGTGCGCAGCATCGCCCAGCGCGTGTGCGTGATGAAGGCCGGGGAAATCGTCGAGCAAGCCCCCTGCGAGACGCTGTTCACCGAGCCGCAGCACCCCTACAGCTGCGTGCTGCTCAATGCCGAACCCGAAGGCGAAGCGCTGCCGCGGGACGAGCGCGAGAACGTCCTCGAAGTAGACAACCTGCAAGTTCGGTTCGCCCTCGGTGGCGGCTTGTTCCGGCGCAAGAGCTACCTGCACGCGGTGGACGGCATCAGCCTGAATGTGCAGCGCGGCAAGACCCTGGGCATTGTCGGTGAGTCGGGCTCGGGCAAGTCGACCCTGGGCCAGGCGATCCTGCGCCTGCTCGACTCCGAAGGCAGCATTCGTTTCCAGGGCCAGGCGCTCGATGGCCTGTCGCAAAAACAACTGCGGCCCTGGCGCAAGAAGATGCAGGTGGTGTTCCAGGACCCGTTCGGCAGCCTGAGCCCGAGGATGTCGGTGGCGCAGATCATCAGCGAAGGCCTCGAGGTGCACAGCGACTCCAGCGCCGGCGAATGCGACGCCCAGGTGATCCAGGCACTGCGCGAGGTGGGCCTGGACCCGGAAAGCCGCCATCGCTACCCCCACGAATTCTCCGGCGGCCAGCGCCAGCGCATCGCCATTGCCCGGGCCCTGGTGCTCAAGCCGGCGCTGATCCTGCTCGACGAACCGACCTCGGCCCTGGACCGCACCGTGCAGAAACAGGTGGTCGCCCTGCTCCGCCAGCTCCAGGAAAAACACGGCCTGACCTACCTGTTCATCAGCCACGACCTGGCGGTGGTCCGCGCCCTGGCCCACGACATGATCGTGATCAAGGACGGCAAGGTGGTCGAGAGCGGCGCCAGCCACGAGGTGTTCGACTCGCCGCAGCATCCGTATACCAAGGAGCTGTTGGCGGCGGCGCATCAGTTGTAAGCATAATTGGCGACCGTGTCGCGGCCATCGCGGGCAAGCCCGCTCCCACAGTGGAATGCGGTGTTAATGAAAACACTGCCCCCCTGTAGGAGCGGGCTTGCCCGCGATGACGCCCGACCAGACAACACAAATCCAGGATTCACCGACATGAATTCCACCGAAAGCCTGAAGGACTACCAACGCGTCCGCCTCCTGGCAATCCGCTCGCTGTTCGAAATCATCGAGCAATCCAGCGAAGGCACGGTGATTGTCGATCGCGACGCCAACATCGTCTGGATGAACGAGCGCTATGCCCGGCGTTTCGGCCTGGAGTCGGCCGAGTTCGCCATCGGCAAGGCCTGTGAAAGCGTGATCCCCGGCAGCCTGCTGCGCGAGGTGGTGCGCACCGGCCGGCCGATCCTGCTGGACATGCAGGACACGCCCAAGGAGCCGCTGGTGGTCATGCGCCTGCCGATCCACGATGACGCCGGCGTGGTCATCGGCGCCATCGGCTTTGCCCTGTTCGACGAGCTGCGCAGCCTGTCGCCGATGCTCAAGCGCTACATGAGCATGCAGGAAGAACTGGCCTCGACCCGCTCGCTGCTGCGGGCACGGCAGACCAAGTACAACTTCGCCCACTTCATCGGCACCAGCGCTGCCAGCCTGGAGGTCAAACGCCGCGCCCGACGCAGCGCCAGTACCGATTCGCCGGTGTTGCTGCTGGGGGAAACCGGCAGCGGCAAGGAATTGCTGGCCCAGGCGATCCACGGCGCCTCGCCGCGTGCGCACAAGGCCTTCGTCAGCATCAACAGCGCGGCGATTCCCGAAGCCTTGCTGGAAGCGGAATTCTTCGGCACCGCCCCCGGCGCCTTCACCGGTGCAGACCGCAAGGCCCGCGCCGGCAAGTTGCAGATCGCCCAGGGCGGCACGCTGTTCCTCGACGAAATCGGCGACATGCCCCTGCCGCTGCAAAGCAAACTGCTGCGGGTGTTGCAGGAAAAGGAATTCGAGCCGGTGGGTTCCAATGAAGTGATCCAGAGCGATGTGCGGGTCATCGCCGCGACCTCCATCGACCTTGAAGCAGCGATCAAGCGCGGCGAGTTCCGCGCCGACTTGTACTACCGGCTCAATGTACTGCCGATCCAGGTGCCGCCGCTGCGCGATCGCCTCGATGACCTGCCGGCCCTGAGCGAGGCGATCCTTGAAGAGCTGCGCAGCCAGCATGAATTGAACGCCGAGGCCCTGGAACTGCTGGGCCAGCACGCCTGGCCCGGCAACATCCGCGAACTGCGCAACGTGCTGGAGCGCGCCGCGCTGCTCAGTGATGACTTACAGCTCAATGCCGAGGATATTCGCGGGGCCATCGGTACGTTTGCACCGGTGCAGCGTGCGACGCCGGTGGTGGTCGAGGCGCTGGGCCATGAGACGTTCAGCCAGGCGCGGGAGCGGTTCGACCGGCAATTGATCGAGTCGGCCCTGGCGCAATGTGGGGGCAAGGTGGTTGAGGCGGCGGCGCGGTTGGGGCTGGGGCGGTCGACCTTGTACAAGAAGATGGTGGCTTTGGGGATTGCAGAGTCTCAATAAAGAGACATGCATCTCCATTGGTAGACAGATCCAATCGCGGGCAAGCCCGCTCCTACAGGTTATGGGTTCACCGCAAACTCTGTAGGAGCGGGCTTGCCCGCGATGAGGCCCTCCCAATCAACAAATGTCTCAAATCAGAGACAAAAATCCGAAACACTACTCCAAAAAATAAAAATATCCTTATATTTCAACATGTTACATACATGGCACAAATCTAGCTAAAGCCCCTCCCCACAGCTTCACCCACACAAAAATAACAATCCCAGGAGACACACCATGAGTGTGATCATCGCCTTGGCAGCCCTGGCGCTGCTGATGCTCGCTGCCTACCGCGGCTACAGCGTTATCCTCTTTGCCCCCATCGCCGCCCTCGGCGCCGTACTGCTCACCGACCCTTCCGCCGTCGCCCCCGCCTTCACCGGGGTGTTCATGGAAAAAATGGTCGGCTTCATCAAACTGTATTTCCCGGTGTTCCTGCTCGGCGCCGTGTTCGGCAAGCTGATCGAGCTGTCGGGCTTCTCGCGTTCCATCGTCGCCGCCGCCATTCGCCTGCTCGGCACGCGCCAGGCGATGCTGGTCATCGTGCTGGTGTGCGCCCTGCTCACCTACGGCGGTGTTTCGCTGTTTGTGGTGGTGTTTGCGGTCTACCCGTTCGCCGCCGAGATGTTCCGCCAGAGCAACATTCCCAAGCGCCTGATCCCGGCGACCATCGCCCTCGGTGCGTTCTCGTTCACCATGGACGCCCTGCCCGGCACCCCGCAGATCCAGAACATCATCCCCAGCACCTTCTTCAACACCACCGCCTGGGCGGCGCCGTGGCTGGGCTTGATCGGCACGATTTTCGTATTCAGCGCCGGCATGCTGTTCCTGCAGCACATGCGCAACAAGGCCCAGCGCGCCGGTGAAGGTTATGGCACCGAACTGCGCAACGAGCCGGAAACCGCCGCCGACATCAAGCTGCCCAACCCGTGGGTCGCCCTGTCGCCGCTGTTGGCGGTGGGCATCATGAACCTGCTGTTCACCCAGTGGATTCCGCAGTGGTACGGCAAGACCCACAGCCTGGCGCTGCCGGGCATGGCCGCGCCGGTGACCACCGAAATCGCCAAGCTGACCGCCATCTGGGCGGTGCAGGCAGCGTTGCTGGTGGGCATCCTGATGGTGCTGGTGTTCGGCTTCCAGGCGATTCGCAGCAAGCTGGCCGAAGGCAGCAAGAGCGCGGTCAGCGGTGCGCTGCTGGCGGCGATGAACACCGCTTCGGAATACGGTTTCGGCGCAGTGATCGCTTCCCTGCCGGGCTTCCTGGTGCTGGCCGACTGGCTCAAGAGCATCCCCAACCCGCTGGTCAACGAAGCCATCACCGTGACCCTGCTGGCCGGTATCACCGGCTCCGCCTCGGGCGGCATGAGCATCGCGCTGGCGGCCATGGCCAATGACTTCATTGCAGCCGCCAACGCGGCCAACATTCCGCTGGAAGTGCTGCACCGGGTGGCCGCGATGGCCAGCGGCGGCATGGACACCCTGCCGCACAACGGCGCCGTGATCACCCTGCTGGCGGTGACCGGCCTGACCCACCGCGAAGCTTACAAAGACATTTTCTGTATTACGCTGATCAAGACCCTGGCGGTCTTCGTGGTGATCGGTGTTTTCTACGCCACTGGCATTGTGTGAGGTATTCATGACCACTCTTACCGGCAAGACCGCACTGGTTACCGGCTCCACCAGCGGCATCGGCCTGGGCATTGCCCTGAGCCTGGCCAAGGCCGGCGCCAACCTGATTCTCAACGGCTTCGGCGATGCCTCGCAGGTGATCGCCGAAGTTGGGCAGTTCGGCGGCAAGGTTGGCCATCACCCGGCCGACGTCAGCGACCCGGCGCAGATCGCCGACATGATCGCCTACGCCGAGCGTGAGTTCGGCGGTGTCGACATCCTGGTCAACAACGCTGGCATCCAGCACGTGGCCGCGGTGGAAGAGTTCCCGGTGGAGCGCTGGGATTCGATCATCGCCATCAACCTGTCGTCGGTATTCCACAGCACGCGCCTGAGCCTGCCGGGCATGCGCAAGAAGGATTGGGGCCGGGTGATCAACATCGCTTCGGTACACGGCCAGGTCGGCTCGGTGGGCAAGGCCGCGTACGTCGCCGCCAAACATGGGGTGATCGGCCTGACCAAGGTGGTCGGCCTGGAAACCGCCACCAGCAACGTCACCTGCAACGCCATCTGCCCGGGCTGGGTGCTGACGCCGCTGGTGCAAAAGCAGATCGACGACCGCATCGCCGCCGGCACCGACCCGCAGCAGGCGCAGCATGACTTGCTGGCAGAGAAACAACCGTCACTGGAATTCGTCACCCCGCCGCAACTGGGCGAGCTGGTGCTGTTCCTGTGCAGCGAAGCCGGCAGCCAGGTGCGTGGCGCGGCGTGGAATATTGATGGTGGGTGGTTGGCGCAATAATTGGCAGCCCCCTTTTCGGCTCCTGCCCCCCCCTGTGGGAGCGAGCCTGCTCGCGATGGACGTCAACGAAAATGATGGCTGCCTGACACCCCTGCGGTGCCTGGTCAATCATCGCGAGCAGGCTCGCTCCCACAGTGGGGGATGGCGGTGCATCAGTCATACCTATAACAAGAGGCAACCCCATGTCCGACATCCTCTGGCAACCCAGCCCCGAGCGCATTGGCAAGACCCGCATGGAAGCCTTCCGCCGCTTCGTCCAGCAGCGCCATGCCGTGCACCTCGATGACTACCCGGCCCTGCACCAATGGTCGATCGACCAGCGCGAGCACTTCTGGCAGGCCATCGTCGACTTCTTCGACATCCGCTTCCACACCCAGCCCGACGCCGTGCTGGTCGAAGGCGAGCACATGCCCAGCGCCCAGTGGTTTCCCGGCGCCACCCTGAACTTTGCCGAACACCTGTTGCGCCGGCGTGACGATGCCGTGGCGGTGATCGCCATCGCCGAGAACGGCCAGCGCGAGCAGTTCACCTGGGCGGAACTTGCCGAGCACGTCGCCGGCCTGCAACACAGCCTGCAAGCCGCCGGTGTCGGCTTGGGCGACCGCGTGGCCGCGTGCATGCCCAACACCTGGCAAACCCTGGCGGCGATGCTGGCGACCACCAGCCTGGGGGCGATCTGGTCGTGTTCCTCGCCGGACTTCGGCACCCAGGGGGTGATCGACCGCTTCGGCCAGATCGAGCCGAAAGTGCTGATCACCTGCGCCGGTTACCGCTACGCCGGCAAGGACATCGACCAGCGCGCCAAAGTCAACGAAATCCTCGAACGCCTGCCGACCCTGCAACAACTGATCGTCGTGCCCTACGCCCGCGCCGATGTGCACGCCAGCGACTTCCACACCCACGCCGACGTCGCGCTCTGGGAGGACTTCTATGAACCCGGCGGCGAACCGGACTTCGTCGCCGTGCCCTTCGCCCATCCGCTGTACATCCTCTACTCCAGCGGCACCACCGGCGTACCCAAGTGCATCATCCACAGCACCGGCGGCGTGCTGCTGCAACACGCCAAGGAGCACGGCCTGCATTGCGATCTCGGCCCCGCCGACCGGCTGTTCTACTACACCACCTGCGGCTGGATGATGTGGAACTGGCTGGTCTCGGCCCTGGCCGTGGACAGCGCCATCGTGCTGTACGACGGCTCTCCGTTCGAGCCAGACCCGGAGCGCCTGATCGAGCTGATCGACGACGAGCGCATCAGCGTGTTCGGCACCAGCCCGAAATTCCTCGCGACCCTGGAAAACGCCGGCGTCAAACCACGCCACAGCCATGACCTGGGCAGCCTGAAAACCTTGCTGTGCACAGGCTCCGCGCTGTCGCCACAGAGTTATGACTACGTCTACCGCGACCTCAAGCCCGACCTGTGCCTGGCCTCGATGTCCGGGGGCACCGACATCATCTCCTGCTTCGTCAACGGCAACCCGTGGCAACCGGTGCGCCGTGGCGAGATCCAGGGCAAGAGCCTGGGCATGGCCGTCGAGGTGTGGAACGACGCCGGCCAGGCGGTGATCGGCGAAAAAGGCGAACTGGTGTGCACCCGGCATTTCCCGGCGATGCCCGTCGGCCTGTGGGACGATGCGGACGGCGAAAAACTGCGTGCCTCCTATTTCAGCCAGTTCCCCGGAGTCTGGGCCCAGGGCGACTACGCCGAACAACTGGCCCATGGCGCGATGATGATCCACGGCCGCTCGGACGCCGTGCTCAACCCCGGCGGCGTGCGCATCGGCACCGCGGAAATCTACCGGCAGGTGGAGAAAGTCCCGCAGGTGCAGGACAGCGTCGCCATCGGCCAGCAATGGCAGGACGACGTGCGCGTGGTGCTGTTCGTGCGCTTGCAGGAGGGCGTCAAACTGGACGAGGCCCTGCAACAGCAGATTCGCCAGGTCATTCGCGCCAACACCACGCCGCGCCATGTACCGGCGAAGATCGTCGCCGTCAGCGACATCCCGCGCACCATCAGCGGCAAGGTGGTGGAACTGGCGGTGCGCAACGTGGTGCATGGGCGGCCGGTGAAAAACACCGACGCACTGGCCAACCCCGAGGCCCTGGCGCAGTTTCGCGACCGCGTCGAGTTGCGCGATTGAGCAGCTGAGCACTTTTCAGGGCCGTCGGGTTTGACTCACGGCCCTGCCTGACCGAAGCTGACAGCTTTTGTAACCGATTGTCAGCTTCCGGATACCTGCATGCCCCTGCCCCGTCGCTACCTGATCATCGGCCTCTGTGCCCTGCTCGCCCTTGGCGTCGCCTGGCTGTTGCTGCGCAGCACCACGCCGGTGGTGCCGGAAGCGATCAGGCGTGGCTACAGTGAAGCGCTGACCCAGGCACGCAACGGCCAACCGGGCGCGGCGCGGGTGCTCTATCAGCAACTGGGCCGCCCCGACATCTCGCCCAAGCGCCGGGTCTGGCTGCACGCCGAACTGCCCAACTACCCAAGCTCGGTGGCGCTGAAACTGGCGGACGCCGACCTGCAACACCAAGCCCCCGAAGTGCGCATCGCCGCCATCAACAGCATCAGCGCCCTGGTGCCCAACGGCCAGCGCAGCCTGCTGCTGGGGCCGATGCTCGATGACAGCGAACAAAGCGTGCGGCTGGCCGCCGTCAACGCCCTGCTGGGGCTTTCGCCGGATGAGCTGGGCTTGTATTTCGGGCCGCTGGAACAAGCCATCGACGCCTGGGAACAGGTGCTGGTGCAAGCGCCGGAAAGTGCCGAGAACCAGTACCAATTGGCCCGGCTGCACCTGCACAACGGCGAATACAAAGCCGCGCAACAGGCGCTGGACAACACCCTGCGCCTGGCCCCGGACAATCTGCCGGCGCTGGTGATGCAGATCGAAGTGCTCGACAAGCAAGGCCAGAGCGAAGCCGCCCGCCTGCTGCTGGCCAAACAGCTCAAGGCCCAACCCGATTCCGCCTACCTGCAACACGCCCTGGGGATGTGGCTGCTGCATCACGGCCAGAGCGAGTTCGCCCTGCTCGGCCTGTCCAAGGCCGTGGAGCTGGAGCCGGACAACAAACATTACCGCTACGACCTGGCCACCACCCTGCACGGCGAGCACGAACTGGAAGCGGCGCAGAAGCAATTGCAGGAAATCGTCCAGCGTCATCCGGCCGACCGCAAGGCGCGGGTACTGTTGATCAACTACTGGAAGGAAAGCGGCCAGTTGCAGAACGTGCAGATCCTCCAGGCCCAGCTCGAACAGCTCAATCCCGACGATCCGGCCTTGCAGCAGGGCCTGTAAAAAGTCGGATGAACCGTGGAACGCTCATCGCGACCAATGGTCAAGTGAAAAGGCAGCCCCATCAGGCCTTTGCGGTCCGTTGCCTCACCATTTCGAGTCACGAGAGGACATTCTTTGTCTACATCTAACGAGTTGATCAATGCAAAAGCCGCCACCGGTATCGAGGGTCTCGATGACATCCTCGCCGGCGGCCTGTCCCGTGGTCATGTATTTTTGCTGGAGGGTGAACCCGGTACCGGCAAAACCACCGTCGCTTTGCAATTCTTGTTGGCCGGCGCCCAAGCCGGCGAGCGCTCGTTGTACATCACCCTGTCCGAAACCGAGCGCGAGCTGCGCCAGGGCGCGTCGTCTCATGGCTGGGATCTCGGATGAGCACATCCATATCTTCGAGCTCACGCCACCGGAAAGCCTGCTCGACAGCGAATCCCAGCAAAGCCTTTTGTATTCCTCGGACCTGGAACTGGGGGAAACCACCAAGCAGATTTTCGAAGCGGTCGAGCGATTCAAGCCGACCCGCGTGGTGCTCGACAGCCTCTCGGAAATCCGCCTGCTGGCGCAAAGCTCACTGCGCTATCGCCGGCAGATCCTGGCAATCAAGCATTACTTTGTGCGCTACGACGCCACGGTACTGCTGCTCGATGACCTGACCACCGAATCCCTGGACAAAACCGTGCACAGCGTCGCCCACGGCGTGATTCGCCTGGAGGAACTGACCCCCAACTACGGCGCCGAGCGCCGCCGCATTCGCGTGGTCAAGTACCGTGGCCAGAAATACCGCGGCGGCTTTCACGACTTCACCATCATGGGCGATGGCGTGCACGTGTTCCCGCGCCTGGTGGCCGCCGAACACCGCGGCGAGTACGTGCGCACGCAGCTCAAGAGCGACATCAAGGAAATGGACGCGCTGCTCGGTGGCGGCATCGAAACCGGTTCCAGCACGCTGATTCTTGGCCCTGCCGGGACCGGTAAATCGCTGATCGCGCTGATCTACGCGGCGGCGGCGGTCAATCGCGGCGAGAAGGCCGCGCTGTTCATTTTCGATGAAGAGCTGGGCCTGCTGTTCGAACGCATGCGCAACATCGGCATCGACCTCAAGGCACTGCAGGACACCGGCAACCTGTTGATCGAGCAAGTGGACGCCGCCGAACTGTCCCCTGGCGAGTTCTCCCACCGGGTGCGCCGCTGCGTCGACGAGCACCACATCAAGACCGTGGTCATCGACAGCCTCAACGGCTACCAGGCAGCAATGCCGGAAGAGAACGCCCTGGTGCTGCACATGCACGAGCTGTTGCTGTACCTCAACCGCAAGGGCGCGGCGACCTTCATGACCGTCGCCCAGCACGGTCTGGTCGGCGACATGATGGCCCCGGTGGACATCACCTACCTGGCCGACAGCGTCATCCTGCTGCGGTATTTCGAAGCAATCGGGCAGGTGCGCCGGGCGATCTCGATCATCAAGAAACGCACCGGCAGCCATGAATCTACCATTCGTGAGTACCGCATCAGCGCCAAAGGCATGACCATCGGCGAACCCCTGGATGCCTTCCAGGGCGTGTTGCGCGGTGTTCCGACCTACCTGGGCGCCAGCCAGCCGTTGCTCGCGGACGAAGCGCCGTGACGCTTCGCTCATCGAAGTCCGAGCGCGCGATCATCCTCGCCCCGCTCGGACGGGACAGCCAGATCGCCCTGATGATGCTCAATGAAGCAGGGTATGCCGGTGTCGTCACCCGTGACCTGATCGGCCTGTGCGCTGAACTGGAACAGGGTGCAGGCTTGCTGTTGATCTCGTCCGAAGCCTTGCTCGGCGCGGACATGGAGCCGCTGTTCGACCTGATCGAGCAGCAACCGGCCTGGTCGGACCTGCCCATCGTGCTGATGACCCACCGTGGCGGCCCCGAACACAGCCACGGCTCGAAGTTTGGCGCGCAACTGGGCAACGTCACTTTCCTCGAACGTCCTTTCCACCCCGTCACCCTGATCAGCCTGGTGAGCACCGCCTTGCGCGGACGCAGGCGACAGTACGAAGCCAGGGACCGGCTGGTGGACCTGAGCCAGAGTGAACTGCGCCTGCAAACCACCCTCGAAACCCTGGAACAACAGGTCGAGGAGCGCACCGCCGAGCTGCGCCACAACGAAGAGGCGCTGCGTCAGTCACAGAAGATGGAAGCCGTCGGCCAGCTCACCGGCGGCATCGCCCACGACTTCAACAACATGCTCACCGGCATCATCGGCAGCCTGGAACTGCTGCGCCGGCGCCTGGCCCGCGGACGCACCGAGGATCTGGACAGCCTGATCGACCTCGGCGTAACCTCGGCCAACCGCGCGGCGGGCCTGACCCACCGCCTGCTGGCCTTCTCCCGGCGCCAGTCGCTGGATTCCAAACCGGTGGAAATGAACGAGCTGGTGGCGTCCATGGGCGAGCTGCTGCACCGCAGCATCGACGAAAGCATTCGCCTGGACATGCAACTGGACAAGGAATTGTGGGTGGCCGAGGCCGACCGCAATCAACTGGAAAGCGCCCTGCTCAACCTGGTGATCAACGCCCGCGACGCCATGCCCGACGGTGGCAAACTGGTGGTGCGCACCCACAATCAGCACCTGGGTCGTGACTTCACCGATGCCCACGCCAACCTCGCCCCAGGCGACTATGTGGTGCTCAGCGTCAGCGACGACGGTTGCGGCATGCCACAAAGCACGATCAACCGCGCCTTCGACCCGTTCTTCACCACCAAACCGATCGGCCAGGGCACCGGCCTGGGCCTGTCGATGATCTATGGCTTCAGCAAGCAGTCGCGCGGGCATGTCTCCATCGAGAGCGAGGTGGACAAAGGCACCACGGTCCGTCTGTATCTGCCGCGTTTTGGCGGTGACCTACCGCTGGACAGCCCGACGCACATCAGCCCCACCCTGTTCGCCCAGGCGGGCGAAACCGTATTGATCGTCGAAGACGACCCGGCCGTCAGGGTGTTGGTGAGCAGCGTACTGAGCGACCTCGGCTACGCCTTCGTCGAAGCCGCCGACGCCGACGGCGCCCTGCCGATCCTCGACTCGACGCAGCGCATCGACCTGATGATCAGCGACGTCGGCCTGCCCGGCATGAACGGCCGCCAACTGGCAGAAATCGGCCGCCAATACCGCCCCGACCTCAAAGTCCTCTTTATCACCGGCTACGCCGAACACGCCGCCGTCCGCGGCGGCTTCCTCGACCCCGGCATGCAAATGATCACCAAACCCTTCACCTTCGACCTGCTGACCGCAAAGGTGCGGGAAATGATCCGAGTCTAAAACCAATCCTCAGACAGCCCCCGTCATCGTTAACCATCATCGCGAGCAGGCTCGCTCCCACAGAAGATCAAAAGCATCCCGCAATCCCCTGTAGGAGCGAGCTTGCTCGCGATGGTAGACCGGACACCGCGGGCATTCAGGCAGCCCGCGTCATCGTTGACGACCATCGCGAGCAGGCTCGCTCCCACAGAAGATCAAAAGCATCCCGCAACCCCCTGTAGGAGCGAGCATGAACTGGTCAAGTAATCCCGGACACCGATTACGGTGGCTATGCCGCTTTTTGCTCCATGGCTATTGGCGACAGGTAGTTGTTGTAGCTGTGGAGCCTGGTGCGGTTGTAGTACATGAAGAAGCGCACCATGTCCGTTTTCGCCTCCTCGATCAGGTTGTAGCCATTGCGAGGTACCCACTCTGACTTCAGTGTGCCGAAAAAACGCTCTGTTGGGGCGTTATCCCAGCATTGGCCCCGATGGCTCATGCTTTGCAAAATGCCGTGGCGCGTCAGCTCATCTTGACATTTGTGGCTGGTGTACTGACAGCCCTGACCCGAGTGAAACACCAGCCCTGGAGGACACGTCCGTACCGCTGTTGCCATGCGTAGCGCTTTGCTGACCAGGTTGGCGTCATTGACCAGAGAGAAAGCCCAACCAATGACCCTGCGAGCATACAAATCGATCACGATGGCCAGATGAATCCAGCGTTTTCCCACCATCAGGCTGGTAACGTCGCCGCACCAAACCTGATTGATTGCAGTTGGTTTGAAGTTGCGTTTGAGCCGATTAGGCGCGACAAATGCCTCCACGCCCTTGGATCTAAATGGATGTGGCTGGCGTTGTTTACTGACAATGTTGGCCTCCCTCATCAGTGCTCTGACCAGGTTTCTTCCTGCTTCAATATCTTGGGACTTCAGGCCCTTGCTGATCATCCTGGAGCCCATGGCTTCGCGGCTTTGGTTGTGCAATGCAACGACTTTCGATTTGAGTTCTTCACGTTCGATTCGTGGCTTGGCACGCCGCTGAATCCACTCGTAAAAGCTGCTGCGCTTCACATCGAACACACGACACACCACGGCCGTCGGGAATGACTCTCTTAGCTCCGCGATCATCGAAAACGATCGGGATCCGACATCAAGAGAGCGGTAGCCTTTTTTAGGATTTCTGCTTCCATCTCCATCCGCTTGATCTTGGCTTTGAGCTCCTGGATCTGGCGCTGATCGTCAGTAATTGCCTTGGTGCCTTTGACTGGTTGCCCTTCACGCTCCTTACGAACCTGATCGACCCAGCGCCGTAAAGCGGTGGGCCCGATATCCAACGATGCACAAACGTCTGGAACCGGGCAGTTATCATCAAGCACCATGCTGGCAGCCTGCAGCTTGAACTCGCGGGTATAGACTTTTCTTTCGTTCATGGAACCTCCAAGTTCGCGAAATAATATCGCCCTTAAGAAGTGTCCGGAATCATTAGACCAGTTCACCGTACGCTGGGGCGAGCGTTTTTGGTTCCTTTTGGCTGGGCCGGCAGTCCGGCGCTTGCCAAAAGGGACTCGCCGTAAGGGCGAAACCATAAGCGGCCGTTACCGCAGCAACGGATATGTCCACAACCAAAGGCCTCAAGAACACCGCAGGCCATCAGGCAGTCAACCTCATGACTGCGCAGATCAGACATGTATCACCGGGGAAGGCGCAACAACGCCGGTCTGTCGATTTTTCAGGAAGTATTTACCGACAGCCCCCAGCTCATTGGCGAGTTTGATCCGATAAAGGCCATCCTCAACGACCGAACCGCTCCTGGGCCCCATGACGAACGTCAATCCTCGGTCGACCTCTGCATTGGCCAACTTGTACAGCGTGCTTGATGTAGCCTGTTGAAGCAGCGTTGCTCCCGCATCCGTGACATCTTTGCGGGTCGGCCGCCGCAGTGGAATACCTTTGCCCAGGTTGAGCCGGGAGGGAACCTTGCCTGCCTTGCGAATCGAGCCAGCCACCAGGTTTTTAACGGTCCCGCCCACAAAAGTGCGCACGATGGGATGAACCTGATTCGCCACCAGAGCCGACACCATACCCTTGGCCACATTCCCACTCAGATTGGCAACGGTGTTGACCGCCAGCGACCGTCCCGAGTCGATTTCATTGGAGCGCGAAGGACCTATTTCCGAAACCAGACTGCCCATGACACCAGTGCCCCAGTTTTTCGCTGCACCTTGCAGGGCACCGATGGGGTCGGGTGTATTGAGCCCGACGACGGCGCCCACGCTGGCACTCACAATACCGACGCCCACAGCTCCCAGTGTTGCCAACGCGCCCGATTGGCCACGACTACCCAGCACACGGGCGGCCGTCCTGCCCCCGACAACACCCGCTGCCGCCCCCGTCATCAACGCCAGAGGAAGCCTTACCGTTTGCCCCAAAACACCTTGCAAGGCCATTCGCGCCAGCTGCTTCGCACCATAGCCGGCAGTCGCCGCAACCACACCCCGAACAAGACCGGAGGCTTGTACCCTGGCCTCTTGAAAGCGAACCTTCGCCAACCCCTCCACATCCACATACCCGATCGGATTGCCCCCCAACATTCGATACAGGTTCAACCCATCCACCACCCCGCCGGGGTCCGCGCTCAACCAGCGTTGCCGCCAGGGCATGTAGTAGCGCTCGCCGTAGTAGTAAAGGCCGGTCGCATCGCGTTCCCTGCCTGAATAACGGCGCGTCTTGTAACCGGCCTCGACGCTGTCCCGGCCCGCCCACCAAGCCGTCCCCCCATAGGCGAAATGCAATTCGTGGCTGATCAACGCGCCGTGCCGGTCGAGTTCCAGCGTCCCGGAGCCCAGATGGTCAGCCAGGCTGAAACGCAGCTGATCCTGGGCAATGCCCGTCGGCCGCCCGGTAGCCCAATGCAAGACCTGTACAGCGCAGCGTCCGGCCTGGAGGCTGATGACCTGCAAGACTTCATCCGCGCTGGAGCGGACTTCCAGCGCCGGCAAGTAACGGGTTTCCTGGCGTCGATTGACGCTTGCGGCGGCTGCCGTGCGGATTTTCCGGACACGCTGACCGTCGCTGTCGTAGGCATACAGCTCCATGTCGTCGGCCGCCGCACGCCGGGCCACCTGGGTAACCTGGCGCAAGCGATGATGGGCGTCCCATTGCAGCACCTGGCCGCGCTGAAGAGCGCGCAGATTGCCACTGGGGTCATAAGCGGCCTCGACCTCATCGTCCCCCGGGGCCTGCCCCGCCTCGCCCCACGGCAGGCTACGGTTACTCGCCGTTGCCACCGCCGTACGCTCGGTACGGTCACCGCTGGCGGCGTGGTGATTCAGGGTCAACAGATTACCGCCGGGATCGTAGGCAAACGTCTGGCGATACGGCTCCAACTGGCTGGCATCCGGCGGCGAGACAAAGGCCGGCAACTGCGGCCCATAGGCCACATTGGCCCGCTGTCGTCCCGTGGCTTCGATCAGTTGGCCGAGCGTATCGTATTGGTAGAGTTGGATGGCGGCGACACGCTGCTGGCGAAAAAAGCGGATCGGCTGGGCTTCATCACTGATGCGCAGCGGATTGCCCAGCGGGTCGTAGGCATACACCAGGCTTTGCAGCGGCGCCTCACCCGGGATCTGCGCGTGCAGGGTCTGCAGCCAGCCGGTCTCGGGCTCGAACGTGGCGCGAGTGATCACACCGTTCCCGGCCGTTTGCTGCGCTATTTCGCCAAAAATGCTGTAGTGAATGTCACTGACCAGCACGAGCTCTTCGTCACTGCCCGGCAACTGGATGCTTGCCCCGGACAACGCTCCGCCCACCGTCTGGCGTTGCCTGTACTGATTGCCCATGGCATCGACGTGACCGGTCGATTCGCCCACCGCGTTATGGCGCAGGCGGGTCAGTGCCGATTGCGGCTCCAGCAGCGCATCACGTTCGGCTTCATCGTCGGGCCAGTCGGGCGGTTGCGGATCATCAAGAAAGCGCCGGCCATGCTCAAGGCACTGGCCAAGCAGGCTGAACGCCCTCATGTAGACGCTGCCGGCGCCGTCGTCGGTGCGGACCAGTTGACCGCAACCATTGTATCGGGCGGCTTGGGCATCAGCAGCGGCGTAGGTGAAACACGCCGTGCGTCGCTGCGCGCCGGAGGTCGATTCGAACTCGCTGACCGGACGCATCAATGCATCGTAGGTGGTGCGCAGATGATTGAATGTCGGATCCCAGTTTTCCAGATCCTGGCCCGCCGCCCCGGCCAGATGCAATCGCCAGCCAGCGTCCACGTTGTCCGAAAGCAGCACGCCGGATGTCAGACTGAAGACCGTGGCCTGGTTGGCGAGTGGCGAGACGCCACGCTCATAGCGGGCAAAAAACCGGGGGTCACGACTTTGCACCAGGTGGCCCAGGGCATCATGGACATGCTGATGAATGCGCGGCTCGATGGCGTCCTGAGCCGAACGCCGGTGATAGGCCACCTCGCGGACAAGAGCGCCACGCGGATCGAGGACGACGACAGTCGGTGTGTGTCGATGCATGGCACGGCCCAGCCAGCCGAATACATCGGACCATTTATGGCCTTGGCGCCGCAGCCGTCAACTGACAGAAATAACAGGTAGGACGAATATCGCGAGCAGGCTCGCTCCCACAGAAGATCAAAAGCAACACGCGCCCTCTGTGGGAGCGAGCCTGCTCGCGATGGTTTGGAAAACACCGCGGGGCATCAGGCAGCCATCATCGTGCGCAAAAATTATCGCGAGCAGGCTCGCTCCCACAGGTAAATCCCTACTCCAACATGTCCTGCATCAATTCCTGCAACACATCCAGGTCGAACGGTTTGGCCAGGATCGGCGCCTTGCGCGTGATCGGGCTGTCGGTCTCGCGGATTTCCTGTGGGTAGCCGCTGATGAAGATCACCTTCAGCTCCGGTCGCAGCTTGACTGCGGGTTCGGCGATCTGCACGCCGGAGATCCCGCCCGGCAGGCGGAAATCGGTGATCATCATGTCCAGGTGTGGCTTGCTCGCCAGGATCGCGAAGGCCTGCTCGCCGTTTTCGGCCTGCAGCACCCGATAACCCTCCCCCGATAGATAGGCCGACAGCACCATCAGAATCGAGGGGTCATCTTCGACGATCAGTACGACGTCTTGTGCATCTTCACTCATGGGAAGCCTTTGTTCGGTCAATAGCTGCTGATACGACCGTGGGGTCGATCAGAGGTTGCGTGCGTCCGGCTGTTTTCCTACAGCGGCAGACAAACGCGAAACAGGGCGCCTTCGCCAATCCGGCTCTCGACGGTGATGGTGCCGCCATGGGCGGTCACGATCTGTTCTGAAATAAACAACCCCAGGCCCAGCCCGGCGACCGCGTGTTTGGCCGTCACCCGTTCGAACTGCTGGAAAATGCGCTTCTGGTTCTCCTCGCCAATACCGATCCCGAAATCGCGCACTTCCACCCGTGCCTGCTGCCCCACACTGTACACCTTCACACTGATCGGGCTTCTGGCACCGTAGCGCAATGCGTTGGTCAGCAGGTTGGAAATCACCTGCTCAATGCGAAATTCGTCCCAATTGCCCAGCACCGGTTGCGCCGCGTCCAGGGAAACCGTGCACTCGGCGGCGTCGATCTGTGCAGCGAAATTCTGTAACAAGGTGCGAACCAGCTCCGACAAATCGAACAGTGTCGGGCGGATCGACAACTTGCCGGTGCGAATGCGCGACACATCGAGCATGTCTTCGATCAGGCGAATCAGGCTCTTGATCTGCCGTTCGTCGCGATCGACCATCGCATGCATCTTGTCCAGGGTGAACGCCGAGGCGTTATCCCGGGCCAAGTGCATCTTGCGCAGCTGCGTCTCCAGAATCAGGCCATTGAGCGGCGTGCGCACCTCATGGGCGACGATCGACATGAAGTCATCACGCATGCGCACCGCCTGCTGCAATTCCAGCTGGGTGCTCTGCAACTGCTTGAGCAGCGCTTCCTGCTCGCGGCGACTGCGTTCCAGCGCCTCGACCTGCTGCTGCATGGCCTTGCTCTGGCGGTACAGCTCGACGAACACATTGACCTTGCTCTTGACCGCATGGATGTCCAGCGGCTTGTGCAGGAAGTCCACGGCGCCACTTTCGTAGCCCTTGAACGCGTAGTTCAGTTCGCGGCCGGCGGCGCTGACGAACACGATCGGGATGTGCTTGGTTTTCTCGGTGCCACGCATCAATTCGGCCAGCTCGAAACCGTTCATGCCGGGCATCTGCACGTCGAGGATGGCCATGGCGAATTCATGTTGCAGCAGCAGCGACAAGGCCTCGTCGGCCGACAACGCCTTGAAGACCTGACGATCCTCACGCTTGATCAGCGCTTCGAGCGCCAACAGGTTTTCCGGCAGATCGTCGACGATCAGCAGTTTGGCTTGGATGTTACTTAGCATGCGATTCGTTCCAGCTCGGCAAGCAGACGGCCAATGCCGTGGATGGGGAGGACATGGTCAGGCTGATGGGTGTCCAGCGCCGCCAGAGGCATGGTTGCGACCTGCGCATCGGCCGGGTCCTGCACGATGGTCAGCCCCCCATGCCGCTTGACCTGCGCCAGGCCATGCGCGCCATCGCGGTTGGCGCCGGTCAGCAGCACCGCCGCCAGGGCCGGGCCGTAGGCATCGGCCGCCGATTCGAACAGAAAGTCGATGGCCGGTCGCGAATAATGCACGCGGTCCTCCAGGCTCAGGGAAAAACTGTGGTCATGTTCCACCGACAGGTGATAACCCGGTGCGGCGAAATACAGCGTGCCGGCCTCGACCGGGGTCTTGTCGCCGGCTTCCTCGACGCGCATCGGCACACGCCGGGCGAACACCTCGGCCAACTGGCTGCGACGCTCGTCCGGCAAGTGCAGCACCACGATGATCGGCAGCGCAAAGCCTTCACGCAACGGCCCGAGGATGCCCAGCAAGGCCTCCACACCGCCCGCTGAGGCACCGATCACGATGGCCTTTACCCGAGGAAGTTCGGCTGCACTGTTCATGATTTACGGTAGATCCGTTCTTGTTTGACCAAGGGTTCGAACTGGTTGCCGAAGCTGGAAAAGTCCGGGGTTTCCTTGCTGCCCAGCACCAGGAAACCGCGATGACACAGCGATTCGTGAAACAGCCCGAACGCACGATCCTGCAGTTTTTTATTAAAGTAAATCAACACGTTACGACACGAAATCAACTGAGTTTCGGAAAACACGCTGTCGGTCGCCAGGCTGTGGTCGGCGAAGGTCACGTTTTCGCACAGGCTCTTGTCGAAAATCGCGTAGCCATAGGCGGCGGTGTAGTAATCGGCGAACGAGCGCTGGCCACCGGCCTGCTGGTAGTTATGAGTGTAGGCGCGGACGTTTTCCATGGAAAAGATCCCCTGCTTGGCCTTCTCCAGCGAACGCGGGTTGATGTCGGTGGCGTAGATGATGGTGCGCTCGAGCAGGCCTTCCTCGCGCAGCAGGATGGCCATCGAATACACCTCTTCCCCGGTGCTGCACCCGGCGATCCAGATCTTGATCGAGGGGTAGGTCCTGAGCAGCGGCACCACCTCCCGGCGGATCGCCAGGAAGTGCGAAGGGTCGCGAAACATCTCGCTGACCGGGATCGTCAGCAATTGCAGCAACTGCATGAACGCCGTGGGGTCGTGCAGCACCTTCTCTTGCAGCGCCGAGATGGTCGCGCACTCGAACTGACTCAACGCATGCAGGACGCGACGCTTGATCGACGCCCCGGAGTAATCACGAAAGTCATAGCTGTACTTGAGGTAGATCGCCTCGATCAACAGCCGCAGTTCGATCTCACTGCTGTGCTTTTCTGGATACGTCGCTTCCACTAAATCCTTTCCATCTTCGGTAACCACACACGAATCAACGAGAACAGGCGATCCAGGTCAATGGGCTTGGCCAGGTAATCGTTGGCGCCGGCCTGCAGGCAGCGCTCCTGATCGTCCTTCATGGCCTTGGCCGTCACGGCGATGATCGGCAGCTTGCGCCAGCGCGGGTCCTGGCGGATCAGGCTGGTGGCCTCGTACCCGTCCATCTCCGGCATCATCACGTCCATCAACACCAGGTCGATGTCCTCGACTTCGTCGAGTTTCTCGATTGCTTCACGACCGTTGCGGCCAATGACCACCACGGCACCCTTCTGCTCCAGCGCGCTGGTGAGGGCGAAGATGTTGCGCACATCGTCGTCCACCAGCAGCACCTTGCGGCCCTCGAAGACCTTGTCGCGACTGCGCGCGGTCTTGAGCATCGTCTGCCGTTCATGGGACAACTTGGATTCGACTTTGTGCAGAAAGAGTGTGACCTCATCGAGCAGGCGTTCCGGGGAGCGCGCGCCCTTGATGATGATCGAGCGCGAATACTTGCGCAGCTCGGCCTCTTCGTCACGGGTCAGGTTGCGCCCGGTGTAGACGATGACCGGCGGGAACGAGCAGATTTCCTCGGTGGACATGCGCTTGAGCAGGTCGTTGCCGAGCATGTCCGGCAGCTTCAGGTCGATGACCATGCAGTCGTAGATCGTCGTGCGCAGCAGCTCCAGCGCGTCCTGGGCCAGGCCCACGGCGGTGATCTCGATGTCGTCGTCGCCGATCAGCCGGGCAATGCTGTCGCGCTGCAAGTCGTCGTCTTCCACCAGCAGCACGCGCTTGACCTTCTGCGTCAGCTTGGCTTCGAGGCGGCCGAACACGTCCTTGAGCTCTTCGCGGGTGGTCGGCTTGACCGCGTAGCCAATGGCGCCCATGTGCATGGCGGCTTCGACCCGGTCTTCGACCGAAATCACGTGCACCGGAATGTGCCGGGTCTCGGCGTTTTCCTTCAGGCGTTGCAACACCGTCAGGCCGGAATGGTCCGGCAGGCGCATGTCGAGCAGGATCGCGTCGGGCACGTAGTCCTTGGCCAGCTCGTAACCCTCATCGGCGCCATGGGCCACCAGGCACTGATAATCCAGTTCGTGGGCCAGGTCGTAGAGGATGTGCGCGAAGTTCGGCTCGTCTTCCACCACCAGAATGCTGCGGGTCTTGAACGGCGCCCTGCCACGGTCGTCTTCGAACCGAGGAATGTCGACCGGGGCAATCAACGGCTCCAGCGCGGCAGCCGGGGCGATGGCCAGGCTGGCGGCCGGCGCAACCGGCACCGGTGCAACCCGCACCGGTGCCGATTCAACGTACTGCTGCGGCAGCACCAGGGTGAACACGCTGCCCTGCCCCGGCTCGCTGGTGACACTGATGGTGCCGCCGAGCAACGCCGCCAGGTCTCGGGAAATCGACAGGCCCAGGCCTGTGCCGCCGTAACGCCGGTTGGTGGTGCCGTCCGCCTGGCGGAACGCCTCGAAAATGCTCTCCTGCTGATCGGCGGCAATGCCGATACCGGAGTCGCGAACGATGAAGGCAATGCCGTCGTTGGGCTGGCTGGCCACGGTCAGGCTGACCGCACCGCGCTCGGTGAACTTCACGGCGTTGGACAGCAGGTTCTTGATCACCTGCTCCAGGCGCTGACGGTCGGTGAAGATCATCGTCGGCGAACCCGGTTGTACGTCGATGGCGAACTCCAGTTGTTTGTCCGCCGCCAGCGGCAGGAACATCCCGCGCAGGCCATCCAGCAGGCGCGCCACGCTGGTGTTCTCCGGGCGCATTTCCAACTTGCCGGCTTCCACCTTGGAAATGTCGAGAATGTCGTTGATCAGGTTGAGCAAGTCATTACCGGCCGAGTAGATCGACTCGGCGAACTTGACCTGTTCCTCACTGAGGTTTTCCTGGGGGTTTTCCGCCAGCAGCTTGGCCAGGATCAACGAACTGTTGAGCGGCGTGCGCAGCTCGTGGGACATGTTGGCGAGGAATTCCGACTTGTACTTGCTCGAACGCTGCAACTCCTCGGCGCGCTCTTCCAGCTGCGCCTGCGCCTGGTTGAGCTCGGTGTTCTTCAGGTCCATGGCGTCGCGCTGGTCGGCCAGGGTCTGCGCCTGCTCGGCCAGCTGTTCGTTGGTCTGCTCCAGCTCCACCTGCTGGGTTTCCAGGTGCGCCTGGGACTCCTTGAGAATCCGCGACTGCTCTTCCAGCTCCTCGTTGGCGGTCTTGAGCTCTTCCTGCTGCACCTGCAACTCTTCGTTGAGCTGCTGGGTTTCGGCGAGCACTTCCTGCAAGCGCTGGCGATACCGGGCGGCCTCGATGGAGGTGCCGATGTTGCCGGCAATCAGCTCCAGCAACTCGACGTCGCGGTCATCCAACGGGCGCAAAAAGCCCAGTTCGATCACGCCGTTGACCCGCTCGTCGTCGCTGGTCGGCACTACCAGCACGCTCTGCGGCAAGCCTTCGCCGAGACCCGAGCTGACTTTGAAATAATCGGCGGGCACCGCGTCCAGGCGAATCAGGCGCGCTTGCTGTGCCACCTGGCCGACAATGCCTTCGTCGCTGTAGATGTGTTGGTCCAGGGCTTCCTGCTCGCGGGAAAAGCCGTAGGTGGCGACACGCTTGAGGCCGCCGTGCTCTTCGCGTACATAAATGGCGGCCACCGCACTGCCCAGGTACTGCGCGCAGAATTGCAGGATGTTGCGGCCCAGCAGGTTGAGCGACAGTTGCCCCAATACTTGCCCGGCCAATTCAGTCTGCCCGGTGCGCAACCAGGCCTGCTTCGCCAGGCGTTGAGCGCTGGCTTCCTGGGCAGCAAGGTTGGCGGCGTAGTTCTGCGACAGGCCGACCAGGTCCCGGCGACCGATGTAGGCCAGCAAGGCGCTGATCGCACCGATGAACAGCAGGTAAAGGGTGATGCTCCAGATCGTCGTGCTGCGTACATCGGCATTGCGCGAGGCGCGCAATTGCTGTTCGGTGGCCACGACATCGTCGAACTGTTTGCGCACCTCGTCGGTCAAGCGCTTGCCACGACCGGCCTTCACCGCACCGCGATAATCGCCCGAGGAGCGCTGCAGGTCGATCATGGTCTGGGCATACGCCCCCCATTCATTCTGCAACGCCTGGATCTGGTGCAAACGGTCGGTTTGCACCGGGTTGTCTGCAGTCAATTCCAGCAGGGTGTTGATGGTCACCGCCAGCTTCGGCTTGGCCATTTCGTAAGGTTCGAGAAACTTCTCGTCGCCCCCGAGCAGGAAACCGCGCATGCCGGTTTCCTGGTCAACGGTGAGTTTCACCGCTTCATTGGCGTTATTGATCACCCGGTCGGTGTGCTCGACCCACTGGATCACCGACAGCAGATAGGAGATCAGCGCGACGAAGAACACCGCGCTGAGTGCGCCGACGCCCAGGGGCAGGCTGATGTTGCGGCTCAGCAGTTTACGAAAGCGTTGTTCATCAACCGAAGACGCTGTGGTCATGGGCGGGCCTTGTCGTCTATTGGGAATAAAGTAAGGGATGGCAGGGAGTTTGCCCGAAATTCGCCACATGGATCCATTTTTCTGACGTCAATGTGTGCAAAATCCTACATTCCACTGCTCCCGCGAGGCGCAGCGCGTTATCCTTGCCTTCCTGTGTGCAGCTATTCTTTTTCCAGTGCAACTGGGAACTTGTCGGGCTTCGTCACTTACTCATGCAAGAGACCGGCGTTTTTGATCGACCGGCACCTGCAAAACCCACTTCTGAGAGCCCCATTATGTCTGCCGAACAATCCACCATCCTGGTCGTAGAAGACGACGACATCGTGCGCATGCTGATCGTAGATGTCCTGGAAGAGCTGGAGTTCAAGGTATTGGAGGCCGACGGCGGCGAACAGGCCCTGGCGCACCTCAACGACAGCAACCAGGTCATTCACCTGATGATGACCGACTTCGGGCTGCCGGTGATGGACGGCCGTGAACTGGCCAGCCGGGCACGCCAGGCGCGGCCGACGCTGCCGGTGCTGTTTGCCAGCGGCTATGCCGAGAGCATCGAGGTGCCCGCCGACATGTACGTGATCGGCAAGCCGTTCTCCATCGACCAGCTGCGCGACAAGGTCAAGGGCATCCTCAACCAGGCATGAGCCTTGCCCGCACACGGCCGGGAATCGCCCCGGCCGTGGTTTAATACCGCTGCGTTTTTCACCCCTGCCCCCCCGCTTCAAGGAATGCCCGCATGAATCAGCCCCCCGCCAGCAGAATCCTGGTCATCGGTTACGTCTGGCCGGAACCCAAGTCTTCGGCGGCCGGTGGCTACGTGATGCAACTGCTGAACACCTTCCTGCAACAGGGCTGGGAGGTGACGTTCAGCAGCCCGGCCGGCGCCGGCGAACACCAGGAAGACCTGACGGCGCTGGGCATCCGCGAAGTGCCGATCGAGCTGAACAACGAAAGCTTCGACGTGTTCGTGCGCGAACTGGCCCCGGACATCGTGCTGTTCGAGCAATTCATGATGGAAGAGCAGTTCGGCTGGCGCGTCGAGAAACACTGCCCCGACGCCCTGCGCGTGCTGGCCACCCAGGATTTGCAAAGCCTGCGCCATGCCCGGCATCAACGGCTCAAGGATCGCCTGAACGCCAGTGACGACGACAACGACTTCAGCGAACTGTTTGCGCCTGCCCTGCGCGAAGAGTTCGAGCTGATGGCCGAAACCGACCTGGCCAAGCGCGAGATCGCGGCGCTGTACCGCTGCGACTTGAACCTGATGATTTCCGACGTGGAAATCGAGTTGCTGGTCGAACAGTTCAAGGTGCCGCGCAGCCTGCTGCACGAGTGCCCGTTGATGGTCGAACCGCCCAGCGTGCCAGCCGCGCCCTTCGCCTCACGTGCGCACTTTCTCAGCATCGGCAACTTCCGCCACGCGCCCAACTGGGACGCGGTGCTCTGGCTCAAGTCCACCGTCTGGCCGTTGATTCGTCAGCAACTGCCGGGCGCGCAACTGCACATTTACGGGGCCTACACGCCGCCCAAGGCGACGGCGCTGCACAATGCGGCCCAGGGCTTCCACGTCATGAACTGGGCAGAAGATGCCTTGCAAGTGATGACGGCGGCGCGAGTGCTGCTGGCGCCGCTACGGTTCGGTGCGGGCATCAAGGGCAAGATCATCGACGCCATGCTCTGCGGCACGCCCAACGTCACCACGCCCATCGGCGCCGAAGGCATGCAAGGCGCAAGCGGCTGGCCCGGTGCGGTGACCTGCACGGCGCAGGCGTTCGCCGACCAGGCCGTGCGCCTGTACAACGATGAAGCCCGATGGCTGGACGCCCAGGCGCAAGGGCAGGCGCTGTTGAGCGAGCGGTATCGACAGGCCGTCCACGGCCCGGCCCTGATCGAAAGACTGCTGGACTGCCGGCGCAACCTGGCACAACTTCGCCGGGACAACTTTACCGGCAGCATGTTGCGTCATCACCAACATAAAAGTACTCAATACATGGCGCAGTGGATCGAAGCGAAGAATCGCAACTTGTAAGTTGCTGGCGAGATACTTCCTGTAGCAAGCCTGAACTTGGCTTGCAACTTGCCCACCTATAACTTACACCCACCCTTGTAGGAGCGAGCTTGCTCGCGATAGCGGCGTATCAGTCAACATCAATGTTGGATGACATACCGCTATCGCGAGCAAGCTCGCTCCTACAGGAAGTGTGTCTTAAGTTAATAGGGAAATTCAAATGAATAACAACCGCTGGATGTCCACCACCGCGGGCATCGACTTATTGACCCTGAGTCAATTGGTTCTACCGGGCGCGCATAATTCGGGCGTCGATAAAAAAGCCACTTACAGCGCTCCGGGCATTGCACATTGGGTCGCCTGCCAGAACAACTCCTTTTACGAGCAACTGCAAAACGGCGCACGCGTGCTGGATGCGCGGATCGAATACGAACGCGACTCCCGCGGCGTCGGCACCTTCTGGTTCCAGCACAACGGCTACCGCTCTTCCCGCTCGCTGGAAAACCTGGTCATGCAGGTGCGGCGCTTTCTCCAGGAGAACCCCGACGAGTTCATCGTCCTGGATTTCCACGATTTGAAGCAGCCCTTCGACTACAAGGAGTTCAACCGTTTCATGCTCACGCACCTGGGCGACCAGATGATTCCGGTGCGCAACCAATACTTGAGTCTGGGCGAACTGAAACAACAGAGCCGGGTTCAACGGGTCTGGGTGGCCGCCTTCCAGCACCCGCAACTGGACCAGAACCGGTTCATGGTGCGAATCAAACATGAGTGGAGTGGCATTACCGATGCCAGCGCCGAAGAAGTGCAAGCTCATATCACCCAAGTCATGAACTCTCCGCCCTCCTCTTATTCACCCTGGTCGCTGTCCGCGACAAGTTACAGCAATATCGGCGGGCCCGTGGACATCAAGGAATACTTGAACCGCTGGTTCGACCCAGCAAAAAAAGACTGGGTGTACAACTGCAACATCATCAATGTCGACTTTATTGAAGAGTCCAATCTGGTCAAGTATTGCAGTGAGGCCAACTTTCGCAATGCGCGCCGACTGATTGATAAATAACAGGCGCAACGCACCCCACACATCGCGCTGGCATTCAACGGCGGGAACGAGGCATGATCGAGGCGCGATAACAAAAAAAGCGTCCCGACATGACCCGAACAGCCCGCGTGACCGACCCTTCCATACGAGCTGATGGACGACCATAACGGCCTGTCCATCATCTATCGCCAGCACGGTTTCCCCTGTCCGCTGGTGCGCTGGCACTTCCACAAGGAGTACGAGCTGCACCTGATCGTCGCCAGCTCCGGCAAGGTGTTCATCGGCGACTACATCGGCAACTTCTACCCGGAAACCCTGTTCCTCACCGGCCCCAACCTGCCCCACAACTGGATCAGCCAGGTCGGTGAGGACGAAGTGGTGCCCAAGCGCGACATGCTGGTCAACTTCACCGACGAGCTGTTCGAGAGCGGCCACCAGGTGTTCGCCGAACTCAAGACCCTGGCGCCCCTGCTGGAGCGCGCCCAGTACGGTATCGAATTCCGCTGCAAACGCACGATCCGCCAGGCCATGACCCTGATGCAGCGCATCGCCGACACCCAGGGCGTGACGCGCCTGGGGCACTTTTTCATTCTGCTGGAGCTGCTCGCCAGCTCCGACGACTACCAGTTGCTGTCCGGCGCGACCAGTCCGCAACTGGCCGACGAGCACAACGTCGACCGCACCAACCGCGCCGTGGACTACATCTTCGCCCACTACGCCCGCGAACTGCCGCTGGAAGAAGTGGCCGAGCACCTGGGCATGAAGCCGACCTACTTCAGCCGCGTATTCAAGCAGGCCACCGGGCGCTGCTTCATCGAGTTCGTCAACCGGCTGCGCATCAGCAAGTCCTGCGAACTGCTGGCCGACGGTGACAAGCCGGTGACGGATGTGTGTTTCGAGTCGGGCTTCAACAACATTTCCAACTTCAACCGGCGCTTTCAGCAACTCAAGGGCATGACCCCTTCGCACTACCGGCGGCTGGTGGTGCAGCGGTTGACTGAGCAGAATCTGGGCTGATCTCTCCCTGTGAATGTGCCCCCTCCCCCTGTGGGAGCGAGCCTGCTCGCGATGCGATGTGTCAGACACTTACATGCTGGCTGATCCACCGCATCGCGAGCAGGCTCGCTCCCACAATGGAAGGTTTCTACAGGGTTGAAACCTGTACAGATTCAATACCCCTGCAAGCCCACACCCCTCTCCCCCGCACCTCCCCGACAAAACCCCAGTGCAAAAAAGTATCAGTCCAAGTGCGATGAATGATTTGTCTCATCATCAATTGAAGGCTGTAATCAGCCCACCTCTTCCACCGATGGAAGACACAAAAACAATAACTGTCCTTCTGCTGCCCGCCGGGCGCAGAAAAGGAGTGCACGATGCAACCTTCGGTAAAAGCTCTGCTAGCCCTCACCTGCATGACCCTCAGCAGCGTCAGCCTTGGCGCCCAGACCCTGACCATCGCCACCGTCAACAACAGCGACATGATCCGCATGCAAAAGCTCTCGAAGACTTTCGAGGCCGAGCACCCGGACATCAAGCTCAACTGGGTGGTGCTCGAAGAGAACGTCCTGCGCCAGCGCCTGACTACCGACATCGCCACCCAGGGCGGACAGTTCGACGTGTTGACCATCGGCATGTACGAAGCCGCACTGTGGGGAGCCAAGGGTTGGCTGGAGCCGATGAAGGACCTGCCGGCCAGTTACGCACTCGACGACGTGTTCCCTTCGGTGCGCGAAGGCCTGTCGGTCAAGGGCTCGCTGTACGCCCTGCCGTTCTACGCCGAAAGCTCGATCACCTACTACCGCACCGACCTGTTCAAGGACGCCGGCCTGACCATGCCCGAGCGCCCCACCTGGACCCAGATCGCCGAATTCGCCGAAAAGCTCACCAACAAGGACAAGGAGCAATACGGTATCTGCCTGCGCGGCAAGGCCGGCTGGGGCGAGAACATGGCGCTGATCACTACCGTGGCCAATGCCTACGGCGCGCGCTGGTTCGATGAAAAATGGCAGCCGGAATTCAACGGCCCCGAGTGGAAGAACGCGCTGAACTTCTACGTCGACACCATGAAAAAATCCGGCCCGCCGGGCGCGTCCAGCAACGGTTTCAACGAGAACCTCGCGCTGTTCAACAGCGGCAAGTGCGCGATCTGGGTCGACGCCAGCGTCGCCGGCTCGTTCGTCACCGACAAGACCCAGAGCAAGGTCAGCGACCACGTCGGCTTCACCTACGCACCGCACGAAACCACCGACAAAGGCTCGGCCTGGTTGTACTCCTGGGCGCTGGCGATCCCCACCAGCTCCAAGGCCAAGGACGCAGCGAAAACCTTCAGCGCCTGGGCCACCTCCAAGGAGTACGGCGCGCTGGTGGCGAAAACCGACGGCATCGCCAACGTCCCACCAGGCACCCGCGCCTCGACCTACAGCGAGGAGTACATGAACGCAGCGCCCTTCGCCAAGGTCACGCTCGAATCGCTCAAGGCGGCCAACCCAGCCCAACCCGGCGCCCGCCCGGTGCCGTACATCGGCATCCAGCTGGTGACCATCCCCGAATTCCAGGCGGTGGGCACCCAGGTCGGCAAGCTGTTCTCGGCAGCGCTGATCGGCCAGAGCACGGTCGACCAGGCCCTGGCCGCCGCCCAGCAAACCACCGAACGCGAGATGAAGCGGGCGCGTTATCCCAAGTAAGAACCCCCGCCCCCTGTAGGAGCGAGCTTGCTCGCGATGGCGATGTGTCTGCCAACATTGATGAACCTGACACACCGCATCGCGAGCAAGCTCGCTCCTACAGTGACCTGCGTCGATGCCAGGAATTGTGACTGCCATGAACACCTCAACCGCCAAAGCCCACATGGACATCCCCCAGCCGGTGCGCAAGAACCGGCTGGCCAACCCCGGCTGGTTTCTGGTCAGCCCCTCGGTGGCGTTGTTGCTGCTGTGGATGATCGTGCCGCTGGGCATGACCCTGTACTTCTCGATGATCCGCTACAACCTGCTCTACCCCGGCGAAAACGAATTCGTCGGGCTTGAGAACTTCACCTACTTCCTGACCGACTCGGGGTTCATGCCCGGCGCCACCAACACCCTGTTGCTGGTGGGCAGCGTGCTGCTGATCAGCGTAGTGTTGGGGGTGTTGATCAGCGCCCTGCTCGAAGCCAGCGACTTTCTCGGCCGTGGCATCGTGCGGGTGATGCTGATCTCGCCGTTCTTCATCATGCCCACGGTGGGCGCGCTGATCTGGAAGAACCTGATTTTCCATCCGGTGTCGGGGATCCTCGCCTACGTCTGGAAGCTGTTCGGCGCCCAGCCCGTGGACTGGCTGGCGCACTACCCGCTGCTGTCGATCATCATCATTGTCTCGTGGCAATGGCTGCCCTTCGCGATCCTGATCCTGATGACCGCCATGCAGTCGCTCGACCAGGAACAGAAAGAAGCCGCGCGCCTGGACGGTGCCGGTCCCATCGCGATTTTCTGGCACCTGACCCTGCCGCACCTGGCCCGGCCGATTGCGGTGGTGGTGATGATCGAGACGATCTTCCTGCTCTCGGTGTTCGCCGAAATCTTCACCACCACCAACGGCGGCCCCGGCTATGCCTCGACCAACCTCGCCTACCTGATCTACAACCAGGCGCTGGTGCAGTTCGACGTCGGCATGGCCTCGGCGGGCGGCTTGATCGCCGTGGTGATCGCCAACATCGCGGCCATCGTGCTGGTGCGCATGATCGGCAAAAACCTGACAGACAAAGCCTGAGGCCCGCGCCATGCCCCTTCAACAATCCCGTCGCCTGCAAAGCCTGCTGCTGGGCACCCTGGCCTGGGCCATCGCGATCCTGATCTTCTTCCCGATCTTCTGGATGGTGCTGACCAGCTTCAAGACCGAAATCGACGCGTTCGCCACGCCGCCGCAGTTCATCTTCACGCCGACGCTGGAAAACTACCTGCACATCAACGAGCGCAGCGATTACTTCAGCTTCGCCTGGAACTCGGTGGTGATTTCCTTCAGCGCCACCGCCCTGTGCCTGCTGATCGCGGTGCCGGCGGCCTACTCCATGGCGTTTTACGAGACGCGCAACACCAAGCGCACGCTGCTGTGGATGCTCTCCACCAAGATGCTGCCGCCGGTGGGCGTGCTGATGCCGATCTACCTGTTGGCCAAGCAGTTCGGCCTGCTCGATACACGGCTGGCGCTGATCGTGATCTACACGCTGATCAACCTGCCGATCGTGGTGTGGATGGTGTACACCTACTTCAAGGACATCCCCAAGGACATCCTCGAAGCCGCCCGGCTGGACGGCGCGACCCTGGCCCAGGAAATGCTCCGGGTGCTGCTGCCCATCGCCAAGGGCGGCCTGGCGTCCACCGTGCTGCTGTCGCTGATCCTTTGCTGGAACGAGGCGTTCTGGTCGCTGAACCTGACCTCCTCGAAAGCCGCGCCGCTGACCGCCCTGATCGCCTCCTACTCAAGCCCCGAAGGCTTGTTCTGGGCCAAGTTGTCCGCTGTCTCGACCCTGGCCTGCGCACCGATCCTGATCTTTGGCTGGATCAGCCAGAAGCAGTTGGTGCGTGGGTTGTCTTTTGGTGCAGTGAAATAAATCAACCCCAATTTCAATCCCTTATGGAAAACCCCTGTGGGAGCGAGCCTGCTCGCGATGCGGTGCACCCGCCAACATGGCTGCGTTTGACCCACCGCTATCGCGAGCAGGCTCGCTCCCACAAGGGATGAATGCACACATGACAAGCCTGCCAGGCACAACCGAATAAAAAGTGGAGGCCCACTACCATGGCCAACCTGAAAATCAAGAACCTGCAAAAAGGCTTCGAAGGCTTCTCCATCATCAAGGGCATCGACCTTGAAGTGAACGACAAGGAATTCGTGGTCTTCGTCGGCCCCTCGGGCTGTGGCAAGTCCACCCTGCTGCGCCTGATCGCCGGCCTGGAAGAAGTCAGCGGCGGCACCATCGAACTCGATGGCCGCGACATCACCGAAGTCAGCCCGGCCAAGCGCGACCTGGCCATGGTGTTCCAGACCTACGCCCTGTACCCGCACATGAGCGTGCGCAAGAACATGTCGTTCGCCCTGGACCTGGCCGGCGTGTCCAAGGCCGAGGTCGAGAAGAAGGTCGCCGAGGCCGCGCGCATCCTCGAACTGGGGCCGATGCTCGAGCGCAAGCCCAAGCAACTGTCGGGCGGTCAGCGCCAGCGCGTGGCGATCGGCCGGGCCATCGTGCGCAACCCGAAGATCTTCCTGTTCGACGAACCGCTCTCCAACCTCGACGCCGCCCTGCGCGTGCAGATGCGCCTGGAGCTGCTGCGCCTGCACAAGGACCTGCAAGCGACCATGATCTACGTGACCCACGACCAGGTAGAAGCCATGACCATGGCCGACAAGGTGGTGGTGCTCAATGGCGGCAAGATCGAGCAGGTCGGCTCGCCCCTGGACCTCTATCACCACCCGGCCAACCTGTTCGTCGCCGGCTTCCTCGGTACGCCGAAGATGGGTTTCCTCAAGGGCAAGCTCACCCGCGTCGACAGCCAGAGCTGTGAAGTGGCGCTGGACGCCGGCACCCGCATCAGCCTGCCGCTGGGCGCTGTCCATCTGAGCCCTGGCAGCGCAGTGACCTTGGGGATTCGCCCCGAACACCTGGAACTGGCCAAACCCGGCGACTGCACCTTGCAGGTCACCGCCGACGTCAGCGAACGCCTGGGCAGCGACACCTTCTGCCACGTGCGCACCGCCTCCGGCGAAGCACTGACCCTGCGCGTGCGCGGTGACCTGGCCAGCTGCTACGGCGAAACCCTGAACCTGCACCTGGATGCGCAGCACTGCCATTTATTCGATGCCGACGGCGTGGCGCTGGCCCGTCCCCTGCGCGCTGCGGCCTGATTTGCGAGAATTTGCGATGAAACTCAATAGCCAAAACCTGCACCACCTCGCCCCCGAAGTGGTCCTGCCCGCCTACCACCTGAGCGACACCCGCCAGGGCATCGCCCACATCGGCGTCGGCGGTTTCCACCGCGCCCACCAGGCGTATTACACCGACGCCTTGATGAACACCGGCAAGGCCCTGGACTGGGCGATCTGCGGCGTCGGCCTGCGCCCCGAAGACCGCCGCGCCCGCGATGATCTCAAAGAGCAGGACTACCTGTTCACGCTGTTCGAGCTGGGCGACAGCGATGACACCGAAGTACGGGTGATCGGCGCCATCCGCGACATGCTGCTGGCCGAAGACAGTGCCCAGGCGCTGATCGACAAACTGGCGAGCCCCGAGATCCGTATCGTCTCGCTGACCATCACCGAAGGCGGCTACTGCATCGACGACAGCAACGGCGAATTCATGGCCCACCTGCCGCAGATCCAGCATGACCTGGCGCACCCGCACGCGCCGACCACGGTGTTCGGTTTCCTCTGCGCCGCCCTGGCCAAGCGCCGCGCAGCGGGCACCCCGGCGTTCACCTTGATGTCGTGCGATAACCTGCCGCACAATGGCGCCGTCACCCGCAAGGCGCTGCTGGCGTTTGCCGCGCTGCAGGACGCCGGGCTGCGTGACTGGATCGCCGAGCATGTGAGCTTCCCCAACGCCATGGTCGATCGCATCACGCCGATGACCAGCACGGCCCACCGCCTGCAACTGGCCGACAAGCACGGCGTCGACGATGCCTGGCCGGTGGTCTGCGAACCGTTCGTGCAGTGGGTGCTGGAAGACAAGTTCGTCAACGGCCGCCCGGCCTGGGAAGACGTGGGCGTGCAGTTCACCGACGACGTGACACCGTATGAAGAGATGAAGATCAAGCTGCTCAACGGCAGCCACCTGGCGTTGACTTACCTGGGCTTTTTGAAGGGTTACCGCTTCGTCCACGAAACCATGAACGACCCGCTGTTCGTGCGCTACATGCGCGCCTACATGGAGCTGGACGTGACACCGCAACTGTCGCCGGTGCCGGGTATCGACCTGGGCGACTACCAGGACACCCTGGTGCAGCGTTTCTCCAACCAGGCGATTGCCGATCAACTGGAGCGCGTGTGCTCCGACGGTTCGTCGAAGTTTCCCAAGTTCACCGTGCCGACCATCAACCGCCTGATTGCCGATGGCCGCGAGACCCGGCGTGCAGCGCTGGTGGTGGCGGCGTGGGCGCTGTATCTGAAGGGGGTCGATGAGAACGGCGTGACCTACTCGATTCCCGATCCACGGGCGGCGTTCTGCCAGGCGCTGGTGGCTGATGATGCGTTGATCACCCAGCGGTTGTTGGCGGTGGAAGAGATTTTTGGCACGGCGATCCCTCGTTCAGCGGAGTTTGTCGCGGCGTTCGAGTGGTGCTGCAATAGTTTGCGTGAGGTGGGGGTTTCGGCGACGCTGGAGCGGGTGCTTGCTTGAATGCGGTGGTGACTGTGCCGCCGTCATCGCGAGCAGGCTCGCTCCCACCGTGGTCTATGGTGAGACACAAATCCCTGTGGGAGCGAGCCCGCTCGCGATTGGCTTGACTCGGAAAAACTGACACCCAAAGGACCACCCCATGCCCACCCAACAGCTCTACCTCGGCATCGACTGCGGCACCCAGGGCACCAAGGCCATCGTCCTCGACGCGGCCAGCGGCCAGGTCCTGGGGGAAGGTGCCGCCCCGCACACCCTGATCACCGCCGCCAACGGCCGCCGCGAGCAGGACACCGCGCAGTGGTTGGAGGCTTTCAAGTCAGCCACCCAACAGGCCCTGGCCGCCGCCAACATCGACGGCCAGGCCATCCAGGGCATCGGCGTGTCCGGCCAGCAACACGGCCTGGTGCTGCTCGACGACCAGGGCCAGGTGCTGCGCCCGGCCAAGCTGTGGTGCGACACTGAAACCACCCCGGAGAACGACCGCCTGCTCGCCTACCTGGGTGGTGAGGTCGGCTCGCTGGAACGCCTGGGCGTGGTCATCGCGCCGGGCTACACGGTATCCAAGTTGCTGTGGACCAAACAGCATCACCCCGATGTGTTTGAGCGCATCGCTCACATCCTGCTGCCCCACGACTACCTCAACCACTGGCTCACCGGCCGCAGTTGCAGCGAATACGGCGACGCCTCGGGCACCGGCTATTTCAACGTGCGTAGCCGTCAGTGGGACATCGAACTGCTGCGCGACATCGACCCGAGTGGGCGGCTGGAAGCGGCGTTGCCCGAACTGATCGAAGCCCATCAGCCGGTCGGCCTGCTGCTGCCGCACATCGCCGAACAACTGGGCCTCAACCCGTGGGCGCTGGTGTCCAGTGGTGGCGGCGACAACATGATGGGCGCCATCGGCACCGGCAACATCCAGCCCGGCGTGATCACCATGAGCCTGGGCTCCTCCGGCACCGTGTACGCCTACGCTGACCAGCCGCAGGTCAGCCCCGACGCTGTGGTCGCGACCTTCTGCTCGTCAAGCGGCGGCTGGCTGCCGTTGATCTGCACCATGAACCTGACCAACGCCACCGGGGCGATCCGCGAACTGCTCGACCTCGACATCGTGCAGTTCAACGAGCTGGTGGCCCAGGCCCCCATCGGCGCCGAGGGCGTGAGCATGTTGCCGTTCCTCAACGGCGAGCGTGTGCCCGCCCTGCCCCACGCCACCGGCAGCCTCCTGGGCCTGACCATGACCAACCTGACCCGCGCCAACCTGTGCCGCGCCGTGGTCGAGGGCACCACCTTCGGCCTGCGTTACGGGCTGGACCTGTTGCGGCACAATGGCTTACAAGGGCTGCGCATTCGCCTGATCGGCGGCGGCGCGAAAAGCCCGGTGTGGCGGCAGATCGTCGCCGACATCATGAACACCCCGGTCATCTGCACCGCCCACAGCGAAGCCGCCGCCCTCGGCGCGGCGATCCAGGCGGCGTGGTGCCGGGCCCGGGCCAATGGCCGGGAAGACAGCCTGGCGGATTTGTGCGAGCGTTGCGTGGCGCTCGATCCGTCCAGCGAAACCCTGCCGATCGCCGCCAACGTGGCGGCGAACCAGCAGGTCTATGAACGCTATCAACAGCATGTCGCAACCCTTTAACGAGCGAACAATTATGTATCTGGTGTGTGGCGAAGCGCTGTTCGATTTCTTCAGTGAAGAGGACGCCAACGGGCTGGCGTCCAACGTGAATTTCAAGGCGATTGCCGGCGGTTCGCCGTTCAACGTCGCCGTGGGTTTGCGCCGCCTGGGCGTGGATGCGGCGCTGTTCGCCGGGCTGTCCACCGACTACCTGGGCCGGCGCCTGTTTAAGGTGTTGCAGGCTGAAGGCGTACGCGCCGACTACCTGCTGGATTTTGCCGCGCCGACCACCTTGGCCATGGTCGCTCTGGGCGCCAATGGTTCGCCGCAATACAGCTTCCGCGGCGAAGGCTGCGCGGACCGGCAGTTGCAGATCGAGCACCTGCCCAACCTCGGTGCCGAAGTGCGCGGCTTGCACGTGGGTTCGTACTCGTTGGTGGTACAGCCGATTGCCGACACCCTGCTGGCGCTGGTGCAACGCGAAAGCGGTAAACGCCTGATCAGCCTCGACCCCAACGTACGCCTCAACCCGCAGCCCGACATCGAGCTGTGGCGTTCACGGGTGGCGACGCTGGTGCCGTTGGCGGACCTGATCAAGGTCAGCGACGAGGACCTGCACCTGCTCTACCCCGAACAGGACCCGGCGCAGGTGATCGAGGGCTGGTTGCAGCATCGCTGCCAGGTCGTGTTCCTGACCCGAGGCGGCGACGGCGCGGCGGTGTTCAGTCGTCGGCACGGCACCTGGTCGGTCCCGGCCGCCCAAGTGAAAATCGCCGACACTGTAGGCGCAGGCGATACCTTCCAGGCAGCGTTGATCACCTGGCTGACCGAGCAGCAACTGGACTCGGTGGAAGGCGTACAGCAACTGACCCGCGAGCAGATCGACGCCATGCTCAAGTTCGCCGTACAGGCCGCCGCACTGACCTGCAGCAAGACCGGGCCGGACTTACCGTATCGGCGGCAGTTGTCGCAATGACCACCCCACTGTGGGAGCGAGCCTGCTCGCGATAGCGGCATCTCAGGCACCAAAAATGTCGAATGTGCCGCCCTCATCGCGAGCAGGCTCGCTCCCACAGGTTTTGGTGCCATGCACACATCTGCATACCAACACCAACCCCCTGTAGGAGCGAGCTTGCTCGCGATAGCGGCATGACAGGCACCAAAAATACTGAATGTGCCGACCTCATCGCGAGCAAGCTCGCTGCCACAGGTTTTGGTGTAATGCACACATCTGCATTCCAGCACCAACCCACTGTAGGAGCGAGCTTGCTCGCGATGGCGCTGTGTCAGTCGCCAGAAATGTTGAATGTGCCGGCCTAATCGCGAGCAAGCTCGCTCCTACAGGTTTGGGTGTCATGCACAAATCCGCATTCCAACACCAACCCCCTGTGGGAGCGGGCTTGCTCGCGATGGCGGTGTGTCAGTCGCCAGAAATGTTGAATGTGCCGGCCTAATCGCGAGCAAGCTCGCTCCTACAGGTTTGGGTGTCATGCACAAATCCGCATTCCAACACCAACCCCCTGTGGGAGCGAGCCTGCTCGCGATGGCGCCCTGTCAGGCCCTACAGCACCGAAAAATTGTAGCTGATGATCAACCGCGTCTCATCGACATCCCGGGCAAATTTTTCGTAGTTGGTGCGGTAGGTGGCATTGCGCAGACGCAAGCTGACGTCCTTGAACGTGCCGCTCTGCACCACGTACTTGAGCTCACTGTCGCGTTCCCATTCCTTGCCTTCCTGGTCGCTGCCCAGCACCTTGATGTGGTCACCGTTCACATAACGGGTCAGGAAGCTCAAGCCATTGAGGCCGATGGCCTTGAAGTCATAGTCATAACGCAACTGCCAGGAACGCTCCTGCGCGGCGGCGAAGTCGTTGACCTGCACATAGTTGACCAGGTACGGGTTGGTGCCATCCAGGTACGGCATCGAGTTATCGCCGTTCATGCGCTGCCAGCCGGCGCTGAAGGTGTGGCCGCTGATGGCATAAGCCAGCATGCCACTCAGTGCACGGTTGTCGATGGAGCCGGCGCGTTCGGCGCCGCTGTCGGCACTCTTGAGCAGGCGCAGGTCGGCCTTGAGCACACCTTCGCCCAGCGGCTGGCTGGCGAGCAAGCCGACAAAGTGCTGGCGGTAGATGTCTTCGAGTTCCGCGTAGTGGTACTGCGCCGTCAGCTGGTCATTGATCTTGTAGTCAAAGCCATACATGTCGAAATGATCGGCGGTGATGTTGCACGCGTAACGCTTGTTCTTGCAGTGCACGCGGATGTCCTGGGCATCGGTGGAATCCCGGGCGGTGTACTTGTCCAGGCGCGCGGCCATGAACGTCAGGTCCTTGATCTCCTTCGAGGTCAGTTGCGCACCATTGAACATGGTCGGCAGCAGGCGACCGTCGTTGTACTTGAGCAGCGGCACATCCGGCAGCAGCGCGCCGTACTTCAACACGCTCTGCGACACCCGCACCTTGGCAGTCAGGCCGAGCTTGGCGTACTGGTCCACGGAGCCGCGCGGATTGTGCCCGGTGGATGGCAGCAGACCACTGTTGCTGCTGTCGGCGCTGGAATCGAGCTTGATGCCGAGCATGCCCAGCGCGTCGACACCAAAGCCCACCGTGCCCTCGGTGTAACCCGATTGCAGATTGAGAATGAAGCCCTGCGCCGACTCTTCACGCTTGGACGCGCCCTGCTCTGTGGACGTGTGCCCATCCCGGAAATCACGATTGAAATACACCGTGCGCGATTCGATTTTCGCCGTGGTGTCGTCGATGAAACCGCTGGCGCGCGCCTGGGCGGTAAAACTCGCGCACAGGGCCAGGGCGCCGAAGCCGAATGCCTGGCGCGCGGTGATCAATTGAAAAGGGGGACGCATGAAAAACTCCAACAGTGCAGCGTTTGCGCAGGGCGCAGACCAATAAATAGCGTCATCCCGGACAGGAACTGGCCAGGATGAAAGGGACACGCGGGGTGAGGTGCGATGATGGCAGTTGGCTGTTACGCGGTGTAGACGACTTTAGTCGGACCAGGGCGCCGGGCAGTCCAGCGCCGTGGGACGCCTGACACAATCTCCCTGTGCGACAGGCGGCATTCAGCCGGGTTAACCATCGCTTAACCCTGCTGTCCAACACTTCACTGGACCGCACGCCCTCAGACTCCTCTGACGCCCAGTGCGGCAGCCTCGACGCCCCTGTCGAGTTGAGCACGGGAGATGAACGATGAAGATGCGTACTTTACTGATGACCACCGCCCTCGCCTGCGCCGGTTTCACCGGGCTGGCCCAGGCCGACGAGTCGCAAGCGGTGCCCTACGAATACGGCATGCCGTTGCAGGTGGCCAAAGTGGTATCGCTCAGCGAGCCACCGACCCTGGAATGCAAGGTAGTGACGGCCGACATGAAGTACATCGACACGGCAGGCAAGCCCGCAGAGATTTCATACCGCAAACTGTCCCAGGCCTGCACTGAACAGGGCGGCTAGTTTTACGCGGCCAACGACAACGGGTCTGGCGACGCAGCCAGACCCGCATTGAAACGAAAAAAAGCAGGTTACAGCGACTGATAGTTCGAATGCTGCGCCGTGTCCATGGGCTGCGGTATGCCCGAACGCAGCCCGGCGATCAGGTTGTTGATTTCCCGGCAACTGTTGAGCGCGGTGGCGTCGATGCCGCTCACGAACAAATCCACCTGGTCAGTCTGCCCGTCGGCAAACACTTTGACGGACATCAACAAGTCCGAAGACAGTGTGCATTGGCAGCGTTTGGGGAGAAAACTGCTTTCGATGATGTTGCGAAGTTCCAAGGCAGACAGAAACATGACGACCCTCTCCTGAGTGTGCGACAGCCAGATATGGTTAAGGACTGACTCTGTAAAACCCGGCCAGTTTTTACAGACAGCTACAGCATAAAACATGCCCCGGATTTCGCTGTGCAGCTCATCGGCAAATCAACGGGTTAGGCGGGCCAACCCTAAAGGCCATCATGCAAATTGCAGGAATGCCGGTTTTTACGCCTGCAAATTGCAACGCGCAGGCCTGTGGGAGCGGGCTTGCTCGCGATGGCGGTGTACCTGCCAACATATGTGCTAACTGACCCACCGCTATCGCGAGCAAGCCCGCTCCCACAGGGGATTGCGGGCTGTTCTAAACGGCCTCCAGGGCCGCACGCTCCGCTACATGGCCCAAGCTGTCGAAGTTGATGTTGGCTCCCGAGTCGATGGCGATCAGTGTCTGCCCCTGGACGCCGTGGCGGGCCACGTACTTTTTGATCCCGGCCACGGCCAGCGCGCCGGAAGGCTCGGTGATCGAACGGGTGTCGTCGTAGATGTTCTTGATCGCCGCGCACAGCTCATCGTTGCTGACGGTCAGCACTTCATCGACGCAGAATTGGCACACCTCAAAGCCGAAGGCACCGATCTGCGCCACAGCCACGCCATCGGCGAAGGTGCCGACACTGGGCAGCACCGTCCGCTCGCCGGCGTTCATCGCCGCTTGCAGGCACGCCGAATGCTCCGACTCGACGGCGATGATGCGCACCTCGGGGCGCAGGTATTTGACGTACGCCGCGATGCCCGCAATCAACCCGCCACCGCCCACCGGAACGAAGATCGCATCCAGCTCGCCCTGGTGCTGGCGCAGGATTTCCATGGCCACGGTGCCCTGCCCGGCGATCACGTCCGGGTCGTCGAACGGCGAAACGAAGGTACGCCCGGTGCGTTCGGCCAGCTCCAGCGCATACGCCAGCGCAAACGGAAAACTCTCCCCGTGCAGCACCGCCTCGGCGCCACGGCTGCGCACGCCTATCACCTTCAACTGCGGCGTGGTGCTGGGCATGACGATGGTCGCCGCGATCCCCAGTTCCCGCGCGGCCAGTGCCACACCCTGGGCATGGTTGCCGGCCGATGCGGTGATCACGCCGCGGGACTTCTGTTCTTCGCCGAGTTGCACCAGCTTGTTGTAGGCACCGCGGATCTTGAAGGAAAAGGTCGGTTGCAAGTCCTCGCGCTTGAGCAGAATCCGGTTGCCCAGCGCCTCGGACAATGCCGGCGCCTCCTGCAAGGGCGTGCGCACCGCCAGCTCGTAGACCGGCGCGGCGAGGATCTTTTTCACATAGTGCTCAAGCAGGGTCTGCTGGGCGAGCGTGGTGGGCATGGTCGTCTCCTGACACGTTTGAAAACCCCGGAGACAGAAAGTAAAAACCCGCCTCTAGGGCGGGTTGGGTGCTGCAGTCGTGAGCTAGCCCGCCATATGAGGAATGGCGGTAATAATGCTTGGCTGGCAGCGCAGTACGGTGGAAGTCATGGGGGTGAAGTTAGCTGGGTAATCCTCAATATGTCAACACTGCCGACCCTGTAGGAGCGAGCTTGCTCGCGATGCGGTGTGTCAGACACATCAATATTGACTGATACTCCGTCATCGCGAGCAAGCTCGCTCCTACAGGGACGGCGTGGAATCATTTGGCCAACCGCCGCAACCCCAGCACCATCACCCCGGCACCCGCCATCATCGCGCCGAGGAACAACGGGTAGGAAATCCACCACGGCGTGCCCGCGGTCATCATGCTGAACTCGGACATGCCGCCGATGCTGGCGATCAGGTTGAGCGGCAGGAACACCACGTTGATCAGCGTCAGCTTGCGCAGCAGGTTGTTCATGCTGTTGTTCATCAGGTTGCCGCGGGCCTCAATCAGCCCAGAGAACACCGTGGAATAGATTTCCGCCTGCTTGTAACACTGGTTGTTTTCGATGATCAGGTCGTCGATCAGGCTGATCGCTTCGGCGCTGAAGCGTTGTTTTTCGGCGTGATTGCGCAGGCGGGTCAGGACCGCGCCGTTGCTGTGAATTGCGTTGATGTAATAGATCAGGCTTTCGCTCAGGTTGAACATCTGGATCAGATGCTGGTTCTGCATCGAGCGGTTGAATTTTTGCTGCAACTCCCGTGCGACCAGCTTGATGACCTTGAGGTGCCCCAGGTAGTGATGGATGTTGTTGAACAGCAAATCCAGCAGCACATCCAGCGGCGTGTTCAGACGCTGGCGGGTGCCCAGGCCATGCAGGGGCGAATCATCGGTGGCAATCACCAGCAGACGCTGGGTGCTGAACAGCAGGCCGCAGGACGACACTTCGAACGCCAGGCTGTCGGCGCCGGAGTAATTCTCCGGGCGCTTCCAGATCAGGAACAGGTTGTCGGGGTGAAACTCGATGCGCGACACCTCGTCCGGGTCCAGTGCCGAAGCCAACGCGTGTTCATCGAGCTTGAAATGGCTGTGCAGCAAGTCGCGCTCGGCGGCATCCGGGTTGCTGAACAGCATGACTTCGGCGTCCAGGCGCTCGACCGCCTGCAACGCGCCGTGATGGAGTTGAAAGCTCTTGATCATCGACCGCTCACCAGGCCTGGCCGCGGCGCTTGAGTTCCAGGCGGCGCACGAACTCTTCCAGCACCAGCGAGTACAGGTCGTCTTGCAGATAGGCGTCTTCGATGCCGGCGTCCAGGTTCGGGTTGTCGTTGACTTCGATCACCACCACCTTGTCGCCGGACTGTTTGAGGTCCACGCCGTAGAGGCCATCGCCGATCAGGTTGGCGGTCTTCACCGCCAGTTCCACCACGGCACGCGGCGCTTCGTGGACCGCCAGGGTGCGGCATTCACCGTTGATGTCCTGGCCCTTGGCCTTGTGGTTGTAGATCTGCCAATGGCCCCTGGACATGAAGTATTGGCAGGCGAAGATCGGCTTGCGGTTGAGCACGCCAATGCGCCAGTCGTACTCGGTGTAGAAAAACTCCTGGGCCAGCAACAGCACCGAATGCTCGAACAATTCGGCGGTCGCTTCGAGCAAGGCTTGCTGGCTTTCGACCTTGATCACCCCGCGGGAAAAACAGCCGTCGGGGATCTTCAGCACCAGCGGAAAACCCAGGCGCTCGCCGACGCGCTCGACGTCCTGCGGTCGTTCCTTGTAGAGGATTTCGGTGGCCGGCATGCCCAGTTGATGGCTTTTGAGCAGGTCGGTCAGGTAGACCTTGTTGGTGCAACGCAGGATCGAGGTCGGGTCGTCCATCACCACCAGCCCTTCGCTTTCGGCTTTCTTGGCGAAACGGTAGGTGTGGTTGTCGACGCTGGTCGTCTCGCGGATCAGCAAGCCGTCGTATTCGGCGATGCGCGCGTAGTCCTTGCGCTCGATCAGCTCGACGTCGATACCCAGTGTCTTGCCGACCCGTACGAAATTGTCCAGGGCCCTCGGGTTGGACGGCGGCAACGCTTCCTGCGGGTCATGCAGGATCGCCAGGTCATAACGGGCCACCCGCCGTGAGCGCGGCATGCGCCAGATCTTGCGACTGAAACTGTCGAGCGAGTGGGCGAATTGATCTTCCTGGTCTTCGCGCAACTTGTGCAACGCGCCGGACTTTATGCCTTCGATGTGCCAACCGTTAGTTCGGCGAAACTCAACTAACAGAATCGGGCATGGAAAGACTTCAAACAATTGCCGGGCCAGATCCTGAAGTGGCTCGATATGCGTCTGACCAAAATAAAGCGTCAGGGTAAAACCTTCGGTGTCGCTGTAAAGATGATGACTGAGGGCTTTTTCCAGGGTTTTATCCAGATCGTCCAGCGCCAGGCCGTACAACGATTTGCGCGTCAGCTCACTGATGGTCCGCACCGACGGAATCACCTTGTGCCCCCGCGCCTCGGCCAGCAACGAGCAGTAATAGCCGTGGCCCAGGTACTTGTAGCTGCGGCACAGGTTGATCACCTGGACCCGTTTGCCCTGGTCGGTGTCACGGGTCTGTTCGAGGTATTCCTGGGCGCTGACAATGTCTTCGCTGGGAAAGTAAGACGCCCAGTCTTCCTTGCGTTCGACGATGATCATCAGTTGACTGGAAGTTCTCACACCTGGGTTTAAATAAGTTGCTGCCGGCAAACTTTGCCCGGATACTTCGCGCCAATGACCCTGTACCGCTGACATAGTGATTGATCCGTTGGAGAACAAGACCATTGCTATTAAGCACGAACTTTTTCGAAAGTCTCGTTTCGTTACGCAACTTTTACGGCGGTCATATGAGTACTGTTTTTCGCTTGGCGGTTGTAGAGGATCTGCCGGCGTTGCTGGCGCTGGAACAGCAATGCTTCAGCACTGATCGGCTGAGCCGTCGCAGCTTTCACCGGCTGATCCATCGGGGCCATGGGCAACTGTGGGTGCTGGCCCAGGACGAGCCATTGCTCGGCTATGCGATGCTGCTGTTTCGTCGGGGTGGCACGGTGGCGCGCCTGTATTCGATTGCCATCGCCGAGCAGGCACGTGGCGGCGGGTTGGGCAGGCGGTTGCTGGCACACCTGGAAACCTGTGCCGCGGCGCACGGCTGTGGTGTGTTGCGCCTGGAGGTACGCGTCGATAACCCGGCGGCGCTGGCGCTGTACGAGCGCAACGGCTACCGGCGCTTTGCCCTGCGCCATGGCTATTACCAGGACCACACCGATGCGTGGCGCCTGCAAAAGTGCATCTAACGCCACACCTGTAGGAGCAGCCGGTCGACGCTCGATTGCTCGCGATAGCGGTGTGTCAGACACATCAACATTGACTGATACGCCGCTATCGCGAGCAAGCTCGCTCCTACAGGGGTTCGGTTACTTCAAACCCACGCGGTACAACACCCCATCACTGTCATCCGTCAGCACATACAGATAACCATCCGGCCCCTGCCGCACGTCGCGGATGCGCTGGTTCAGCTCGCCCATCAGGCGCTCTTCGTGCACCACGCGGTCGCCGTCGAATTGCAGGCGAATCAGCTCCTGGGTCGCCAGAGCGCCAATGAACACGTTGTGCTGCCACGGTTTGAAGCGGTCTGCGTCGTAGAAGGCCATGCCGCTCAGGCCCGGGGACTTTTCCCAGACGTGGTGCGGCGCGATCGTGCCTTCGGCTTTCTTGCCCTTGGCTTCGGGGATCGCCAGCCCGGAATAGTTGATGCCGTGGGTCGCCAGCGGCCAGCCGTAGTTCTTGCCGCGCTCAATGATGTTCAGTTCATCGCCGCCCTTGGGGCCGTGTTCGTTTTCCCAGAGCACGCCGGTCCACGGGTTGAGCGCCATGCCCTGCGGGTTGCGCTGGCCATAGGACCAGATTTCCGGACGCACGCCGGACTGACCCACGAAGGGGTTGTCGTCGGGCACCTTGCCATCGGGGTAGATGCGCACGATCTTGCCTTGCAGCTTGTCGAGGTCCTGGGCGGTGGGCCGGTCGTTGTTTTCGCCCAGGGAAATGAACAGGTAGCCATCGCGGTCGAACACCAGGCGCGAGCCGAAATGGTTGCCGGTGGAGAGCTTGGGCTCCTGGCGGAAGATCACTTTGAAGTTGTTCAGCTGGGTCAGATCTGCCGACAACTGCCCGCGCCCCACCGCCGTGCCCGCTGTGCCGCCTTCGCCACCGCCCTCGGCGTAGGACAGGTAAACGGTGCGGTCCTGCGCAAAGTCCGGCGACAGCACTACGTCGAGCAGACCACCCTGGCTCCGGGCCCAGACCTTCGGTACGCCGCTGATGGGCGCCGAAAGCTTGCCGTCGGCCGTCACCACGCGCAGGTTGCCGGACTTTTCGGTCACCAGCATGCCCTTCTGGTCCGGCAGGAAAGCCAGGGCCCAGGGGTGATCCAGGCCCTTGGCAATCGGCGTGACCTCAAGGGTGCCCTGCTCGCTTTTGAGTGACTGGGAGGTTGCCGCGAATGCGGGCATGCCAGCGCCGATCAGGACGCTGGCGCAGAAGGTAGCCAACAGGGTTTTACGCAGCATGCACGATTCCTTTTGTGATTAACGGGTGTTCGCATCGCGAGATGGCGGGTTGGGGATGAATTTCGGTGGGCTGGCAGGGACGGTGCGATCCTGCGGGTAACGGTTGCCTATGCCGCCATTGTCCAGCGTCGGCGGCCGGGGCACCGGCACGGTATTGGGCCCGCGAATCGTCGGCGCACTGGGCTGGGTGCCCTGCATGCTGTTGGGGTTGGCCCGGCGAATCGGGCTGTTGTAGGGGTTGCTGGTGGCTCCCGTGGGGCTTTGGGCCAGCAACACCGGGTTGGCGGGCGATGGGACTTGCGCCTGGGCGAGCGTGCTCAGTGCGCCAGTCAATGCCATCGCCACGAGGCCAAGCGCAAATCGGTTCATGGGACGCCTCGCTACGTGATAAAGCCTTCGATATCACGCTACGCCCAGGGTTCGCTTTTGTTAACCCAAACCTTGCCGGCAACATGTAACACGAAGTTGAGCCCCCGGCCGGCCCGAGCTGCACGCCGCTGAAACTTTTGCGCCGGGCCGCGGGTCACCTGATCATCACTCGCGAGTAGACGACCATGGCACGGGCAATCTGGAAAGGCGCAATCAGTTTCGGGCTGGTGCATATCCCCGTGGCGCTGGTCTCGGCGACGTCCTCCCAGGGCGTGGATTTCGACTGGCTGGACAGCCGCAGCATGGACCCTGTGGGCTACAAACGCGTCAACAAGGTGACCGGCAAGGAAGTCACCAAGGAACACATCGTCAAGGGTGTGCAATATGAAAAGGGTCGCTACGTGGTGCTCAGCGAGGAGGAAATCAAATCCGCGCACCCGCTGTCGACCCAGACCATCGACATCTTTTCCTTCGTCGACAGCGACCAGATCCCTCTGCAGAACATCGACACGCCCTACTACCTCGCCCCGGACAAACGCGGCGGCAAGGTCTATGCGTTGCTGCGCGAAACCCTGAGCAAAACCAACAAGGTCGCCCTCGCCCATGTGGTGCTGCACACCCGCCAGCATCTGGCGGCGCTGATGCCGCTGGACTCGGCGATGGTCCTGGTGATGCTGCGCTGGCCCGCCGAAGTACGCAGCCTGGACACCCTGGAACTGGGCAGCGACGTGACCAAGCCGACCCTGGCCAAGGGCGAACTGGACATGGCCAAGCGCCTGGTGCAGGACATGAGCGGCGACTGGAACCCTGAGGATTACCGCGACAGTTTCGAAGACAAGATCATGGCCCTGGTGGAGAAAAAGGCCCATGAAGGCAAGATCGAGGATGTGGAGACCGCCACTGGCGAGGAAGAGCGCAAGACGGCGGATGTGATCGACTTGACCGAGTTGCTCAAGCGTAGTTTGGGGGGTAAGGCGGCCAAGCCGGCGGCGAAAGCCAAGCCTGCGGCCAAGAAAGCGAGTAAGCGGTGAGCTTCAGGGCCTCATCGCGGGCAAGCCCGCTCCTACAGTGAGTTACGTCCCCCTGTAGGAGCGGGCTTGCCCGCGATGGGGCCATCACAAACACAACAACACTCAAATCAGAATAAATAAAGCCAACAACCCAGCAAAAATCGCCCACTTCTCCAGGTAATACAGCTTGCGATTCCGCTTCTTCAGCGCCTTGCCCCGCAGCCGAATCTTGTAGATCCGCGCAAACAACCGGTTGAGCCCACCCGTACGGTCGCCGACATCATTCGGCGCACCCGCCGCCGACATCACGTTGCGGCTGAACCAGCCGTTGAACGCCGCCGCCCAGCGGTACTTCATCGGCCGCTCGATGTCGCAGAACAGGATGATGCGGTTCTGCTCGGTGGTGTTTTCCGCGTAATGAATGAAGGTTTCATCGAACATCACCGCCTCGCCATCACGCCAGTGATAGCTCTCGCCATCGACGTTGATGTAGCAGCCGGCATCGTTCGGCGTCTCCAGGCCCAGGTGATAGCGGTAGGAACCGGCGTACGGGTCGCGGTGGCGCACCAGCTTGGAGCCCGGTGGCAACTCGGCAAACATCGCCGCCTTGATCGAGCCGATGCTCTGCACCAGTTCGGTGGTGCGCGGGCAGAGTTTCATCGCCGACGGGTGGCTGTCGCCGTACCACTTGAGGTAGAAGCGCTTCCAGCCGGTCTTGAAGAACGAGTTGAAACCCACGTCGTCGTACTGGTTCGAGCGCTTGATCTCACCGGCGCGCAGCAGGTTCTGCCCTTCGGCGCGGATTTCTTCCCAATGTGCCTGCAACGGGCTCAGGTCCGGGAACTCGGCCGGATCGAGGAACGGCGTGTTGGGCTTTTTCGAGAACAGGTAAAGAAAGCAGTTGATCGGCGCCAGAAACGACGAGTGGTCGCTCAATTGGCGGCCCAGCTTGTGGCGCACGCGCCCGCGCAGGTGCACGTAGGCAATCGAGACAATATAGATAGCGGCAATGATGAGTTTCACGGAATCGTCACACGTCAAAAGTGAACAAACTGCGTCCGCGCCTGTCGGCACCAGTCGAAGCCGCATTTTAGCCACTATTTGTAACCAATAGTTAACCTGTAAATGCGAAAATATCGCTGTTGATACTGCCAATTCGCCTGTCGGCCTCAACGCCCTATCGTTCGGAGCGCCAGACCAGTACAATCGCCGCCAAACTTTGCGCCCTCTTTGGCTGACGACGGGAATGTCCCCGGTTTTCAGCGCACTTCGACTCGGGCCAAGCGCGGTACTGCCGCACCCTGGCCACTGAATGCTTCACAGGAAAAACCCTTGATTTCTACAGCTAACATCACGATGCAGTTCGGCGCCAAGCCGCTGTTCGAAAACGTTTCGGTCAAGTTCAACAACGGCAACCGTTACGGCCTGATCGGCGCCAACGGTTGCGGCAAGTCGACCTTCATGAAGATCCTCGGTGACGACCTCGAGCCGTCCGGCGGCCAGGTCATGCTGGAGCCGAACGTGCGCCTGGGTAAACTGCGCCAGGACCAGTTCGCCTACGAAGAATTCACCGTGATCGACACCGTGATCATGGGCCACGAAGAGCTGTGGAAGGTCAAGGCCGAGCGCGACCGCATCTACTCGCTGCCGGAAATGAGCGAAGAAGACGGCATGGCCGTGGCCGAGCTGGAAACCGAATTCGCCGAAATGGACGGCTACACCGCCGAATCCCGTGCCGGTGAGCTGCTGCTGGGCCTGGGTATTCCGCTGGAACAGCACTTTGGCCCGATGACCGAAGTCGCACCGGGCTGGAAGCTGCGTGTATTGCTGGCCCAGGCGCTGTTCTCCGATCCGGAAGTGCTGTTGCTCGACGAACCGACCAACCACCTGGACATCAACACCATTCGCTGGCTGGAAACGATTCTTACGGCGCGTAACAGCACCATGATCATCATTTCCCACGACCGGCACTTCCTCAACAGTGTCTGCACCCACATGGCCGACCTGGACTACGGCGAGCTGCGCCTGTTCCCGGGCAACTACGACGAGTACATGACCGCGGCGACCCAGTCCCGCGAGCAACTGCTGTCGGACAACGCCAAGAAGAAAGCGCAGATTTCCGAGCTGCAATCGTTCGTCAGCCGCTTCTCGGCCAACGCCTCGAAAGCCAAGCAGGCCACCTCCCGCGCCAAGCAGATCGACAAGATCCAGCTGGCCGAGGTCAAGCCTTCGAGCCGTGTGAGCCCGTTCATCCGTTTCGAACAGACCAAGAAGCTGCACCGCCAGGCCGTGACCATCGAGCAGATGTCCAAGGGCTTCGAAGGCAAGACCCTGTTCCAGAACTTCAGCTTCACCGTCGAGGCTGGCGAGCGCGTGGCGATCATCGGCCCGAACGGTATCGGCAAGACCACCCTGCTGCGCACCCTGATGGGTGAACTGACGCCGGACGCCGGTTCCGTGAAATGGACCGAAAGCGCGGAGCTGGGCTACTACGCCCAGGACCATGCCCATGACTTCGAAGATGACGTCAGCCTGTTCGACTGGATGGGCCAATGGACCCAGGGCGAGCAGATGATTCGCGGCACCCTGGGCCGCATGCTGTTCTCCAACGACGAGATTCTCAAGTCGGTCAAGGTGATCTCCGGTGGTGAGCAAGGCCGCATGCTGTTCGGCAAGCTGATCCTGCAAAAGCCGAACGTGCTGGTGATGGACGAACCGACCAACCACCTGGACATGGAATCCATCGAAGCGCTGAACCTGGCGCTGGAGAACTACCCGGGCACGCTGATCTTCGTCAGCCACGACCGTGAGTTCGTCTCGTCCCTGGCCACCCGCATCATCGAACTGAGCCCGAACGGCGTGACCGACTTCAGCGGTACCTATGACGATTACCTGCGTAGTCAGGGTGTGGTGTTCTAAGAGCAGCCATTAGCTGCAAGCGGCAAGTTGAAAGCCCCGTCCATGTGACGGGGCTTTTTTATATCTACCTGTTGTGAAGCTCTTCCCTGTGGGAGCGAGCCTGCTCGCGATGGTCGCCAACGATAACGCGGGGCATCAGAAAGCCCGCGGTGCCTGGGATTGCATCGCGAGCAGGCTCGCTCCCACAAGATCTGCGGCTTGCCCGTATTTTCTGTGCACCCTGTAACACTGTGGGATGTGCATTCCCATAGAGGGTTGCAGAGGAATCAATTGCAGGAAATATAGTTAGCCTGCTTTCATTTATTCGACACCCGCGCCATGATGCAGCTCTCCCACCGCCGCCCGCGAACGAGCCCTCATGTCTGCGCAGCAACTGCCACCGCAAAGCTCCATGGCGATCACCCTGCAGATCGTCTCCATCGTTTTCTACACCTTCATCGCCTTCCTCTGCATCGGTTTGCCGATTGCGGTGTTGCCGGGTTATGTCCATGAGCAACTGGGCTTCAGCGCGGTCGTGGCCGGGTTGACCATCGGTTCGCAATACCTGGCTACCCTGCTCAGCCGGCCGATGGCCGGGCGCATGTCGGACACCGTGGGCACCAAGCGCGCGATCATCTATGGCTTGAGCGGCATTGTGTTGAGTGGCGTGCTGACGTTGCTGTCGACCCTGCTGCAAAGTTTTCCGCTGACCAGCCTGCTGATCCTGATCGCCGGGCGCCTGCTGCTCGGTATCGCCCAGGGGCTGATCGGGGTGGGCACCATCAGTTGGTGCATGGGCCAGGTCGGTGCCGAGCACACGGCGCGTTCGATCTCGTGGAACGGCATCGCCTCCTACGGTGCCATCGCCATTGGCGCACCGCTAGGCGTGGTGATGGTGGCCGAATACGGCTTCGCCAGCCTCGGCATCGCCTTGTCCCTGCTGGCCGCGCTGGCGCTGCTGCTGATCCGCAACAAGCCTTCGGTGCCGGTGGTGCGCGGTGAGCGGCTGCCGTTCTGGGCGGTGTTCGGGCGCATCGCGCCGTTCGGTGCGAGCCTGAGCCTGGCGTCGATCGGCTATGGCACCCTGACCACCTTCATCACCCTGTATTACGTCAGCCGCGGCTGGACCGGCGCCGCGTACTGCCTGACGGTCTTCGGCATCTGCTTCATCCTCGCACGCCTGCTGTTCATTTCCAGCATCAGCCGCTTCGGTGGCTTCAGCTCGGCGATTGCCTGCATGACCATCGAAACCGTGGGCCTGGTGTTGCTGTGGCTGGCGCCTTCGACCGGTTTCGCCCTGCTCGGCGCCGCCCTGACCGGCTTCGGCCTGTCGCTGGTGTACCCGGCCCTGGGCGTGGAGGCGATCAAGCAGGTACCGAACTCCAGCCGCGGTGCCGGTTTGAGTGCTTATGCGGTGTTCTTCGACCTGGCACTGGCGATCGCCGGCCCGCTGATGGGCGCGGTGGCGCTGAACCTGGGCTATTCGTGGATTTTCTTCAGCGCGGCGCTGTTGTCCGTCAGCGGCCTGGCCTTGACCCTGTTGCTCAAACGCCGCGCGGGAGTCTGAGCATCGCGCCCCCCCTTGTGGGAGCGAGCCTGCTCGCGATGCAATCTCAGACACCGCGGGCATCCTGACGCCCCGGGTCATCGTTGACGACCATCGCGAGCAGGCTCGCTCCCACAGTGGTTTCAAGCAACTAGCTTATTGGTCGGCGGTCTGCATGCCGGCGCGGGTCGGCCGGCCCAGGGTCCGGGAGAAGAACCGCCCGGCTTCCGAGATCATGTTGCGGTGAATGTCTTCACGATCGACGCCATCGGCATCGGTGCACAACGCCGGCATGGCGATGATCTGCTCTTCGTTGCACGGCGCCATGAACACGAAGTGCCCTGCCCCGGCCAGCAACTTGAAGTCCGGCGCGGTCGGTAACTTGCGCGCCAGTGCCGCGGCGTTTTTATCGAAAGCCACCAGCTTGTCGCCATCGCCGCTGTACAGCAGCACCGGCACGTGCACGTCGGCCAGGGTATGCCGACCGAATTTCAGGCTCAGCGGCGCCATCAACAGCAGCGCATGAACCCGTGGATCGGCAACCGGTTGCAGGTCATCCCGATCGACGATCAGTTCGCCCTGGGTGTTGCAGGCATCGTGGTCGTCCGGACGTTCCTGGCAATAACGACGCAGACGATCCAGGTCCGGGGTCGCCCCGGACAGGATCAACGCCGTCTCCCCGCCCGCCGAATAACCGATCACCCCGACCTGCTCGGCGTTGACGAACGGCGCGAGCATGCGGTCGCCCAAGGTCGCGGTGATGGCTTCGGAAATCTGGATCGGCCGACCATAGAGGTTGCTCATGGTGCCCAGGCGACTGTGGTCCCTGGAGTTGTCGCCGGGGTGAATCACCGCCACCACCACGAACCCCTTGCGCGCCAGCGACGTGGCCAGGTCATGCAAGGCCAGCGGAGTGCCGGTGTTGCCGTGGGACAGCATCAACATGGGGAAACGGCCAATGGCGACGCGGGTATCTTCGCCCGCCTCCACTGTGTAGCCCTCCAGCTTGCTGACGTGTTCGCGGTCGCTGGACGGATAGAACGCGATGGCCCGCATCGGTTGCAGGTCCAGCGGGTCGAGAAAGCTCATTTCGTGGAAGCCGACGCTCCAGTGAGGGTGCGGCGCAGGCGCTGCGTGCACTGAATTCAGGCTGCTGAGCAGGCAAATCAGTAACGCTGCACTAAGACGCATCATGGGCTACCCCCACTTTTCTAATTTTGGCCATATAGGGCGCAATTCTGCATATCCCGGGCCAGCGCACGAAGCAATCAGAAACAAAAAACTCCGCATCTGATACTTGCGTAATCAGAATACAGAGTTTTCTGGGGTGTTGCCTGAGCAGATTTACATCTTTACGCAAGCCTTACGCGGCGGCGAACAGTTGCTCGCTGATCTGCGTGTGGGCGTCGCTCATGGCTTTGCCGCGCACTTCGTCACCGTAGGCCAGGCCGTGGGCGCGGACGAATTCGATGTCAGTGATGCCGAGGAAGCCGAACATCACCTTCAAGTATTCTTCGTGGGCCACACCGGTGGCCTGACCGAGGTGCAAACCGCCGGACGTCGAGACGATTACCACTTTCTTGTTACCGCACAGGCCTTCAGGGCCGGCTTCGGTGTAACGGAACGTCTGGCCGGCAACGGCGATGCGGTCGATCCAGGCTTTCAACTGGGTCGGAATGGTGAAGTTGTACATCGGCGCGGCGATGACCACGGCGTCAGCGGCAAGGAATTCGGCCAGGGTTTGCGCGCTCAGGTCGGCTTCGTGCTGTTGCGCGGCGTCACGCAGTTCGGCGGTGGTGCCGGCGGCGACCAGGGTATTGGCCGAGAAGTGGCTGATGGCGTCGCTGGCCAGGTCGCGATAAGTCACCACGGCGCTCGGCTCGGCGGTTTGCCAGGCTTTGACGACTTCGCTGCTCAGCTGACGGGAAGCCGAGTTGTCACCCAGAATGCTTGAGTCGATATGCAGCAGTTTCATGTGGAATCTCCAGTTGAGGACCGCGACTGGGCGATCTGATGGAGAGAATCCTACAATCGAATCCAATAGCTGATTAGTCCGTGACAATGCGATAGTTTGTCCCACTGATAGAACAATCGAGCGATCACCATGCAAGACCTCAATGACCTCTTCTATTTTGCCAAGGTGGTCGAAGCCGGTGGCTTCGCGGCGGCTGGGCGCGCTCTGGGCATCCCCAAGTCGCGACTGTCGCGGCGGATTGCCGAACTGGAAGAACGCCTGGGCGCGCGCCTGCTGCAACGCACCACGCGCCAACTGAAGCTGACCGCCGTGGGCGAGCGCTACCTGCGCCATTGCCAAGCGATGCTGCTGGAAGCCGAGATGGCCGATGAAGCCGTAGCCAGCATGTCCAGCGAACCCCGTGGGCGCCTGCGGGTGTCCAGCCCCGTGGGCCTGGCCCATGAAATGCTGCCAGGGGTGATCAGCCGTTTTCTCGAAAAATACCCGCAAGTGCAACTGGACGTGATGCTGGTCAACCGGCGCGTGGACCTGGTGACCGAGGGCGTCGATGTCGCCCTGCGGGTGCGTGAACCGGGCGATGAAGACCCGCTACTGGTCACCCGCCGGCTGCGCCAGGCGCAGATGCTGATGGTCGCCAGCGCCGGTTTTCTCAACGGCCGCCAGGTCAATCATCCCGATGACCTCAAGGGTCTGCCGGTACTCGGCGCCCCCGAAGCCGACCGCCAGGTGCACATCCGCATGCTCGATCAGCAGGGCAAGAGCCACGAAATCGCCCTGGAACCGCGCCTGGGCATCGACGACTTCATCGTGCGCAAGACCTGCGCGCTGGCGGGCCAGGGCTTCACCATGCTGCCGATGATGTACTGCGAGGAAGAACTGCAGAGCGGCGTGCTGGTGCAGTTGCTGCCCGACTGGTCGCTGCCCGGTGGCTGGTTGCAGGCGGTGTACCCGCATCGGCGCGGGGTGATGCCGGCCGTTCGCGCCTGGCTCGACCACCTGATCGAGTCGTTCAATGCCTGCGGGGACCGATTGATTTAGCCAGGGGCACGCCCACTGCATCTATAGGCAGTACTTATGCATTGGATTGCATATCGGTCTTGGACGCTATCGGGAAAACGGCAGAGGATGGCTTCAAACCAGCCATACCCCTAGCCCGCTCGAGAGGAAAGACACCATGCAACAGTCCCACGCCTACAACGACACCAGCCTTGAACTGACCGCCCGGATCCTTGACGCCAAGGCGCGCAAAAAACTGTCCTTCGAGGACCTGGTCGAAGGCACCGGCCTTGGCCTGGCCTACGTCACCGCCGCCCTGCTCGGCCAACACCCGCTGCCGGAAAGCGCGGCCAAAGTGATCGGCGAAAAACTCGACCTGGACGCCGACCTGGTCGCCCGCCTGCAAATCATCCCGCTGCGCGGCAGCCTGTCCGGCGTCCCGACCGATCCGACCATTTACCGCTTCTACGAAATGATCCAGATCTACGGCACCACGCTCAAGGCTCTGGTCCATGAGCAGTTCGGCGACGGCATCATCAGCGCCATCAACTTCAAGCTGGACATGAAAAAGGTCGAAGACCCGGAAGGCGGCCACCGCGCCGTGATCACCCTCGACGGCAAGTTCCTGCCCCTGCGTCCGTTCTGATCGCGACCGTCACTGTCACAAGGCCCGCGCCCTGCGGGCCTGCTCCGCCCAACGTCCTGACCACCTCACTCGAAGGCAAACACCATGAAGGCGCTCATCGAAGGCTTTTTGAAATTCCGCAACGAGGCATTTGCACAGCGCACAGACCTGTTCAAACACCTGGCCACCACCCAACAGCCCGGCACACTGTTCATCACCTGCTCTGACAGCCGGGTGGTGCCGGAGCTCCTGACCCAGCAGGAGCCGGGCGAGCTGTTCGTGATCCGCAACGCTGGCAACATCGTGCCGTCCTACAGCCCTCACCCCGGTGGCGTGTCCGCCACGGTCGAGTACGCCGTGGCCGTACTGGGCGTCACCGACATCGTGATCTGCGGCCATTCCGATTGCGGCGCCATGACGGCGGTCGCCAAGTGCACCTGCATGAATCACCTGCCGGCGGTGGCCGCCTGGTTGCAGCATGCCGAGTCCGCCAAGGTCATCAACGAATCGCGCCCTCACGCCGATGAAGCGGCCAAGGTCAGTTCGATGGTCCGGGAAAACGTCATTGCACAACTGGCCAACATCCAGACCCACCCAAGCGTGCGACTGGCGCAGGAAAAAGGCCTGATCAACCTGCATGGCTGGGTGTATGACATCGGCACCGGCTCGATCGACGCCCTGGACGCCGACCTGCGTACCTTCAATTCCCTGATCAAACAGCCAGGCACCTGTGCCGTGCGAGCCCGTGCAGCCAAGGCCGTCGCTTGAGCGACGGTGAATGACCGGCGCTTACCGCGCAGCCCTGTCGCCCACCATCGTCGTCCCCGACATCAAATCGACAAAAGCCCTGGAAGCGGCGCTGTGGTAGTTGTTCTTGCGCCGCAACAACGCGGCGCCGCGTTGCGGGCCTTTGTCCACCAGCGCGATCTTGCGCAGGGCTCGATCTTCGGTGGCGATGGGCTCCGGCAGGATGGTGGCGACTTTCGTGTGGGTCATGACTTCCAGCAAGGTGCTCACCGAGTTGACCTCGATGACCACGTTGGGCGTGATCTGCGCCTGGGCAAAGTACTCGTCGATGCAGGTACGGGTCACGAAGTCCGGCGTCAGCAGCGCGAATTCGAGCCCCGCCAGTTGTTGCGCGGTCAACGGCACCTGACAGTCGTACAGCGGGTGATCGCGCCCGACCATCAATCCCAGGGTTTCGGTGAAGGCCGGAATCGCTTCGATGTCCGGGTTCCTGACTTGGTCGAAGGCGATCGCGATGTCCAGCGAGTCATCGGCCAGCCCGGTTTCGATGTCGGTCATCGAGCATTCGACAATCTGCAGATGGATGTTGGGATACAGCGCCCGGTAATCCCGCACCAGCGGACCGACCAGATAAGCCATGAACGTCGGCGTCATGGCCAGGCGCAGCGTGCCCCGGGACAGATCCTTGACATCGTGCAAGGCCCGCTTGCCCGCCGCCAGCTCCACCAGCACGCGGCGCGCGCAGGCGATGTAGGCCTCGCCCGCATCGGTGGCTTTGACCGTGCGCGAGGTGCGGTCGAACAACACCACGCCGAGCGTGTCTTCCAGTTGACGGATCTGTTGTGACAGCGTGGGTTGGGAAACATGCAGCACCTGCGCGGCACGGGTAAACCCGCCGTTGTCCGCGACAGCCAGCAAATAGCGCAAATGTCGTAGCAGCATGGAAACTCTCCTTCTATAGGCACTGCTTATACATTGCATTTGAAGCGGCAAAAACCATTAGCATCAGCCACACGCCTGCGCCGGCGAATCAGCCGCGCAGCGCACCGAACTTTTAATCACTGGGAACAATGGATATGAAGGCTGGACGCATGAGCGAAGCGGACGTCGCGCAATTTTGCCTGGCCCTGCCGGGCGCGCGGGAAGATTACAAATGGGGTGGCGTGCGGGTGTTTTCGATTGCCGGCAACAAGATGTTCGCCCTGCAGAATCTGCGGGGCGAATCCCTGGCGTTCAAGGTCGACAAAGACCTGTTCCTCGGCCATTGCGATCGTCCCGGCATTCATCCCGCGCCTTACCTGGCACGGGCCCAGTGGGTCATCATGCAGACGCCCTACCCACTGGGCACCGAGGAACTGCAAGGGTTGTTGCAGCGCTCCCATCAACTGGTGGTGAGCAAGTTGCCCAAACGCACCCAGGTGGGGCTGCTTTAACGCCGCCATTGATCAGCGCAACAACCAGCCGACTGACGACGCCGAGAGAAATAGCTGATCAATCCAGAACACCTGATGCAACACCACGATGCTCCAGAACAGCACTTGAAACGACACTTTGCGTGTCTTGTGCCGGAAGACCTGCTGGGCCAGCAAGGCGCCTGGCCAGCCGCCGGCGAATTCCACGGCATGCAGCACGTTCTCTGGCGTACGCCAGCTGTTCGTGCGCGCCTTGTGCTTGTCGCGCCAATAAAGGAAGAACGCCAGCACGCTGACTGCGCCGTAGGCTGCCAGGGGCACCCACGAAATCCCCCGCAGCACGAACGACACGGAACCTGCCAGCGGCAGCGCGCACACCAGGGCGAACACCAGCAGCTTGAGCCGCGGGTGCTGCATCTGCCCTCCCGAGGAACGTCCGGGAGAGCGGCGCGCGCGGCCGTCACTCATTACTTGGCCGCCGTCCAGTCCACCCAGCCGAACTGCCAGGTGGCCAGGATCACCAGGCCGAATGCAATGCGGTACCAGGCGAAGACCGCGTAGCTGTGGCTGCCGATGAATTTGAGCAACGCCCGCACGGCAATCATCGCGAAAATGAACGCGGTAACGAAACCGATGGCAAATACCGGCAGGTCGGCAGGCTCGAACAGGTGGCGGTACTTGAACCCCGAGTACACCGCTGCCGCAACCATGGTGGGCATGGCGAGGAAAAACGAGAACTCGGTGGCGGTCTTGCGCGACAGGCCGAACAACAGGCCGCCGATGATGGTGGCCCCGGACCGCGAGGTCCCCGGGATCATCGCCAGGCACTGGGCGAAACCGACTTTGAGGGCGTCTTTCCAGGTGATCTGGTCGACGGTTTCGGCGTGGACTTCATGCTGACGCTTTTCCGCCCACAACATGATGATGCCACCCACCACCAGCGCCGCCGCGACGGTGATCGGGTTGAACAGGTAATGGTGGATCAGATCGGAGAAGATCACCCCCAGCACCACCGCCGGCATGAAGGCCACCAGCAGGTTGACAGTAAACCGTTGGGCGCTCGGCTGCGTCGGCAACCCGGTGACCACGTCGAGGATCTTGCGGCGAAATTCCCACACCACCGCCAGGATCGCCCCCAACTGAATGATGATGTTGAACGCGATGGCCCGCTCGCCCCCGAAGTTGAGCAGGTCGGCCACGATGATCTGGTGTCCGGTACTGGAGATCGGCAAAAACTCGGTCAGCCCTTCCACAACCCCAAGAATCAATGCCTGCAAGGCGGTCCAAAAATCCATCAATCCCCCAAGAAGCGATGCCCCCAGGCATGCCCCGATAGTATTTATTACAAAACGTTGACTGTAATCAGCGCCACCGGAAGGCGGCGCGCACAGAATCCGCACGGAGCCATAAAATTTCCGTGAAAAAATCGACGGGGATTCAGGTTTTTCCATGCGGGGCCGAAATCCTATCAGACAAGCCTGAATAACGCTGCCACGTTATTGGACTTGGGTCGGATATGCCCGATCGACAAAGTGTGATGGGATGCTGGCGATCATTTATTACAAAAATAAAACACCGGAGTGACAGTGCTATGAACAGCTTGCGCAGTATGTCGATCAGCCGCCGTTTGTGGCTCATATTGATCGTCGCCGTCATGATGCTTTTGACGCTGGGTGTGCTGATGCTCAAGCAGATTCACGACGACCTCTCTTACGCCAAGGCGCAGAAAACCCAGCATGTGGTACAGACCGCCAGCGGTATTCTGAGCTATTACCACGGCCTGGAAACCTCCGGCACCCTCACCCGCGAAGCGGCGCAGAAGCAGGCACTGAGTGCCGTGCGCGGCCTGCGCTATGACCAGAACGAGTATTTCTGGATCAACGACCTGACCCCGGTGATGATCATGCACCCGGTCAACCAGAAACTGGACGGCCAGAACCTCTCGGCGATCCGCGATCCGGACGGGTTTGCGGTGTTCAACGAAATGGTCGCGCTGGCCAAGGCCAAGGGCGGCGGCGCCATCGACTATCGCTGGCCGAAACCCGGCGCCAGCGAGCCGGTGGAAAAAACCTCCTACGTGCAACTGTTCCAACCCTGGGGCTGGGTGATCGGCTCGGGCGTGTACATCGACGACATGCAGGCCGAGTTTATGGGCCAGGTGTGGAAAGCGTCGGGTGTCGGCCTGGCGATCGCCCTCGTCATGGCCTTGCTGGTGATCCTGATCGCCCGCAGCATCGTGCGCCCCCTGCAGGAAACCGTGAACGCCATGGCCAACATCGCCAGCGGCGAAAGCGACCTGACCCGCAGCCTCGACACCCACGGCCAGGACGAAGTCACGCAACTGGCGCATCACTTCAACGCCTTCACCGCCAAGCTGCGCGGGGTGATCAGTCAACTGCAAGTGTCGGCCGGCGCCCTGGGCCAGTCGTCCAGCGAGCTGGGCAACGATGCCGCCCAGGCCCAGCAGCGCAGCCAGCAGCAATCGCAACAGATGGAACTGGTGGCCACCGCTATTAATGAAGTGACCTACGGCGTGCAGGACGTGGCAAAGAACGCCGAGCAGGCCGCGAGCGAAATGCGCGACGCCGAATCCCAGGCGCAGCAGGGCCAGGTCAACATCGACAGCAGCCTGGAACAGATCGACAAGTTGTCCTCCACCATCGACCAGGCGGTGGAAGTCATCCGTACCCTGGCCACCGAAAGCACCCAGATCGGCAGCGTGCTAGAAGTGATCCGCTCCATTGCCGAGCAGACCAACCTGCTGGCGCTCAATGCCGCCATCGAGGCTGCGCGTGCCGGCGAGCAAGGTCGCGGGTTCGCGGTGGTCGCCGATGAAGTACGCCTGCTGGCGCAACGCACGCAAAAGTCCACGGCCGAGATCCAGTCGATGATCGAGCGCCTGCAAAGCCACTCCGAAGCGGCGGTCAAGGTCATCGGCGACAGCAGCCGCGCCTCCCAGCTGACCATCGAACAGGCCGGCCTCGCCGGGGCGAGCCTGAACGCCATCGGCCAGGCGCTGCGCAACCTCAATGGGCTGAACACTTCCATCGCCAGTGCCACCCTGCAACAGGCGCATGTGGTCGAGGACATCAACCAGAACGTCACCCAGGCTGCCGGGTTGTCCCACAGCACCGCGCTGGCGGCGGAACAGTCGAGCGTGGCCAGCGTGCGGCTCAAGGACTTGAGCGAACAGTTGAACGCCCTGCTCAAGCAGTTCCGCGTTTAAAGCCCTTCCCGCAGCAACGACCACCGTTGCTGCGGGACTTTTCGCGCGCCGGTTCTGTTCGGCGGCGCCTGTCGGTACAATCCGCCCCCTCTTCTTTTCCCCCAGGGTCAGTGCATGTCCGGGCTTGAACTGTTGGCTGCCGTCCTCGGCGTGATCGCCGTGTGGCTCACGGTCAGGCAAAACCCCTGGTGCTGGCCGATCGGCCTGGTCATGGTGCTTCTATATAGCTGGATCTTTTTCGAGGTGAAGCTGTACTCGGACATGCTCCTGCAAGTGATCTATGCCGCGTTGCAACTGTACGGCTGGTGGCAGTGGACGCGCTTCGGTGCAGAACATCAGGGCCGCACCGTCAGCCGGTTGGGTGCGCCGGCGATGGCCTCCGGGTTGGCGCTTGGCGCCCTCGGCAGCCTGCTGCTCGGCGCGGCCATGGCGCACTGGACCGACGCGGCCCAACCCTGGCTGGATGCCGCCCTCACCGCCTTCAGCCTGGTGGCGCAGTTCTGGATGGCGCACAAACGCCTGCAATGCTGGCCGCTGTGGATCGTGCTGGATTGCGTGTTCGTCGGCCTGTTCATTTATAAGGACATGTACCTGACGGCGGCCCTGTATGGCCTGTTTACCCTGCTGGCCATCCAGGGCTGGCGCGCCTGGCGTAGTGATCCGGTGCTCGGCTCATGAAGGTAGTGGTGCTGACGGGGCCGGAATCGAGTGGCAAAAGCTGGCTCTCAGGTGAGATTCACGCCAATTTTGGCGGCATATTGGTCGAAGAGTATGTTCGGCACTTTATCGAGAGAAATGCCCGGGAAACCTGCTACGATGACATTGCATCAATAGCACATGGCCAGCTGGCCTGGGAGGACGAAGCGCGGGCCAAACGACCGCCCCTGCTGATTCTCGATACGCACTTGTTGAGCAACATCCTGTGGAGCCGCGCGTTGTTCAGCGATTGCCCCGACTGGTTGGAGCCAGCACTAATGGCACGTCGCTACGACCTGCACTTGTTGCTGAGCCCCGAGACAGTCGAATGGCACGACGACGGCCAGCGATGCCAACCACAACTGGCAGACCGTCAGGCGTTTTTCCATGACAGTCGCCGCTGGCTGGACCTGCACCAACAGCCTTATCAGGTGGTGCAAGGAGATTGGCAACAGCGCAAGGATGCCGCCTTCATCGCGGTAAAAAACTTGCTGAAGACCTGACCGGGACGCCAAATCCCGGCGCATTTGTCCATTCCTGAAACACTGCGCTTGCCTCAAACCCTTGAGCCAGAGCGTTCGAGGCATTTGTCTCGAAAAATGTTACTCCACTGATACAACCTGCCTGCGACGCCGCTGCTTAGCAATACTGCCCGTATTGACGCGGTTGCGGCGCAGCTTTGTCTCGGTGTTGATACAGATTTTTCCAGCCCTCTCGAACAACTACACCCAAGTCACTGTTTTTACAACAAAAAGCAAAAGCGGCACACCTTCTGCTCTCTACCCCTCGCAACGTTCAATTGGGTTAGCGTTCCATTTACAGAAGGAATTGCCACCGTGGGGATGTTCGATAAACGCTTTGTAAGCCTGATGCTGACCGGAGTCACGTTCGGCTCGATCATCAGCCTGTCTGCTCAGGCAGACAACGGCATCATCGTTATCACACGCGATGTGCAACCCCGCATGGCGACCCGGGCGCCGGTGATTCCCGACCCCAACCCGACGACTGTCAACGCCAACCCCTCGCAGTATGTCCTGCAGCAAACCAACGAATTGAGCGACGGTGAATTCGCCGGCATCGCCAGCGGCTCAGGCATCTCCAGCATGATGAACCTGAACGGCCCTACCAACCTGGGCGGCAACATCAGCACGCAGAACCAACTGGCCAACCAGGCCGGTGGCCGTGCGACCGGCGGTGGCAACGGCATTGCCAACATGGTCAATTCGAGTGTCCAGCAAGGCATGGGCGCGCTGAAAATCATCACGGGAGACCGTTGATATGAATCGCACGCTGCTCATGATCGCCATGTTTTGCAGTGCAACGGCCTTCGCCGGTTCACCGGTGGTGGACACGGCCACCATCGACAACTCCGGCGCGAGCTACTCGGGCAACGTCGGGGTCAACCAGGCCGCTGGCGACCAACAGCAACAGGCCAACGCCCGGGCCTTCGCCATTGGCCGTGATGCCAACGCGACCACGCAGATTCGCCAACGGCTGAACACGGCGCACGACCCCAGGGTCGACGCCACGGCCAGCATCCAGGGCAACTCCTTCACCAATGGCAGCGGCGCACTGGGCGTGAACCAGAGCGCGGGTGCCGGCACTCAGCAAGCCAACGCGCTGCGCATCAGCATCGGTGCGCAGCCACAAAGTCTCGACGACAGCGTCCTCATGCAACAGAACGTGGCGCTGCTCAACAACTCCGGTCCAATTGACTCCGCATCAGGCACTCGCCAGGTCACCACCAGTGATCAGGCTTTCACCGGGAGCCGTGGGGTTATTCAGTTGAACCAGAGCGCAGGGGTGGGAAACCAAATGGCCAACACCTTCAGCGTACGGATCGCGGATTGATCCGAACAGGTAAAAACAACACTTAACCTAAATAAGTACGGAGAATCACCATGAAACCTTCGATGGCACTCAAGCCTCTGGTTTTCGCAATTGCTGCGCTCATGGCTGTTGCTGTACAAGCTGAACAGGGCGATCGTCGTGGCCACGGTAATGGCCATAACCACACTCCTCCTCCTACGAAAATCCTTGTCTCCGCCACGGCAACGGCAACGGACCGGCAAACCAGTACCGGCAACCGCATCCTGAACGAAGGCACCCAGAACTCTGCCGAGATGAGCAGTTCGGCAAGTGGCGCCAGCGGTAACGTGGGTGTCAACGTGGCGGCCGGTAACGGCAACCAACAAGACAACGCGGCTGCCATCGCCAACGCATCCTCGGACTCGAGCCTGGACAACAGCTTCGTGTTCGGCAATGCAACGGCTACTGCCCGAGTCAACCAGTACAGCAACAACAACCGGGTCGACAACTACTCCACCACCAACTCTGGCGTGATGAGCGGCTCGGGTAACGGCGGCAGCGGCAACATGGGCATCAACATTGCCGGTGGCGACCTCAACCAACAGAAAAACACCATGGCCATTGCCAACTCCAATTCGCCATTGGGTAGTGCATCCGCCACTGCTTCTGCCGAACAGAGCGGGCCTGGCCTGACCGTGAACAACCGCGCCAATGCCGATCTTGCCGTGGCAACGTACTCGCTGACCACTACGCTCGCCGGCAGCAAGTCGTACAACAAAGATGTCAGCGGCAGTTCCGAAAGGAACTCTTCGAGCAACTGGGCAGCCAGCGGTTCCAACGCCTTTGACGCCAGCGGCTCGAAATCCCATGACTCCAGCGGCTCGCAAAGCGCTGACTCCGCCTCCACCAGCGCAGCATCCATCACTGCCAACCTGACTGCCGGGATCGAGGGCTCGCGCTCGGTTACCTGGAACAACGGCAACGGTGATCGCACTCGCAGCGCCAGTGGCAACGCGAACGTGACGGCTAACCTCGATGCATCCGTCAACACCGAAACCAGCAACACCAGCAACTCCTCGTACGATAACTCGCACGAATCCTCGTTCACCAAGTCGTTCAGCTCTTCGTACGACAAGTCGGGCGAACAATCGTCCTCTTCGTCGAAAGACTTTGCGAAGAACTACAGCGAAAGCAGCGCGTTTGAGCTGAGCAACACTGTGTCCTATCAGGTTCTCACTCAAGTCGGCTGGCTGAACCCTGTGACCAACACTGCAACCCTGAGTGGTTCGGTGAACGGTGGCAGCGGCAACCTGGGTGTGAACGTGGCGGCTGGCGTGGGCAACCAACAAAGCAACTCGTTGGCCATCTCCAACCAATCGTTCTAACTGCTGAGCCTGGAGGCCCCCTGACGGGGGCCTTTCTCAACGCAACCGGAAGGCGTCCGACCATGCGCATTCTCGCCTTGGCAGTCCTGCTGTGCGTAACCAGTGTGATCGAGGCGGCTCAAATGCCGCTTTCTGTCTTACCTGGGGGCGCGGTGATCTACAAGCCGATCCAGAGTGTGCGCGAGCGCAAGTTTGCCGACCTGGTGCAACAGAAAACCGACTTCAGTTGTGGTGCTGCCGCACTGGCCACCATTCTGCGTCAGGCCTATTGGCTAGACGTCAATGAAGAACAGATCATTGAAGGCATGCTGGCCCACGCCGACCAGAACCTGGTGCGTACCCAGGGCTTCTCCATGCTCGACATGAAGAAGTACGTGGAAAGTCTCGGCATGCGGGCCCGTGGTTACAAAGTGGCACCGGAAACCCTGAACGACGTCAAGATTCCCGTGGTGGTGCTCATGGATGTGCGTGGCTACAAGCACTTCGTGGTGCTGCAACGCGTCGACAGGGGTTGGGTGTACATCGGTGATCCGGTGCTCGGCCACAAACGCTACAAAGTGGATGACTTCGTCAAAGGCTGGAACGGCATCATCTTCGCCGTCATCGGCCAGGGTTACGACAAGAACAACGCATTGCTCGATCCGCCAATCCCTTTGACCGCCAAGAATCGCGTCAACGAATTCGCCCCGGTCAAGGATGTAGAGCTGATGGATTTCGGCTTCATTCGAAGTGACTTCTTCTAAGAATAAAGGGGCACGACGCTCCGGGAGCATTCAATGAAAACTCCAACCTGGCTAGCGGTGGTTTGTATGGCCGCCAGCCTGCCGATCCAGGCAGAAATATTCAAACCCATCGAACTGAAGGATTCAGAATTGGCGAGCCTTCGCGGCCGCTACGTCATGCCGGGACGGATCGTCAGTTTCGGCATTGTCATGACCAGTGTCTGGCAGAACGCCAATGGCTCGACCATCGGCGCCACCACGACGATGCAGGTGCAAAAAACCACCATCACGCCGCAGTTCTATGTATCGACCATCGACCATACCGGAACGGGCACCTCCACCGCGCGAGGCACCGGCAACGTGACCGGCGGCGCTGGCCTCAACAACACCAACGGTGTCACCCAGGTGGTGCGTGCCGCCGGCGACAACAACGCGGCCTACAACGATGTGGGCATCAACGTCACCCGCGGCAACGAGGCCTCGGTCACGCCACCCCAGGGCCAGGTACTGGCCTCAGGCTCGACCCTGACAGGCAGTAATGAAGCTGGCGCGATGAGCGTGTCTTCGACCGGCGGCGGCGTGCAACTCAACATCGTTGCCAACAATAATCAGGGCAGCGCAATGCAGCGCCTGGGCCAGGGTGGCCTGATGCAGAACACGACTTTGCTGGGCGCTGGCAACCAGGTCAGGAACCTCACGTCGCTCAATGTCGTGCTGCGTGACAACGTGCCTTCCGGCGCGGCGCTGACCGGCAATCTGGATCAGCTCAAAGGTCTTCGCACCATGGGATTTTGATCTACGCTGAGTCTCATCAGATGCAGTCAGAAGGGACGGCTCACCCATGCACCGATCTTCAACGTTCAAAGTTGTCGTTTGTTTGAGTAGCCTGGCCCCGGCCACATTGCTGTATGCGGCCCCGGACCCTCAGGTCGAAGCACTAAAACAAGAACTCATGGAGCTCAAGCAACGTTATGAAGCACAACAGAATGCCCTGATGGTCCTCGAGCAGCGCGTTCGCCAGGTAGAAGAAACCCCGGCGGCGCCTGCTCCCAAACGCCTTACCAAATCCCCCGCCGACCCGACCAAGGGCCAGACCGTGGCCTCCGGGGCCCCGGGCGCCTCGGGCAGTTCCTACGGCCAGTCATTGGCGGATGATTCACAACCGGCACAGAGTGTCTCCAACCTGTACGACGAAGCCAGCGGCTTCTTCGGTGGCGGCAAGTTCAGCGTCGAAACCGGCCTGACCTACACCCACTACGATACCCGTGCATTGACGCTCAACGGTTTCCTGGCACTGGACTCGATTTTCCTCGGCAACATCAACCTGGACCGGATCAAGGCCGACAACTGGACCCTGGACCTGACCGCCCGCTACAACGTGGCACAGCGTTGGCAGTTCGACATCAACGTACCCGTGGTCTATCGCGAATCGACGTATTCCTCCGGAGGCGCCGGTGGCGCTGGCCCGGTGACGTCTGACGCTACCGTCACCCGCGACCCGGAAATCGGCGATGTGAACGTCGGCGTGGCCTACAAATTCATTGATGAAACGGCTGACCTGCCGGACGCCGTGGCTACCTTGCGCATCAAGGCGCCAACGGGCAAGGACCCTTACGGCATCAAACTGGTGGAAGACCCGAACAACGACAACCTCGCGGTACCCGAGTCCCTGCCTACCGGCAACGGTGTCTGGGCGATTACGCCGGGTATCTCGCTGGTCAAGACCTATGACCCGGCCGTGCTGTTCGGCACCTTGTCCTACACCTACAACATGCAGGATTCGTTCAGCGATATCAGTCCTCAGGTCGGTTCCAAGGTCAAGGGCGACGTGAAGCTGGGTGACTCCTGGCAGGTCGGCGCCGGTATTGCCTTCGCCTTGAACGAGAAGATGAGTATGTCGTTCTCGTTCACCGACCAGTTCGCCCGCAAGAGCAAAATCAAACCGGACGGCGGCGACTGGCAGTCGATCACCAACAGCGACTACAACTCGGCCAACTTCAACATCGGCATGACCCTGGCCGCCACCCCCAACCTGACGATCGTCCCACAACTGGCCATCGGCCTGACCGAAGACGCGCCGGACTTCTCCTTCAGCCTGAAATTCCCGTACTACTTCTGATCCCCCCAGACCAACAACGCCCGCTGCAGCCATGCAGTGGGCGTTGGTCGTTCATACGATCCGTGGGAGCGAGCCTGCTCGCGATGGACGTCCAGGCACCGTGGGCATCCAGATAGCCAGCGTCATCGTTAACGACCATCGCGAGCAGGCTCGCTCCCACAAGGAGGATCCGGGCAAGCCGCGAGATGTGTGATCGACACAAAACCTGTAGGAGCGAGCATGCTCGCGATGAACGCCCAGACACCGCGGGCATCCAGACAGCCAGCGTTATCGTTAACGACCATCGCGGGCAAGCCCGCTCCCACAAGGGATCCGGGCAAGCCGCGAGATCGAGGATCACCACAAAAACCTGTAGGAGCGAGCTTGCTCGCGATGGACGCCCAGGCACCGCGGGCATTCAGACAGCCAGCGTCATCGTTAACGACCATCGCGAGCAGGCTCGCTCCCACAAGGGGGATCCGGGCAAGCCGCGAGATGTGTGATCGACACAAAACCTGTGGGAGCGAGCCTGCTCGCGATGGACACCCAGGCACCGCGGGCATCCAGACAGCCCGCGTTATCGTTAACGACCATCGCGAGCAAGCCCGCTCCCACAAGGGATCCGGGCAAGCCGCGGGGGCGAGGATTGTCGCTGTTATCTGATCTGGTGTTTGTGCAACAGCCGGTAGAAGGTGGGTCTGGAGATTCCCAGGACTTTGGCGGCGATGCTCAGGTTGTCGCTGTGTCGGTTGAGCACATCACACAGGGCCTGGCGTTCGGCGCGCATTTTGTAGTCTTCCAGCGTGCTCATCGGTGATGCCGACGCCTGGTGGCTGATCAGGCCCAGGTCCCGGGCCTCGATCTGTCGGCCCTCGGCCAGCACCAATCCGCGACGCACCCGGTTGGCCAGCTCGCGGACGTTGCCCGGCCAGTCATGGTTGCCCATGGCCACCAGCGCATCCTCGCTGAAGCTGCGTGGTCGTCGTCCGGTTTCTCGGCTGTAGAAATGGGAGAAATGGTTGGCCAGCATGGCCAGGTCGCCATTGCGTTCACGCAGCGGCGCGGTGACCACCTGCAACACATTCAGGCGGTAATACAGATCTTCGCGAAAGCGCTGCTTGCCGATGGCGACTTCGAGGTCGACGTGGGTCGCGGCCAAAACCCGCACATCCACAGGTATTGGCTGACTGCCGCCCACCCGCTCGATGTGTTTCTCCTGGAGAAAGCGCAGCAGGTTGGCTTGCAATTCCGGCGGCAGGTCACCGATTTCGTCGAGGAACAGCGTGCCGCCGTTGGCGGCTTCGATCCGCCCGATCTTGCGCTGATGGGCGCCGGTGAACGCGCCCTTTTCATGGCCAAACAGTTCGGACTGGATCAGATGTTCGGGGATCGCACCGCAATTGATCGCGATAAACGGTTTGTTGTGTCGCTGGGATTGTCGATGCAGGGTGCGGGCGACCAATTCTTTACCGGTGCCGCTTTCGCCGCGAATCAGCACCGGCGACTCGGTGGGCGCCAGTTTGCTCAGCAGCTTGCGCAGTTCGCGAATCGACTTGCTGTCACCCAGCAGCTCATGCTCGTGCTCGGGCTCGATATGCACCGTGCCCTGGCCACGCAGGCGCCCCATGCCGAACGCGCGGCCGAGGGTCACCTGAACCCTGGACACATCGAACGGCAAGGTGTGGAAATCGAAAAACCATTCGCAAACGAAATCCCCGACGTTCTGCAGCCGCAGCATTTGCGCATCCAGCACGGCAATCCACTCGGCATTGCTGCGGGTGATCAGATCCTTGACCGCTTCCGGGCTTTCCAGGTGAAACGGCTGCAAACGCAACAGGCCCACATCGCACGGGCGATCGACGGCATTGTCCAGGCTGCAGCTGTCGACGTCCCAGCCGATGTCGCGCAAACCGGGCAGTAAACGATGGCAGTCGTCGCAGGGGTCGACCACTAATAGACGTCTTGATGCAGGCGCTTCAATCATGACTATTCCTTGGCGCCAAATCAGAGGAATTTTATTAAAAACAGCCATTTGGCAAGCCCGACTGTAACGTTAGCAAGAATTTGACGCAGGCCTGGACCGTTTGTCTAAAGGTTTTCGCTCCTGCGGATATAAGCCGCGGTCCATTAGTTAACTAACGAGTCGAGTCTTTCATTACGCTTTCAAAAACGCCGGAAAAATTGAGCCAGGACAAAAAAGTCGAGATTTCTTTTAATAATATGTGACCCACCCACGGGTAGCAGGCATCAGTACAAGTAACCAGCCGAACGGTACGCCCAACCGACGGCACATCATTTGATTGGGCACACAGAGAGAAGACCCCATGACCGCCCCGCTCCGTATCAACGAAGCTCTTTTGATTGCCGACCGCGCATTCCAGCCATTTCAATGCGTGGCCTGGGCCCCACAAGACGGCAATGGCGAACTCAGCCTGACCGTCATCGACCGCACCAACAACCGCATTGGCCGCACGCAGATCCCAAGCAGCGCCTACGCCGACCCCGCGCAACTCGAACATGTTCTGGAAGAAGCCCGCAAAGAGCTGAGCCAGGAAGGTTACGCACTGCAACCCTGGTCTATGCCGCACTAAGTATCAGGCGGATTACCGCAAGTAATCCGCCTTCCCCCTGTCTATTCGTTAGTTCGTTGGTGGTAAAAACCAACACTTTCGTCATTGCTGTTTTTCGAACTTTCCTGCGCCCACTTGTTGGCAGGCTTAGTACTGGTTCGAAAAGACAATGTTCTGGCACACAGCGACCCTCCGCCTGTTATTTCTGCCAGTTGTGCATTGGGCCATTCCGGCGTTGAATGTTTCCCCAGTCGCCACACCCAACCCTGGATCACGACGACTCGCAAGGAGATGCGTGCATGTCCATCCAGATCGGGTCAGCCCAGACCGCTTTTGCCCCACACCTGGCACACACCGACGCCGGCAAACTCGATGACACCTTCGCCGGCACCGGCATCACCCAGGTCTACTTCGCCGGCAGCCTGAGCAGCATGACCAATGGCGTTGCCATCGACGCGGCCGGGCGCCTGCTGATCGCGGCGAAAGTCGGCACGCCGGGAGGCAGCCGCTTTGGCCTGGCGCGACTGCTGCCGGACGGTTCGGCGGACCTGGCGTTCGGCCGACAGGGCAGCGTCGTCGGCCAGTTCGAACCCGGCTTCGAGGCCATGGCCGGCAATGTCCGGGTCCTTGCCGATGGCCACCTGCTGGTGGCTGGCTTGCATTACGAAGACGCCACCCACACCCTCCCCGCCCTCGCCCTGTTCGATCAACACGGTAACCCGGTGCGCTCGTTCGCCGACAACGGACGTTGCGTGGTCCGCCTGCCTGGCCACCTGTCCCGAGGCGCGCGCGACACCTGGCTGCCACCGGGCGTGCCAGGCGCCGAAGTCTGTGATGTCCAGGTACAGGCCGATGGCAAAATCCTGCTGCTGGCCAACCATCATTTCGAACAGGCCGATCACGTTGGCCTGATCATTCGCCTCAACGCCGACGGCTCGCCGGACATCACGTTCAACGGGCGCGGTTTCGTGCTGGTCAGGCATTTGCTGATGAACACCTGGCTCGGCAGCCTGCTGGTGCAGCGCGACGGGCGAATCCTGGTGGGCGGCTCGATCAATTTTCCCGAAGAAGGTCTGCTCGCGCGCTATCAAAGCGACGGCTCGCTGGATGAGCGCTTTGCCCTGGACGGTTTCATGAGTTTCATGGCCCAGGGCCGTCGCGCCCAGGTCAGCCAGATCGTCCAGCATGACAACGGCGACTTACACTGCTTCGGGACCAGCCGTGACCCGATGCACTGCATGGCGCTGAAACTCCACGGCAATGGCCGACCGGACCTGCACGATAACGACGGCCAACCCCGGCTGCTGGAAATCGGCCGCAGCGGCTGCCAATGGACCGCCGCGCACCGCCTGCCTGACGGCAGCGTGTTGACCGCAGGCGCCACGATCGGGGGAATCGAGGCGGACTTCATCCTGGCGCGGCACCGCCATGACGGGCAGCTCGATGAGCATTTCGGCCAGGGCGTCGGCTGGGTCCGCACCCGGCTGAGCCGCAGCCCGGACACCGCCACTTCATTGGCCGTGCAGGCCGACGGCAATATTGTCGTGGGCGGCTATTCACTCGATGGCAACTACCGGGCGATGGTCGCACGCTACCTGGGCTAGTGACTTCGAACTTTTCTACGCTTGATCTTACCCGCGGCTTACGGCAACTTGCGCGCTTCTAACTACAAGGAGTGGCCGATGTCCGGTTCGATGGCCCAGGCGTTCGCGCACAATTTTCTCGGCAACTCACCGCGCTGGTACAAGGCCACCGTCGTCGGCTTTTTAATACTCAACGCGCTGATGTTCTGGACCGTAGGCCCGGTGGCCGCCGGTTGGCTGCTGGTGCTGGAGTTCATTTTCACCCTGGCCATGGCGCTCAAATGCTACCCGCTGATGCCCGGCGGCCTGCTGCTGATCGAAGCGCTGCTGCTGAAGATGACCACGCCCCAGGCGCTCTATGAGGAGTTGCAGCACAACTTCCCGGTGATCCTGCTGCTGATGTTCATGGTGGCGGGCATCTACTTCATGAAAGACCTGCTGCTGTTTCTGTTCTCGCGCCTGCTGCTGGGGGTTCGCTCCAAGGCCATGCTGGCGTTGATGTTCTGTTTTCTGTCGGCGTTTCTCTCGGCCTTCCTCGATGCCTTGACCGTGACGGCCGTGATCATCAGTGCCGCCGTCGGCTTCTATTCGGTGTATCACCGAGTGGCCTCGGGCAATGACCCGCGCCAGGACAGCGAATTCAGCGATGACCGGCATTTGCCCAAGCTCAGCCTCGACGACCTCGACCAGTTCCGCGCCTTCCTGCGCAGCCTGCTGATGCACGGCGCTGTCGGCACCGCGCTGGGCGGCGTCTGCACGCTGGTGGGCGAACCGCAGAACCTGCTGATCGGCCACGAGATGGGTTGGAACTTCACTGAGTTCTTCGTGAAAATCGCCCCGGTGTCCCTGCCGGTGCTGGTGGCCGGCCTGGTGACCTGCGTGCTGCTGGAGAAACTGCGCTGGTTCGGTTACGGCACATTGCTGCCGGACAACGTCCGCGCCGTGCTGGCCAACTACGCCGCCGAAGACGATGCCGGGCGCACCGCACGCCAACGCGCGGCGCTGATCGTCCAGGGCCTCGCCGCGTTGATCCTGATCGCCAGCCTGGCCTTTCACATTGCCGAGGTCGGCTTGATCGGTTTGATGGTGATCGTGCTGATCACCGCGTTCACCGGCATCACCGACGAGCACCGGCTGGGCAGCGCTTTCAAGGACGCCATGCCCTTCACCTCGCTGCTGGTGGTGTTCTTCGCGGTGGTGGCGGTGATTCACGACCAGCAACTGTTCACGCCGCTGATCCAGTGGGTGCTGGCCCTGCCGGCAGACCAGCAACCGGGCATGCTGTTCATCGCCAACGGTTTGCTCTCGGCGATCAGCGACAACGTGTTCGTCGCCACCATCTACATCACCGAAGTCAAACAGGCGTTCCTCGCCGGGCACATCAGCCGTGAGCATTTCGACACCCTGGCGATTGCCATCAACACCGGCACCAACCTGCCAAGCGTGGCAACCCCCAACGGCCAGGCCGCGTTCCTGTTCCTGCTGACCTCGGCGATTGCCCCGCTGATTCGCCTGTCGTATGGGCGGATGGTGTGGATGGCGTTGCCGTATACGGTGGTGATGGGGGTGTTGGGGTGGTATGCGGTGAGTTATTGGTTGTAGGCACCAAGCACTGGATACAACCCTCTGTGGGAGCGAGCCTGCTCGCGATGGCGGTGGATCAGATAGACCGCTATCGCGAGCAGGCTCGCTCCCACAAGGAGGTAGGTGAGTGCCATAACCTATCGAGGCAGGATGTACCGCTCGATCGCCTGCGCCGCGCCGTCCTCGGTGTTGGCGCCGGTCATCACATCCGCCTGGCGCTTCACCGCGTCTTCCGCCTGCCCCATGGCGATCGACAGCCCGGCACGATGGAACATCGCCGGGTCGTTGCCGCCGTCGCCCATGGCCGCCGTCTGCTCCAGCGGCACGCCGAGAAACTCGGCCAGGGTCGCCAGCGCGTCGCCCTTGTTGGCCCGCATCGCGGTCACATCCAGGTAGACCGGTTGCGAACGCGACACCTGGGCCTGCCCTTCGACCTTGGGCAGTAATTGCGCCTCCAGCTCGATCAGCAACTGTGCGTTGTTGCTCGCCGCGACGATCTTGTCGATGTGTTGCAGGTACGGCTCGAAACTGTCCACGACCACCGGCGCGTAGCCCAGGCCGTGCTGCTCCCTCGGCACCATCGGCCCGTTCGGGTCTTTCACCAGCCAATCGCCGCCACTGAACACCCAGACCTCGATGTCCGGCAGGTCGGCAAACTGCGTCAGCGTGGTCAGCGCCGCCGTGGCGGGCAGGTAATGCGCGATCAGCAGGCTGCCATCGGGGTGGACGATGGTGCCACCGTTGAATGCCGCCGTCGGCAGATCGACGCCCAGGGCTTCGATCTGCTGCAACATGGCCTTGGGTGGACGCCCGGTGGCCAGGCTGAACAACACCCCGGCTTCACGCAGCGAGCGGACGGCTTCAATGGTGCGCTGGCTCAGGCTGTGATCGGGCAGCAGCAAGGTGCCGTCCATGTCGCTGAGCAGAAAGCGAATCGCCGGCTGGTCACTCATCCGAGGCCATGCCAGACGCGGCCATCGCGGGTCAGCAGGTCTTCGGCGGCGCTCGGTCCGTCTTCGCCGGCGGCGTAGCCCTGTACGCTGGCGTCCTCACGCCAGGCGTCGAGGAACGGCTGCACGGCGCGCCAGCCGTTTTCGATGTTGTCGGCGCGCTGGAACAGCGTCTGATCGCCGGTCAGGCAGTCGTAGATCAGCGTTTCGTAGCCGGTGGACGGCTGCATTTCGAAGAAATCCTTGTAGGCAAAACCCAGCTCGATGTTGGCCATTTTCAACGCCGGCCCCGGACGCTTGGCCAGCAGGTCGAACCACATGCCTTCGTTGGGCTGGATCTGGATGCGCAGGTAGGTCGGCTGCAACTCGTCGACCTCGGTGTCGCGGAACTGCGCATAAGGCGCCGGTTTGAAGCAGATGACGATCTCGGTGTCGCGCACGCTCATGCGCTTGCCGGTGCGCAGGTAGAACGGCACGCCGACCCAGCGCCAGTTGTCGATCATGACCTTGAGCGCCACGTAGGTTTCGGTGTTGCTGTCCGGTGCGACGTTGTTTTCCTGGCGGTAGCCGGGCAATGACTTGCCGTCCACCTCGCCAGCGCCGTACTGGCCACGCACCGAGTTGGCCCGCGCCTCTTCGATGGACCAGGGGCGAATGGCCCCCACCACCTTGGCTTTCTCGCCGCGCACCGCATCGGCGCCGAAGGCAGCCGGCGGCTCCATGGCCACCATCGCCAGCAACTGGAACAGGTGGTTGGGCACCATGTCCCGCAGGGCGCCGGTGTGTTCGTAAAAACTGCCACGGGTTTCCACGCCGACGGTTTCGGCGGCGGTGATCTGTACGTGGTCGATGTAATGATTGTTCCAGAACGCTTCGAACAGGCTGTTGGAGAAGCGGCTGATCAGAATGTTCTGTACGGTTTCCTTGCCCAGGTAATGGTCGATCCGATAGATCTGGCTTTCCGTCATCACCTTGAGCAGGCAGGCATTCAACGCTTGCGCGGTTTGCAGGTCGGAACCGAAAGGTTTTTCGATCACCACCCGGCGAAACGCCTCCGGGGTTTCCGCCAGCAAACCGGCGGCGCCCAGGCGGCGCACCACTTCACTGAAGAAACGCGGCGCGGTGGCCAGGTAAAACACCGCATTGCCGGTGCCGCTGGCGGCGATTTTCGCCGCCAGCGCCTGATAGGTGCTGTCGTCGAGGAAATCGCCCTGGACGTAGCTGATGCCGGCGGCCAGCTTGTCCCACAATTGCGGGTCAAGGGCCTGATCGGCCTTGCCGACCTTGCTGGCCACCTCGGCGCGGATGAAGTCCTCGAGCTTCTGCGCGAAGGCTTCATCGGTGATGGCGTTGTGGTCAACGCCAACGATCCGCAATCCCTCCCCCAGCAGACCATCGCGACTCAGGTTGTACAGCGCCGGCATCAGCAGGCGCTTGACCAGGTCACCGTGGGCACCGAACAGGAACAGCGTGGTCGGTGGTGCGGGTTCTGCCTTGGATTTATTGCGGATCAGTCGGGTCATTTTTTCGAAGTCTCCACGTGGCCGCCGAAGCCGAAGCGCTGTGCCGAAAGGACCTTGTCACCGAAGGTGCCCTGGCCACGGGAGCGGTAGCGGGCGAACAGCGAGTTGGACAGCACCGGCACCGGCACCGCTTGTTCCATGGCGGCCTCGATGGTCCACTGGCCTTCGCCGCTGTCAGCCACGGAGCCGGAGAAACCGTCGAGCTGCGGATCGGCGGCCAGGGCATCGGCGGTCAGGTCGAGCAACCACGACGACACCACGCTGCCACGGCGCCACACTTCGGCGATGTCGGCCACGTTGAGGTCGAAGCGCTGGTCTTCCGGCAGCTTGGTGCTGGATTTGGTCTTGAGGATGTCGAAGCCTTCGGCGAAGGCCTGCATCATGCCGTACTCGATGCCGTTGTGGATCATCTTGACGAAGTGCCCGGCGCCCGCAGGACCGGCGTGGATGTAGCCGCGCTCGGCACGGTCGTCGTCGGAATTGCGGTCCTTGGTGCGCGGAATGTCACCCATGCCCGGCGCCAGGGTGGCGAACAGCGGGTCGAGGCGGCGCACGGTCTCGGCATCGCCGCCGATCATCATGCAGTAGCCGCGCTCCAGGCCCCAGACGCCGCCGGAGGTGCCGACGTCGACGTAGTGCAGGCCCTTCTTGGCCAGCGTCTTGCCGCGACGGATGTCGTCCTTATAGAAGGTGTTGCCGCCGTCGATGATGGTGTCGCCGGGTTCGAGCAAGGTGCTCAGGGTTTCGATGGTGTCTTCGGTCGGTGCACCGGCCGGCAGCATGACCCAGACCGCGCGTGGCTTGGCCAGGCCCGCTACCAGGGCGGGCAGGTCCGCCGCGCCCTGGGCGCCCTCGGCGACCAGCGCATCGACGAAGGCGCTGTTGCGGTCAAATACAACGGTGGTGTGCCCGTTGAGCATCAGGCGCCGTGCAATATTGCCGCCCATGCGGCCCAGTCCAATAATCCCGAGTTGCATGTGCTGATGCTCCCTACTACAAATAAAAGTGTGTCAATGGTTATAGCCCAACGCGACTAATGGGGTTAGTCCAGAGCGTCGGGCTGAAGTTTCCGGGCATTGTGCCCGATCCTGATGGATAACGTCGGGAATCGTCGCAAAGACACAACGACAGTGAAAAATAAAAAAGTTCCATTCCCGGGCAAAAGAAATCAAAATCGGCGCCGATAGTAGATCAGCACCCGATGTCGGGGCAGATTTACAGTTGAGACAGCCATTTGCGAGGTGAGCAATGGGCACAGTACAAGCAGCACGGCCAGCACAAACCCTTTACGTCACGATCCGCCGCGATGAGTTGCGTCAGTTGCAGGACGAACGCGACCAGTTGAAGCACGAAGTCGAACAATTGCGCCTGCTGACGCAAGGTATCCAGGCTCCGAAGCCGGTGACCACCTTGCGCGCTCCTCACGCCTGATCCCCCGCCTGATTCGGAAACAGCCCCTGAGCTGTTTCCGAAATGCCATCACGATTCGCCCACGCCAAGCTCACGAAACTTTCACACCCGCTTGTTGATACTCCGGCCCTTTAGTGGCCGCACGGTATCCGCGCGGCGCCCGTTCGTCGGACATTCTCAGTCCCGACGGTGGAACGTGATTCTGGCTGGAGCGCACGATGGCTTGGTTTCAACGCAGCAGTTCGACTGCGAAAGGATTCGATTGGGCAGGGTTTCTCTGGCTGTTCGTCTTCTTCTGGTATTTCTCTGGCATCACCCAACTGCTGATTCAACTGACCGGCACCTCCGGCTTCACCGGATTTCGCCAGGCCTTCGTGATGAGCGCCGTCTGGCTGGCGCCCATGCTGCTGTTCCCGAAACAGACCCGGGTCATGGCCGCCGTGATCGGCGTGGTGCTGTGGGCCTGTTCCATGGCCAGCCTGGGCTATTTCTTCATCTACCAGCAGGAATTTTCGCAAAGCGTCATCTTCATCATGTTCGAGTCGAACGTCTCGGAAGCCGGCGAGTACATGACCCAGTACTTTGCCTGGTGGATGGTCCCGGCGTTCCTCGCCCACACGCTGTTTGCGTATTTCCTGTGGACCCGCTTGCGCCCGGTGCATTTGCCACGGGGCCGGGCGTTGGTGGCGGCAACGGCGATTGTGGTGGCCGTGGTCGGTTACCCCTTGATCAAGCAAACCCTGCGCACCGGCAACTTCGCCGAAGGGTTCGAGAAATTCGAAACCCGCATCGAGCCCGCAGTGCCCTGGCAGATGGCCGTGGCCTATCACCGCTACCTCGATACCCTGGCCGGCATGCAGGACATGCTCAACAGCGCCAGCAAGGTAGCGCCTCTGCGAAACCTCAAGGATGCACAGGCCAACCAGCCGACCACGCTGGTGCTGGTCATCGGCGAGTCCACCAACCGCCAGCGCATGAGCCTGTATGGCTACCCGCGCAAGACCACGCCGGAACTGGACAAGCTCAAGGATCAACTGGCGGTCTTCGATAACGTCATCACCCCGCGCCCCTACACCATCGAGGCGCTGCAACAGGTGCTGACTTTCGCCGACGAGGAAAATCCCGAGGCGTACCTGACCACGCCGTCGCTGGTCAGCATGATGAAACAGGCCGGCTACAAGACCTTCTGGATCACCAACCAGCAGACCATGACCAAGCGCAACACCATGCTCACGACCTTCTCCGAGCAGGCCGACGAACAGGTGTACCTGAACAACAACCGTAACCAGAACGCCGCCCAGTACGATGGCGACGTGATCGAGCCGTTCAACAAGGCCCTGGCCGATGTGGCGCCGCGCAAGTTGATCGTCGTGCACCTGCTCGGTACGCACATGAGCTATCAGTACCGCTATCCGCCGAGCTTCGACAAATTCCAGGACCGCAATGGCGTGCCGCCCGGTGTGCGTGATGATCAGTTGCCCACCTACAACAGCTACGACAACGCCGTGCTGTACAACGACTTCGTGGTGTCCAGCCTGATCAAGGACTACGCCAAGGCCGATCCGAACGGGTTCCTGCTGTACCTGTCCGACCATGGCGAGGATGTGTTCGACTCCGCGGGGCACAACACCCTGGGGCGCAACGAAAACAAACCGACGGCGCCGATGTACACCATCCCGTTCATGGCCTGGGCGTCGCCAAAATGGCGTGAAACCCATGACTGGAACTTCACCGGCGACCTGGACCGGCCGTACAGCAGTTCGCACCTGATCCACACCTGGGCCGACCTGGCAGGCTTGAGTTTCGATGAGCTGGACCGCAGCAAGAGCCTGGTCAGTGCCGACTTCAAGGCGCGCCCACTGTTGATCGGCGACCCCTATGCACGCGAGCAGAAGGCCTTGATCGACTTCAGCCTGATCAAGCCCAAGACCAAGCCGAACCCAGGCGAGGTAGTTGCCAAGTAATCCTTCCAGGGGCCGATTCCGGCCCCTTTTTTTGCGCCTGCGGCACCGGACATCTGAACACCGGCTGCGGTTAATTCTCGTTTAACGGAATCGGCGGATAATCACCTTTCGACCTGGCTTCATGGATGGAAGGCACCCGTTAACCGTTATGGGAGACGCACCATGAAACGCACACCCGTGATCGTGGCCGGCCTGATGACCTTCGTTTCGTTCGGCGCAATGGCCGAGGGCGGCGCTGAACGCATGCGCTATTACTACGAAAGCCTGCGGCTCAGCCAAACCGCGAATCAAACCCAGCCCACCAGCGAAGTCAAAGTGCCGGATGATCAGACGGCGCAGGTGACGGAGCGTTACAAGCCCTGATTGGAACGTACCACCGTCCCTGTAGGAGCAGCCGGTCGACGCTCGATTGCTCGCGATGTGGCCAGCACATCCAACATCATGGGTGCCTGATGTATCGCCATCGCGAGCAAGCTCGCTCCTACAGGGGGCACCAATCGGTTTAATTCAACGCCTTGGTCCAGAACAGCATCCGCCCGTGCGCAGGGTCGAACATGCCGGCGGAGAAGCCGAACTTGGCGTACGACGACTGGGCCACGTCGTTGCCTTCCAACACTTCCAGGGTGATTTTGCAGCAGCCGCGCTGGCGGGCGATATCCTCGACCTTTTGCAGCATCTTCTGGCTCAGGCCCAAGCCGCGAAATGCCTTCATGACCACCACATCATGCACATTGACCAAGGGTCGGCAGGCAAAGGTGGAAAACCCTTCAAAGCAATTGACCAGCCCTGCCGGCTCGCCCCCGACAAAGGCCAGCACACTGAACGCATGCGGCCGCTTGGCCAGTTCCCCAGACAAATGTTCCAGCACCTCGGCGGGCAGAGAGTGCCCGCCGCCCATCGGGTCTTCGGCGTAATGATTCAACACCACGCGCAGCGCCTCGGCATGCACCGGGTTGGTGTAGCTGGCCTGAAGCACGAGAATTTCTGCGGATTCCATTTCCACCCTCAACAACACGTTAAACAGCGAGCGGCGACCCTAGCGCGGGCACTCCAGGCTGCGCAAGGCCTTTACTGTAGGAGCGAGCTTGCTCGCGATGGCGGCGTGCCAGGCGCCATGGGTGTTGGATGTGAGACCGATTCGCGGGCAAGCCCGCTCCCACAGGCTTCGTGTCGATCACAAATCCGGCGGCATGCCCGGACCTCTGTAGGAGCGAGCTTGCTCGCGATTGCGGTGGGTGAGGCACCATGGGTGTTGGATGTGAGACCGAATCGCAAGCAAGCCCGCTCCCACAGGTTGCGCGCCGGTCACAAAACCTGCGGCATGCCCGGACCACTGTAGGAGCGAGCTTGCTCGCGATGGCGGTCGGTCAGGCGCCATTGATGTTGGATGTGACATCGAATCGCGAACAGGCTGATCTGGTTCAATGCCCCCAGATCAACGCCTCGGTCCAGCCCAGTTCGGCGAAGTCGGCCGCGCGCAGGCCGGATTCGCCGGCGCAGAAGAATTCGTCCAGTTGCGGCGGTGCGACACCGGTGCCGCTGAGCATGGCGTGCACCTGGCCGCGATGATGGATCTGGTGCTCGAACAGGTGCGACAGCAGGCGCAGGCGGCTGTCGTGCTGGGGCGTGTCGCGGGCGATGGTGACGATCTTGCCCAGGTCGGCGTCGCGCAGTTGCTCGCAGTAGGCGATCAGCCGCCGGTCCACCTGAACCTGTTCGTGCCGCAGCGTCGCGGCATCGGTAAAAGGCTCTTCGGCGCTGAAAAACACGTAGCAGTCCGGGTGCGGCTCATCGGCGCGCAACTCCCGTTCCAGGGCGTCGACGTAAAACCAGTCGCAGGTCAGGATGTGGTTGAGCGTGGCGCGCAGGCTTGGGAAGAAACTGACCCGTGGCGCCGCCAGTTCCTCGGCGCTCAACTGCCCCCAGGCCTTGGCCAGTCGGTGATTGGCCCAGGCGTTCTGATAGGCCATGGTCAGCAAATGATGGGACAAGGGCTGATTCATCCTCGCGCTCCCTGGGTTCAAGCCTCGGCGAAACGTTGCAGTTGCATCTCCTGGAGCCGGCTGAGTGTGCGGCGAAAGGCGAACTCCAGATAGCCTTCGGTGTAGAGGTCTTGCATCGGCACCTGGGCTTCCAGGTACAACGGCACCTTGCGGTCGTAGCACTCGTCGACCAGCGCGATGAACCGCCGCACGCCATCGTCATGCACCGATAATTGCGGCAGCTCGCGGTCGCCCGCCACCACCCGCTCGACGCCGTCTTCCGTGCCACGGGCAATGCGCCCCGGACGTTTTTGTGCGCTGAGGTTGGGCACGTCACTCAACAGGATAGCCTTGAACCGGTCGCACAGGGCCATGAAGTCCATGGCGGCCAGGGGTTGCTCGCAGAGGTCGGCGTAACGGGCCCACAGCACGCTGGCGCTGGCCTGCACCACGGCCAGCGACCGGTAGCCGACCTGAATCGGCTCGGCAGACACCGTCTGGCCGACGGTCAGGGCCTTGAACACGTCGCCCAGTGCACCGGGCTGGCCCGGTTCGGCCACCCAGTAGCGCTGCAGACCGGCGCCGGGGTGCAGACGATGATCTTCACCGCCGTCCACCGCGATCACCTGCATGTGCTGTTTGATCGCCTCGATCGCCGGCGTGAAGCGCTCCCGGTTGAATCCATCGGAGTACAGCCCGTCCGGTGGCTGGTTGGAGGTGCAGACCACCACCACGCCCTGCTCGAACATGACCTGGAACAGCCGCCCGAGGATGATCGCATCGCCAATGTCATTGACGAACAGCTCATCGAAGCACAACACCCGCACTTCTGCGCTCAGTTCCCGGGCCAGGGCCTTCAGCGGGTCGGCAGTGCCGGTCAGCTGAAACGAGCGCTGGTGCACCCAGCCCATGAAATGATGAAAATGCTGGCGTCGGGCCGGGACTTGCAGGCTCTGGTAAAACTGGTCCATCAGCCAGGTCTTGCCGCGCCCGACCGGCCCCCACAGGTAAACGCCCTGTACCTGCGCATGGTCGCCCTGGTACAGCGCTTCGTAGCATTTTTGCAGCGCCCAGACAGCATGTTCCTGGGCCTCGTCCTGGACGAAGCCCTTCTGTTGCACAGCCTGCTGCCAGGCACTTAACGGAGAGTTGGCATTCATGCGCGGCAGTATGCCATCGCCCCGCCATGACTACAGGGAAATATCCAGCCGCGCGATCTTGCCTTGCTCGTTCAACCGGAACATGTAGCGCAACTCCAGCGGGCTGCCGGGAAAGGTGCCCGACACCAGGTTGTGCACCAGCACCTTGCCGGTGCGCTGTTGCACATTGAGCACCTCGAACCTTGGCTGGTAACGCTGGCCGGTGTCCTGCATCCATTGCGCGATGGCCTGGGCGCCGACCTGGTGCTGGCCCTCATCGAACACGTTGGCATCCTCGGCGAAAAAACTGGCGACCTTCGACGTATCACGGGCATTGGCCGCGGCGATGTAGGCAGCGATGGCCGGGGCCAGCGAAGCGGCGGGACTGGACATGGTGACGACTCCTTGTTGATCGGTGATGAGGCCATGCTAAAACAGCCCTGCGTCAGTTTTTGTCAGGAGTGAAACGCCCCGCCTCGTCCAGTTCCATCTGCTTGCGCCAGGTGCGCAGCAGGTCGCCACGCCGCCCCGGATAACGCTCGCCCTGCTCGCTCGCCGCCGCGATTCGGTCGGTACGGAAGGTCCGGTAGGCGCCGCGCAGTTCACACCAGGCGACGATGATGCGCACCTCGTTGAGAAACCCCAGCGCCAGCGGCCAGATCAATCGCTGGCTGGGCACCTGCTGGGCATCGGCGTATTCGATGTGCAATTTGGCTTGCGCGCGGATCGCCTGACGCAACACGTTCAACGACACCACGTTGGGGGCGAAGCCATAACCGCGCGGGCCCGGCAGCACCGTCGGATTGTGCAGCGCATCCAGGGCTTCCGGCGCCAGTACCGCGGCGATCTTGGCCAACGCATCGGCCGCCGCCTTTCCCAGCACTTCATCGCCGCGCTGGTCGACATACCGCAGGCCCAGCACGATGGCTTCGGTCTCGTCGGCATTGAGCATCAGTGGTGGCAGGAACAGGCCGCTGCGCAACACATAACCGATCCCGGCCTCGCCATAGATCGGCGCGCCCAGGGCGGTCAACTCGGCGATGTCGCGGTACAGCGTACGTTCGGAAATCTCCAGCTCACTGGCCAGCGTCGCCGCAGTGACCGGCCGGCTCTTGCCACGCAGCACTTGCAACAGGGTGAGTAAACGCGTGGTGCGAGACATGGTCGATTGACTTCGGTCTTGGGAGGTTGGCGCAGCTTAGCAGAGGCTCCTGTCAGTTAATGTCAGGAGTGACAGGGGGTGTTTTGCCGCCGGGAAAATTCGACTTGACGTTATACATGACTAGCATCATCTTAAATACATTCTTAGAAACATCTATAACGCGTCTCGTCTCAGGAGTCTTCCCATGCATTACAAAGTGTTCGGCCGCAAAACCGGCCTGCGGGTCTCGGAACTGGCGCTGGGTGCCGGCAATTTTGGAACCGGTTGGGGTCATGGCGCCGAGCGCGACGAAGCCACCCGCATTTTCGAGGGTTACCTGGAGGCCGGCGGCAACTTCATCGACACCGCCAACGGTTATCAGGGTGGCCAGTCGGAAGCCATGCTCGGCGAGCTCATTGGCCCTGAACGTGACCGTCTGGTTGTCGCCACCAAGTACAGCCTCGGGACCACGCCGGCAGCGGGCATTTCCCACACGGGCAACAGCCGCAAGAACATGGTGCGCGCGGTGGAAGAAAGCCTGAAACGCCTGAAGACCGAGCACATTGATCTGTTCTGGGCGCACATCAGCGATGGCGTGACGCCCATGGAAGAAATCCTGCGCGGGTTCGACGACCTGGTGCGCGCCGGCAAGATCCATTACGCCGGGCTGTCGAACTTTCCGGCGTGGCGGATCGCCCGCGCCGATGTGCTGGCCGAACTGCGCGGCTTTGCGCCGATTGCCGCAATTCAGGTCGAGTACAGCCTGGTCGAGCGCACCGCCGAACGGGAAATGCTGCCAATGGCCGAGGCCCTGGGCCTGGCGGCCACGTTGTGGTCGCCGCTGGGTGGCGGTTTCCTCACGGGCAAGTACCGCAGCAACGACGGTGACAACCGCGCGAGCAAACTCGGCATGCTGGTGCATGCTGAAAAAAGCGCCCGCGAGACGGCCCTTCTCGATGCCTTGCTTGCCGTCGCCGCTGAAGCTGACGCCAGCCCGACCCACGTCGCCATCGCCTGGCTGCTGGAAAAGGCCCGGCGCTCGACGACCGCTCTGATTCCTATTCTGGGATCGCGCTCCCGTGAGCAACTGGACGGGACGCTGGGGGCGTTGAGCCTGCAATTGAGTGCGCAGCAACTGGCGCGACTGGAGGCGGTCAGTGCGATAGAGGCCGGGGTGCCCCATGGCACCATTGCCGGATCGAAACCGCGCTATTCAGGGGCTGAGACGCTGGATCTGCCGGTCATTGCGGTGGCTTGATTCGCCAGCGATTGATCGTTCCCACGCTCTGCGTGGGAACGATCAGGCACAAGAGGGTTACAGGTCCACCTTGTGTCGGGCGGCATACAGACACAGCATTTCCATCGCCAGCGTCGCCGCCGCCAGTGAGGTAATGTCCGCGCTGTCGTAGGCCGGCGCCACTTCTACCAGATCCATGCCCACCAGATTGATCCCGCGCAAACCGCCAAGGATTTCCAGCGCCTGCACCGTACTCAGGCCGCCACACACTGGCGTGCCGGTGCCAGGGGCGAAGGCCGGGTCGAGGCAGTCGATGTCGAAAGTCAGGTACACCGGGTGATCGCCGACCCGCGCACGAATGGCCTCGACAATCGCGTCCACCCCACGGCGATGCACCTGCCGCGCATCCAGCACCTGAAACCCCTGGTGATCGTCATTGGTGGTGCGCAAGCCGATCTGCACCGAGCGCGACGGATCCACCAGCCCTTCGCGCGCCGCATGCCAGAACATGGTGCCATGATCGACCCGCTTGCCCTCCTCGTCCGGCCAGGTGTCGCTGTGGGCGTCGAAGTGGATCAGTGACAGCGGCCCATGTTTGCGGGCGTGGGCCTTGAGCAGCGGATAGCTGATGAAGTGATCGCCGCCAAAGGTCAGCATCGCGCAACCGGCCTGGAGGATGTGCTCGGCGTGGGCTTCGATGGTCTCGGGTGTCGAGTGCGGCGCGCCGTAGTCGAAGTCGCAATCGCCGTAGTCGATCACCGCCAGGTGGTCGAACGGGTCGAAGGCCCACGGCCAGTGCCGTTCCCAGGCGATCCCGGTGGACGCCGCGCGAATGCCCCGCGGTCCGAACCGGGCGCCGGGGCGGTTGCTGGTGGCGGTGTCGAACGGCACGCCGCTGACCGCCACGTCGACCCCGCGCAAATCGCGGCTGTAGCGACGGCGCATGAAACTGGTGATGCCGGCGTAGGTGCTTTCCGCGGCCGTGCCATAAAGACTGTCGCGGGTCATGGCCTGGTCGTTGAGTGCTGGGACGTCCATCGGGTGCTCCTTCTGATCGTTATTGGCGGCTACGGAAAGCGGTCCACAGGCGGGTGCGCTGGCGCAGGTCCTTGAGGCTCATGCTGCGGTCGGCGTACAGGCGTTCGCGCACATCGGCCAGCGGGTAGATGTCCGGGTCGTTGCGCACTGCTTCATCCACCAGCGGAGTCGCCGCCTGGTTGGCCGTGGCGAAGAACAGCGTGTTGGTCAGCGCCGCCACCGACTCGGGGCGCAACATAAACTCGATGAAGGCACGGGCCGCTTCGGGGTGAGGTGCGTCCTTGGGGATCGCCAGGTTGTCCTGCCACACCAGCGTGCCTTCCCGGGGAATCCGGTACGCCACCTCAAAGGGTTTGTTGGCCTTGCGCGCCTGGTCGGCCGCCATGCTTGCGTCGCCGTTGTAGGTCAGCGCCAGGCAGACGCTGCCGTTGGCCAGGTCGTTGATCTGCCGACCACTGGCGACGTACAGCACATTGGGTTGCAACTGACGCAGCAGCGCGTCGGCGGCTGACAGATCGGCCTTGTCGGTGCTGTAGGGATCTTTACCGAGGTAGTGCAGCGCCAGGCCGATGACCTCCTGGGGCGAGTCGATGATCGCGACGCCGCAGTCCTTCAGCTTGCTGGCGTACTCGGGCTTGAACAGCAGGTCGAGGCTGTTGAGCGGCACGTCGGGCAAGCGTTGTCTCACTGCTTCGACGTTCATGCCCAGCCCCAGGGTGCCCCAGGTGTACGGCACGCCGTAACGGTTGCCGGGGTCGACGGCGGCGAGTTTTTCCAGAAGGTCCGGGTCGAGGTTGGCGTAGCCCTTGAGGCCTTCATGGGCAATCGGCTTCAACGCCCCGGCGGCCAGGCCCCGCGCCAGCACGCTGGACGACGGCACCACCACGTCATAACCGCTGCCGCCGGTGAGCAGCTTGGTTTCCAGCACCTCCGAGGAATCGAAGGTGTCGTAGCGCACATGGATGCCGGTTTCCTGCTCGAACCGCTGCAACGTTTCGGGGGCCACGTAATCGGCCCAGCTGTAGAGGTTGACCTCGTTGTCGGCAGCCTGGGCCGACACGGCCAGGGCGAGTAACAACGCAGGAACACAGCGCTTGAATGAGGGAGCCATGACGAACACCTGACCAGGGGAAGTGGTTGCAGCATGCAGCGCCTGTTACATTGGAAAAATACCAAGTCAGTTACCCTGACATTATCCGGGAGTAATGTTTGATGCTCGGCCAGCTCCATGACGTGGATCTGCACCTGCTGCGCCTGTTCGTCAGCGTGGTCGAATGCGGCGGTTTCAGTGCGGCCCAGGGTGAACTGGGCCTGAGCCAGTCGAGCATCAGCCAGCAGATGGCCCGGCTGGAAACCCGCCTCGGCTACCGGTTGTGCAGTCGCGGCAAGGGCGGCTTTCGGATCACGCCCAAGGGCGAGCAATTGCTGCTGGCCACCCGTGAGCTGTTTCAGTCCATCGAAGTGTTTCGGCATCAGTCCAACGGCGTCGCCGGGCGCCTGCTCGGCGAGGTGCGCCTGGGCCTGTCCGAAGCCTTGGACCAGGCCGTGCTGCAACAGGTCGCCGAGGCGATCCGGCGCTTTCGCCAGCGCGACGAGTCAGTGCGCATCGAGCTGATCAGCGCCATGCCGGGGGAAATGGAGCGCCTGCTGTTGCAGCAACGGCTGGACCTGGCTATCGGCTATTTCTCACAGGTGCAGAGCGCGTTCGACTACCGCGAACTGTTCATCGAAACCCAGCACCTGTACTGCGCCGCCGGGCATCCGCTGTTCGACAAAGCGCAGCCGAGCGAACAGGACTTGCAGGCCTGCGACCGGGTCGACCACCCCTACCGCTTCCTGCGCAGCGACGAGCCGTTCCAGGGCCAGCGCTGCTCGGCGCGCTCGGAACAGGTCGAAGGCACCCTCGCCTTCATCCTTTCCGGCAGGCACGTCGGCTACCTGCCCGAGCACTTTGCGCGCGGCTGGGAAGACAAGGGTTTGCTGCGGGCGGTGCGCCGCCATGATTTGAGTTTCGACGTGACCTTCCACCTGGCCCGCCACCGCGCGCAGGTGCCGGGGGACGCGCAGAAGGCGTTCGAGGAGGATTTGTTGGGGGCGTTTGCCTGAAGGATCACACGCCCTCCTGTGGGAGCGGGCTTGCTCGCGATGGCGGTGGGTCAGTTAATAAATTGTTGTTTGACACACCGCTATCGCGAGCAAGTTCGCTCCTACAGGGAAAGCGGTGGGTCAGTTGTTTAAATGTTGGCTGATAGACCGTATTCGCGAGCAAGCCCGCTCCCACAGGGTTGATCAGTGATCATTTGATTTGTGTAACACAGGTTTTCTGGCATCCTGCGCCTCCCTTTTCCGACCCGGCCGCCTTTGTGCACGCAAACCACCATGATTGCCTCTGAAAAAGCTCCCGCTCCGCGCCACAGTGACCTGCTCTACGGTCTCGACGACCGCCCGCACCTGACCGCCACGGTGTTCGCCGCCCTGCAACACGTGCTGGCCAGTTTTGTCGGCATCATTACTCCGACCCTGATCATGGGCAGCGCCCTGGGGCTGCAAAGCGAAATCCCCTACCTGATCAGCATGGCGCTGTTCGTCTCCGGGCTGGGCACCTTTGTCCAGGCGCGGCGTATCGGCCCGATCGGTTCGGGCCTGCTGTGCCTGCAAGGCACCAGTTTCTCGTTCATCAGCGTCATCCTCAGTGCCGGCTTCATGGTCAAGGCCCGCGGCGGTGGCACCGATGAAATCCTCTCGACGATCTTCGGCGTGTGTTTTTTCGCCGCGTTCATCGAAGTGGTGCTGAGCCAATTCATCGGCAAGCTGCGCATGCTGATCACCCCGGTGGTCACCGGCACCATCATCACCCTGATGGGGCTGTCGCTGATCAAGGTCGCCATGACCGACATCGCCGGCGGCTTCGGTGCCACGGATCTCGGTGCCGCCAGCCACATCGGTCTGGCCGCGCTGGTGCTGGGCACCATCGTGGTACTGAACCGGGTGGACGTGCCGTTCCTGCGCCTGGGCGCCATCGTCATCGCCCTGACCCTCGGCTACTTCGTCGCCTGGCTGACGGGCAGCGTGGATTTCGCCAGCATGCCCGAGGTGCCGCTGGTGAGCGTGCCGGTGCCGTTCAAGTACGGCTTCAATTTCGACTGGGTGGCGTTCGTGCCGGTGGCGGTGATTTTCCTGGTGTCGCCGCTGGAAGCCGCCGGTGACCTGACGGCCAACTCGATGATCTCGCGCCAGCCGGTCAAGGGCCCGGTGTACATCCGCCGGATCAAGTCCGGCCTGCTCGCCGACGGCCTCAACTCGGCCATGGCGGCGGTGTTCAACAGCATGCCGATGGTGACCTTCGCGCAGAACAACGGCGTGATCCAGCTGACCGGCGTGGCCAGCCGCTACGTGGCGCTGTTCATCGCCGGCCTGCTGGTGCTGCTGGGGCTGTTCCCGATGATTGGCGCGGTGCTGCAACTGATGCCCAAGCCGGTGCTCGGTGGCGCCGAGCTGGTGATGTTCGGCACCGTGGCCGTGGCCGGCATCAAGATCCTCGCCGAAGCCGGCCTGCACCGGCGCAACATGCTGATCGTGGCGATTTCCGTGGGCATGGGCCTGGGTGTGGCTGCCGTGCCTGAAGTGTTGAGCACCTTGCCCAAGGCGCTGCACAACATCTTCGAGTCGCCGATCACCGTGGGCGCATTGTGCGCTATCGTGCTGAATATCTTCCTGCCCGAAGAATTCATCGAACTGGAAGAAGACGATTTCGACCCGGAAGCCTCGATCCTCCAGGTCATGGAAAACCCGGATGTCCCGGCCAAGGGTGAACCTGCCGCCCCTGGGGATGTCGCACAGTTGAACCGCTAGGCAAGCTCAAGGCCGAGCCCTCGTGGTTCGGCCTTTTCTTTTCGAGAGTCTGCCCATGCGCCGTGTCCCTGCCCTTGTCCTGTCCCTCCTGCTGCTGACCCTGAGCGCCTGCGCGCTGCTGCCCAACCGCGACCCGCTGAACATCAACGTGGTCGGGTTCGAACCGCTGGCCAGCCAGGACATGGAAGTGCGTTTTGCCGTGAAGATCCGCGTGCAGAACCCCAACGATACCGCCATCGACTACAACGGCGTCGCCCTGGACCTGTCCGTCAACGGCCAACCGCTGGCCTCCGGTGTGAGTGACCAGGCGGGCTCGATTGCGCGGTTTTCCGAAACGGTGCTGAGCGTGCCGGTGAGCGTCTCGGCGTTCTCGGTGCTGCGCCAGACCCTGGGGCTGAGCCAGACGCAGAGCCTCGACAACCTGCCCTATGTGCTGCGCGGCAAGCTGGCGGGTGGGTTGTTTGGCACCATGCGGTTCAGTGACAGTGGCAAGTTGAGTTTGCCGGGGGCGGCTGTAGGCACCTGGTAATGTTTAGCTTTTGTGGGAGCGAGCCTGCTCGCGATAGCGGTGGATCAGCCAGCTTGATTGTTGCCTGATGTACCGCCATCGCGAGCAGGCTCGCTCCCACAGTGATCAATCCAGCAAGGAGTAAGCTCAGCGAGTGAACTTCACCCCAGGCTTGGCCCGCTCATCCACCGTCAGCTCGAACACATCCGGCCGCGCGTAGTGGCCCACCACGTCGTAGTCATAACGCGCGCGCACCAGTTCATCCGTGTCGATCTCGGCGGTCAGCAATCCGCGCTCGCCACGCAGCGGCCCGGCCAGGACGTCGCCCATGGGGCCGACGATCACGCTGCCGCCGGCAATCAACGGGCGGTCTGCCGGCCAGTTGGCGATGTCCAATCCCAGCGCTTGCGGCGAGTCCTGGACCTGGCAGGCGCTGACCACGAAGCAGCGGCCTTCATGGGCGATGTGGCGCATGCTCACCTGCCACATCTCACGCTCGTCCACCGTCGGTGCGCACCACACTTCGACGCCTTTGGCGTACATGGCCGTGCGCAGCAGCGGCATCATGTTTTCCCAGCACACCACGGCCCCCACGCGCCCGACCTGGGTGTCGAGCACCGGCAGGGTCGAGCCATCGCCCTTGCCCCAGATCAGCCGCTCGGTGCCGGTGGGCATCAGTTTGCGATGCTTGGCCACAAGACCGGCCTGCGGGTCGAAATACAGTGCGGTGCAATACAGGGTGCTGCCGTCGCGCTCGATCACGCCGATCACCAGGTTGGCCCCGGTGCGCGCCGACAGCCCGGCCAGCGCTTCGGTTTCCGCGCCGGGCACGTCGATGGCGTTATCGAAATAGCGGGCGAACGCCTCGCGCCCTTCCGGCAGGCGATAACCCAGTTGCGTGCCGAAGCCCTCGCCTTTCGGGTAGCCGCCCAGCAACGCTTCGGGCATCACCACCAGCGCCGCGCCGGCCTCGGTGATGGCGTCTTCATAGGAGAGAATCTGTTCCAGGGTATCGGCCTTGCCGCCGGGCAAGGCGCCGATTTGCAGTGCAGCAACGATTGACTTGGGCATGTGGGCCACTCCATTCACATCAGGTGTTGCTCATTCTCAGGCCGCCGGCGATCATGAATAAAGACCGTTTCGCTGCTGAATGATATGAACCAGATGAATATCGCGACCCTCGATCTCAACCTGCTCAAAGTCTTCGAAGCACTGCATGAAGAATCCAGCGCCAGCCGTGCGGCGCTGCGCCTGGGCGTGACGCAATCGGCGGTCAGCGCGGCCTTGCGTCGGCTGCGCGAGGTGTATGGCGATCAATTGTTCGTGCGCACCGGCCGCGGCCTGGCACCCACGCTCAAGGCCAATCAACTCAAGCCGGTGCTCAGCGAAGCCCTGAACAAATGCCGGCAGAGCCTGGCGATGGTCGATCCGGCGGCGCACCAGTACGACGGCCGCTCGGTGACGGTGGGTATGTCGGATGATTTCGAGATTGCCTACGGCCGGCAGCTGATCGAGGAAATTGCCCGCTGCGCGCCGAAGTTGCGCCTGATCTTCCGCCAGACCCACAGCCAGATCGTCGCCCAGGCGCTGATGGAGCGCAGCATTGACCTGGCGATCACCGCCGGCGGGTTCGCCGAACGCCTGCTCAGTCGGCAGGTGCTCGGCGAAGGCGATTATCAGTGCCTGGTCGACCCGCGCAGCCTCGCCGAGGGGCAACACAGCCTGAGCCTTGAAGAGTTCGTCGCGCGCGAGCACATCCTGGTGTCGTCGGGCGGTTTCATCGGCATCACCGATGAAGGCCTGGCCGCCGTGGGTTTGAGCCGACGGGTGTGCGCGTCCACCACGCATTTCGCCGCCCTGCCGCATCTGCTCAAGGGCAGCCAGGCCGTGGCGACCATTCCGGGGCACGCCGCGCAAAGCATCGCCGCACTCAGCGGCCTGACGCTGCTGCCCTGCCCGCTGGCGCTGCCGCGTTACCCGGTAGAACTGGGCTGGCGCACCAGCACGCAGCTGGACCCTGTGGTGTTGAAAGTGCGCGAGGCGATTGTCGCCTGCTTCGCCTGAGGGGCGGCCTTATTTGTTGGCGGCCATCAAGCGGTTGACTTCACTGCGCACCATGTTGGCGAATTCCGGGGGCGACATGCCATCGAGTTCGGCGCGAACCCACTCGGCCCACTTGCCCTTGCGCTTGGCCCGCTCACCGAACAGACGCCCCGCTTCGCCCTTGGCTTTACCCAGGTTGCTCTGCCACAACTCGAACAGGCGAGACTTCTCGTCCTCGATTTCCGCGCGCTCGGCAAGGGTTTTGTTGGCCAGATTGAAACTCATGGGGAATTACCTGTTGCGTAAATTGCGTCATCTTACACTGTAGGAAGAAATCCCCGACGCTGGATTTTTACTGGATCGAGCCTACGAGCAAAATCACTGCAACTTTTCCCGTCGCCGCAGACTCCATTGTTCACTGCCCAATCACCCACAAGGAGTAACCCAATGGCCCGCAAAACTGTCGCACAAGCCGCCGAGGATCAAATCAAGGATCAGGCGTTCAGCGAACTTCAGGCATTGATCGAAGAATCCGAGAAACTGCTCAAGAGCAGCGCTTCACTGGTCGGCGAGGAAGCCGACACCCTGCGCGGGCAGATCGCGCAGAAACTGCAGCAGGCCCGTGACTCGGTGACCAGCGTGCGCGACCGCACATTGCCTGCGGTTGAGGCGACCGAGACCTACATCGGTGGTCATCCGTGGCAGACCGTGGCGATTTCGGCAGGGTTTGGCCTGGTGGTGGGTCTGCTGTTGGGCCGTAAATAACCCCCGAGACCCATGACACCTCTGTGGGAGCGAGCCTGCTCGCGATGGTGGTTCAGGCACCGCGAGCATTCAGACGGCCCGCGTTATCGTTGACGCCCATCGCGACGGTTCGACGACTCGACAGGCTCGCTCCCACAAAAAGCAGATTCACAGTGATGTGAAGCCATTCAAAGTCCTGCCAACTCCCGCAAACCCGCCAACGTCTGCGCATCCAGCGCGATGCCGTTGGCCATTAATTTCGCCCGCTGGTTATGCCGGCGATCACCCGGCAAGCGCTTGAGCCCAACCCCATGCATCTGCCGCACCAGTTCCTGGCTGCGTTCGGCGAAGCTCTGCCCCGCCGCCTTGCTCGGGTCGATGACGATCAGCAGTTGCCCGGTCCACGGGGTTTTCGCCCCTGGATGGTTCGACCAGTCGAACTCGAACGAGAAATGCCCACCGGTCAACGCCGCCGCCATCAACTCGACCATCATCGACAGCGCCGAGCCCTTGTGCCCGCCGAACGGCAGCAGCGCGCCGCCTTCGAGGATCGCTTTCGGGTCCTGAGTCGGCTGGCCCAGGCTGTCCACGCCCATGCCCGCCGGCAGGCGTTCGCCTTTACGCGCGGCGATCTGGACATCGCCATGGGCAATGGCGCTGGTGGCCAGGTCGAAGACGATCGGGTCGCCGTCGGCCCGTGGTGCGGCGAAGGCAATCGGGTTAGTGCCGAACAGCGGACGGTCGGCGCCATGGGGCACCACGCAGGTCATGCTGTTGACCACGCTCAACGCCACCAGCCCTTCATAGGCGAAGGGTTCGACATCCGGCCAGAGCGCCGCGAAATGGTGCGAGTTACGAATCGCCAGCACCGCAATGCCGGCGCTGCGGGCCTTTTCCACCAGCAGCGGGCGCGCAGCCTCCAGCGCCGGCTGGGCGAAGCCATCGCCGGCATCGACCCGCACGAACCCGGACGCCACGTCCTCGACCACCGGCACGGCCTCGCCATTGACCCAGCCGCTCTTGAGCGTCGAGACGTAGCCGGGCATGCGGAACACACCATGGCTATGGGCGCCGTCGCGCTCGGCGCCGGCACAGTTGTGCGCCAATACCCGGGCGACCTCGGCCGAGGTGCCGTGGCGTAAAAAGATCTTCTCAAGCAGCCCGGTCAACTCATCCAGACCCAGGTTGTGCGAGACCGCAGTAGACGCTTGATCGTGTGGCGCAGACATCTGAAGCTCCAGACTAATTATTGGAGGGAACAACAGCGTAGGTAGCAGACCCGCTGATTAATCACGGGCGACCACCAGCCTGTCAACCCTGCTCGCGAAGGGTGCATGCGTGCGGCCACACCGGGTGCGTTAACTATCTACCGCCAACGTCACGCCGCCAGCTCTTAGTCTCGAATCTCACCCCAACGGCGCACTCGGGTGCGCCCTGCACGAGATTCGACAATGTCCACACCTTCCACGCCATTGTTCTTCCCCCAGGCCCTGCAATCTCCCGGCCAATGGGCGGATCTGGGCAAAGTCCACGGCCTGACGCGCAAGGATTTCCAGTGGCTCGCCCACGTGAAACTGGCCAGCCACGCGCTACGCCGCCAGCAGAGCCCGGCGATGAGCGCCGAGCGCATCCGGGTCAGCAGCGGTCAATGGTCCTGTGCCCTGGCCGGCAGTTTCGTGTTGAGCGCAACGCCGGATGACCAGGGCGAAATCCTCTACACGCCCTACGGCGGCCTGCGCAAGTTCGACAGTCGCAAGAGCCTGTCCAGCCACCTGAAAACCACCCTCGACAGCGCCGACGAAGACGATGACCTGCTGGCCTGCCTGTCCTTGTCCGCACGCAAGACCCTGGCGGCAGCCAGCGACATCGAGGTCGGCTTCGAGACCATCGACGGCGATGTATTCGCCGACCAGCGCGCCCTGCTCCAACACAATCAGCAGGCCAACGACCAGGCGCTGCTCGATGAGTTGCAACAGTTGCCCAGCCTTGCCGGCCTGCTCGATGCGCTGCTGCACGACACGTTCAAAACCGCGTTTACCGGCGTGGACCAGCGGCGCACGGTGGTCAATTTCTATGCTGAAGCGACACCGCGAGAGTCACCCGACCGTCGCTGGATCAGCTCGCAGTCCCTGGCCGAGGCGCTGCTGTCCTACTACCGCCACCGACGCTGGCCGATCGGCCAACGCCCCGAGTTCTACCATCCACTCAGAAAGCCCGAGGCCCGCGACCAGCAGCAATGGCAAACCCTGATGGAAAAGGCCGCCGACACCCTGACCGCTCGTCTGGGCGTGCAATTGCAGCGTTTCTGGAATGGCATGAGCGCCGACGGTGCGACCCGCCGGGCATTCTTCAGCCGGGTCATCGGCGACAAGGCACGGGCGCAACTGTTGCACAGGCGTGACGAACAGATCGTCAGCCCCGCACAGGCCCGCGCCCTGCAACCGCTGATCGAGCAAACCGTCGGCACGGCCTCGACGCTCAGCGTGGAAACGGTGCGCCTGTGGGAATACCCGGCCAACTACGTCGAACTCGCCGGCGCCTTGATGATCAGCCAGGACAGCGCCAACGCCTTCCTCTACACCCCCGCCCGCGGGTTCGAGGTGCTCAAGGACTACCAGGACCTCAAGGACACCCTGCAGGAAAAGTCCACCACCGCCGGCCACGACGACGAACTGTACGACCTGCTCAGCCTTGAAGAGCGCGCCCGCTTCATCGGCTTCGAGCAGGCACAGGTGTCGGGCGCGTCGCTGACCGGCTGGGTGTTCACCCAACTGTTCGAAGCGATCATCGACAAGCAACAGCAGAACCTCGACTACGCCTTCCAGGTGTTCCGCCACAGCGATGGCGCGGTCAATCTCCAGGCGTTTTTCGACAAGGCCCTGGACATCCGCGCCATGCTCAGCCAACACCTGCTGACACTGGACGCCAAGGGACGCTGGAGCACCCGCCCGGTGCTGTCCGGCCAGCCTCCGTCGATGGTCCTGGCGGACACCGCGGCGAGCCACGCCAGGACCTTTCGAGACGTCGAACTGCCGGTGCGCAGCGAGTTCGCCGAGCAAACGGTGGCGACCTCCCAAGGGCAACGCCAGTACCTGGAAAACATGAAGGGGCGCCTGGCGCATCTGCTGTCGGTCGGCCTGCGCGGCGAAGCCACCCTGCGTGAGCTCAGCGCCAGCCTGCGCAACGCCGACTGGCACCTGGTCGACACGGTGTTCAACCCGGACCGGCCCGACCGCAAGAGCCGGCCAGCCATCCGCGGCTTCTACCCCGATGCGTTTTCCCTGGTGCTGCAATGCGCCGGTGAAACCAGGCTGCTGCCCTTGGCCCAGTGCGTCATGCTGAGCGAACGCGGCGGCCTGGATGTCGAGCACTCCGGGCGCGCCATCCTGTGGACGCCGGGGGCCGGGCTGGAGGTCTTCGGCTCGGTGGGCCACGCCCGCGAGCAATTGAACCTGCGCCTGCCGGACCCTGACCAGCGCCTGGTGTTCCTGGAAAACCTCGCCCCCGACCAGCGCAACTTCCATCGCCGCTATTCACTGCATTCGCTGCAACTGATCAGCGGCAACGTCCTGCAGCACCTGATGCAGTCGGCCATCGAACTGTTCCTGGCGCGCTGCGCGCACCTGCGTTCGCTGAAGCTGGGCACCAACAAGGAAAACAAGGCGTTCTACACCCTGACCCAGACCCTGATCGACACCAACCTGCACCGCGCCAAGTGGATCGCCGACGCCATCAGCCACCAGCAATCGCTGCCGGCCTGGCTGGGCCTGGCGCCGGTGGACGAGCAGCAGTTGCACATCGAGTTGCTGGAGCAGTACCGCCACAGCATCGTCGACGACAAGGATTACCTGCACGGCCTGCCCACACTCGAAGACTACGTGCGCCAGACCCTCACCGCGCTGTTGGCGACGCGGTTTCCCGGACAATCGCTCAACCCCGACGAGATCAACATCGCGCCCAACCTGGCGCTGGCCGGGCCCGCGCAGACCCTGACCGAGTTCGCCCTCAACCACGTCAATACCGCCCAGGGCAGCGGCTTCCGGGTCACCTCCAACACCTTGCGGCCCCTGCCCGAAGGCTTGAACCCCGCCGCCATCAACCAGCTCCTGCTGTCGCTGAGCATTCCCGACGACTACGCCCAAAAGGTCACCGAGGCGCTGTCCGACGCCGACCGCCAGGCACGCTTCGTCAAACAACTGCCCTGGCAACTGCTGCACCACGCCCACAGCCAGACACTGCAACAACACCTGTCCTCCAGCGCCTTCGAGTTGATCACCCAGGTGCTGGACATGCCCGACGCCATCGCCCGCGCCGCGGTGGCGGGGGCCCGGGCAATGGTGCGGCCGCTGGAACTGATCAAGACCACCGGGGCCAAGGCCGTGCAGGCCCTGGGCCTTTATCTGATCGGCCCCGGCACCGGCAAGACCGGGCCGCAGGTGCTCTACGCGCCGTACTTTTCCGGCCCCTTGTTCAGCGAATTCGCCAACGAGACCGCGGTGGTGGCGGCGATCAATACCCCTGGCGCCCTCCAGGACCTGATCGTGCGACGGCTGCCGGACGGCGAGCAGGCCTCGTTCCGCAATCTGCTGACGTCCAGCGTCAATGAAACCAGCGAAATCACCCTCGGCACCACGCCCATCCAGGGCCATGCGTTGCAGCACTGGTTCAGCGACAACACCCGCCTGCTGGCGCGCCTGCTCGGCAGCCGGTCCCAGGCCAGCGGGCAATCGGACTGGGAGGCGGCCAAGGACCTGTTCAGCAAGGGCATCAGGCTGATTGCCAGAATCCTGCCCGGCAAGCTGGCCTACATGCGCTTCTTGTGGGGCGCCTACAAGGACTTCAAGGACTCCGCTGAAGCGTTGCAGAATCGCCACTGGCGACGTGCGCTCAAATCCTTCATCGACGGCGGCGCACAGATGGTCGCGCTGGGCAGGCTGTCGCAGGACGCACCCCCACAAAGCCCGGCGCCCGCGCCCTCCGCGCCGATTGCCACAGCGGCCGTTGCGCCGAAATGGCCGGACGTGCCGCCCACCGCGCCGGCGCGCACCTCGCTGCAACGCTTCGAAGTGACAGACGTGGCCTTGAAGGACCTGAAAAAGGACGCCAGCGAGGGCACCTACCAGGACGCCGCAACGCGATACCACTACGCCGCCATCGCCGGCAAGGTCTATCGCGTCGCCAAGCCTGGCGCGGTCTGGCAGATCGTCAACGACCAGGAAAACGGCCCGTACCTTGCGAAAACCGCAGGCAAGCAACTGGCCATCGACCTCGACCGACACACCGTGCACTTCGGCAAGGCCCTGTCGACCCTCCATAACCGTTACGCCAACGACTATCAGGCGCGCAGGGTATTGAACGTCGAGGCGCGGGGCATGGAGCAGATCCGCGCGCTGTACCCGCACAAGGCGCGGATGATCGTGCAGGCCATCGACATGGCGCGCTTCTACGCGTTCAACAGCCTGCACAACCTGGCGCAGTTACGCCGATTGCTGCCGGGCACGCGGCTGGACACCTTTCTCAAGGCGTTTTTTGATGTGGCCAGCGTCGATACCCCCCTGCTCGACAAAATCAAGCAGGCCATCGTGCCGATCTGCGACGCCCTGGTGGACCCTGGCGAAGACCTGCTCAGCTCCGAGCGTTTCGTGGTGGGCTCGACCCGTCATCTGGGCAACGACCTGATCGCCTTCGTCCTCGACAACGACACACGCAAGGCCGTGCATTTCACCGAACGCTTCTTTGACCAGGGGCTCGACTGGTACAAGTCATGCCTGACCGAACCGTTCAACGTCGAAGGGCACAGCCAGGCGGCCACCCTGATCCACGAATTCGCGCACATCTACGCCAAGGCGCTGGACATCGCCACCCTCGAAGCCCGGCGGCCGTTCAGCGACCTGATTGCGCCGATCACCGGCTATGGCGCGGCGATGAAACAGTCACAGCTGGACTTCCAGCGCACGGCGTTGTCCCTGGCCTCCCCCCGCGAAGAGCTGTTCGCCCACTGGAACAGCACGCTCAGCGCCTGGATCAGCCTGGATGCGATCCCGGGCCTGGAACATGTGGGCAAGGAAATCCTCAAGCTGACCGACAGCAAGACCATGGCCGACGCTCGCAGCGCGTTCCTGAACCGGGTGGACCCGGCCATGCGCATCGAGGTGATCCTGCACAACGCCGACTCGCTGGCCTACCTGATCACCGAAATGGGCCGCCAGCTCGACCCGACGACCTGAGCATCCACTTAATCGTCCGTTAAACAAGTCATGCGTCACTGCGCATGACTTTTTTTTCACGCGCCTTATGGATACTGCCTGACAAGCCCCGTTTAAAAGGCTTGCGATGAAAATAAACGGCCGTTTGATGGGTAAATGCCATGACGGCTGTTCTCGCCGACTTCCTCCCGAGGTTAGAATGCAGGAAATCAGGATGAGTCAATGACCGATAGCCCCCTCTCCGAAGCCGAATACGACGCCATCACCGATGCCGCTGCGCACTGGTGCATGCGTTTGCATGCCTCTGACTGTACCGAGCAAGAGCGACAGGCATTCGAGCAATGGCGCGATGCCCATCCGCTGCATGCGTTCGAGTACGAGGCGATGCTGGAGATCTGGGTGGTGGCCGAAGACTTGCCGCGCACGGAAACACCCACCCCTGTCGAGCCTGTCGTCGCGATTGCCCAACGCCAGCCGACCTCCTCCTGGCGTCCCCTGGCGGTTGCCGCCGCCGTATGCGCCCTGGCGTTGCCATTGGCGGCCTACACCGGCTGGAACCTGGGCTGGCTGCCTAACTCGTACGAACACTTCGAGGCGAGCACGGCGACCCGCCAGGTCACCCTGGGTGACGGCAGTAAGGTGGAGTTGAACCTGGGCACCGAGCTGACCTTCAGCAACTACAAGGATCAGCGTCGGGTCACGTTGAAAAAGGGCGAAGCCTTCTTCAGCGTCCGCCACGATGCCGCGCACCCGTTTATCGTCAAGGCGGCGGAAGGCCGGATCCGCGTCACCGGCACCCAGTTCAACGTGTGGATGTATGAAGATCAGGTGCGGGTCAACCTGATCGAAGGCTCGGTGCTGGTCAGCAGCAACGATGACCTGCCGGGCGACGGCCTGCGCCTGGAGCCGTCGATGCAGGCGCGCTACAAACACGGCGACTTCACCCCGCAGATCAGCCAGACCTACGCCAATGACACCTCGCTGGCGTGGCGCCAGGGCAAGCTGGTGCTCGACGACCTGGCCTTGTCTGAAGCCCTGCCCCTGATCAATCGTTATCTGAGCAAACCCTTGATGCTGGCCGACAGCAGCACCGGCACGATCCGCCTCGGCGGTATCTACAACATCAAGGAACTCAACAGCCTGGTGGGCACGCTGCCCAAGGTGCTGCCGGTCTACCTGACGCGCAACAAGGATGGCAACCCGGTGCTCAACTCCATCCCGCAACAAACCCCCAGAAGCTGAAAAGGCCGCAACCCTTTCGAGGTGCGGCCTTTGTTTTGCCCCGCTGTTTCCTACTGTTTAGCCACCTTGCCGGCCTGTTCATCCTGCTCGCGGATGGTCTGTGCCTGATACTGCGGATCGGCGGTGATCTGCTGTTCGGTGAACGGCAGCACGCTCAATTGCTTCTGCGAAAACGCCAGGGTCTGGTCGTTGGCGTGCGGTGACGCCGGGTCGCTGGACAGCGAGAACGCCAGCAGCCCCCGGGCCTGCGGCCCCTTGTCGTCGAACGTGGCGATTTGCAGGTAGCTGGTGCCGCTGACCACTTCGCGTTTGCCGTCGCTACGCGGCACGCTCTGGATGGCGTTGTACACGCCGAGGGTGCCAGGGCCGCCGTGGATCGGCGTCTGCTGGCTGCCACGGCTGACCACCTGGATGTCGCCCCAACGGCTGTCCGGCGCGAGCCCCGAGGCCTTGACCTGCTGCGCCGACGCCAGCATTGCCTCGCGCAGGGCCTGGGTTACCTCAGGGCGATCCAGCGCCAGGCCGCGTGGGGTGTTTTGCGGGTCCTTGGGGTCGAACGCGACCCGCCAGATATCAGGGCTCTCCTGCATCGCAGCCATCAGGTTCTGGAAATGCAGGAAGCCCAGGCCGCTGTCCAGGTTGGCATGGCGGTCCCAGGATTTCAGGCTGCTGCACAAGTCGCCCAGGGCCGCTGCCTCTTCACCCAGCCCCGTGGCGCAGAACTGCAGCAGATCCGGCAACACCTGCCCGGCCTGATACACCTGATCGTCCATCACCATGTGTTGCAGGTCGATGGCCGCAATCGGTCCCCCCTTGCCCAGCGCGGCCAGGCGATCCAGCGCAAAGCGCGAGCGCAGGCCCAGCGGCTGGCCCTCCTGGCTGATCAGCGGCGAAAAGCCGGTGAGCGGTTGCGCCGGGTTGGCCATCCACGCCGAATCGTTGGAATGCTGGACGAAATCCTTGCGCAACAATTGCGGCAACTGCGCGGCGGCATAGATGCCTTTTTGCGCGGCCGCCGGGTCGATGTCCCAGGCGCAGGCGCTGTTGGAGCCGTCGAGCACGATCATCTGCAGGCCGATCCGTGGGTCACTGCACTGGGCCAGTTTGGCGGCACTGACGTTCGGCACCACGGACAGGTTCATGTACAGCGTCTGCCCCTGGTCATCCGCCGCCAGGGTGTTGACCCACGGGATGCCCTGGATCGAATGCACCGAAGCCTGCAAGTCCTCGAGGCTGGTCGCGCGGTTCATCGCGTACCACTGCTGCAATACCCGGTCATTCTCGAGGTTGGCGTCACGCAGGCTGTAGGCGAACTGCTTGTCCCAGTCGAGTTTTCCCGGCCACTGCACGATCGGGCCGAACTGCGAGCTGTAGACCACATGGGACACCGTGGTGGTCTGCCCGTCAGGCTGCTTGACCTGCACGTTCACGGTTTGCCGCTGCATCGGCAGGGATTGGCCATCGACCAGATAGCGGGTGGCATCCTTGGGATCGAGTTGCAGGCGGTACAGGGTGAAATGCTTGGACGAATCCACGGTGTGGGTCCAGGCCAGGTGCTGGTTGAACCCGATGTTGATCAGCGGCAGGCCAGGCAGCGCGGCGCCCATCACGTCCAGCTTGCCGGGAATGGTCAGGTGCATCTGATAGAAGCGCATGCCGCCGATCCAGGGAAAATGCGGGTTGGCCAGCAGCATCCCGCGCCCGTTGAACGAGCGCTCACTGCCCACCGCCACGGCGTTGCTGCCACGATCGAGAGCGAAGCGTTGAACCCGTTGATCGGCGAGCTGGAACGAGGATGACGCCTGCCCATGGCGCGCGACAGCGCCGGGTGGCGTAGCCCCTGCCAGGGCTTCGGCAAACTGCCCGACACCGCCTTCGACCAGCAGGCGGCGGGTCAACTTGACCAGGTCCTGGACGCCGATCTCCCGCACCCACTCGCCCTGGCACAGTTGCGGCAAGCCCTGCGCGCGACGCTCGGTGAGCGAGCGGTTGTAACCGGCCACATAACCTTGCATGAGGTCGCGGACCTCGGTGGGTTGTGCCTGCCAGAACGCATCGACTGCCTGCGGCGTATTCAACCAGTTGAAGAACACATCGCTGACCTGGTTTTGCCGTTCCTCAACGGTGAACTGCTCGGGGCCGAAATAGCGCGAACGCTCGCCGTTCACCGTGACCACTTCATTGGCCAGCAGGCACAGATTGTCCTGGGCGTAGGCATAACCGATGCCGTAACCGAGGCCGCGTTCGTTGTCGGCGCGGATGTGCGGCACTCCGAAGCTGGTCCGGCGGATATCGGCCGTCGCCGGGTCCGGCTGGCTGCGTGCGCTGGCCGCAACGCTTGAGGCCGCCAACAGCACGGCAAGGCTCAATCGAGTGAATGGGCTGGTAATGATCACGCTCGCTCCTGATCGAATAAACGAAGGTCTGCCCTGCCTGAAAAACGCAAAAGGCCTGACTACGGGAACGAATGGAGTGGAAAAAATTTAGCGCGCCGCAGGTCGATTTTGCGGGGGGTTCACAGGTTTGCGACGTGGCGATTACGAAATTTCTACATTTTGCGCTTCATGATTCGAGTGGCTCATTCGTCTTAATTGATAAGAGCACCCAACAATTCATTCCGGTTCAGGCTCTGAAAAGGAGTTTTTGCATGTACAACTCGCAACTGCCAACGGACGGTAGCATTGCACCTCTGGGTAATTCCCTGGGGCCACGCCTGTTCGACACGCGCACCGAGCGCAACGGCAACGAACGCATCCGCGTTCTGCTCAAGCACTTCGGCCTGCGAACCAGCCTGATCCGCCTGAAAGTCATCGACGCCCTGCTCAATGCCGCCAACAGCGACCGCAGCCTGGGGGTTCGCGGCGTGCACAGCCAGTTGCTGGACCTGGACATCCCCCTGTCCTTCCTCAGTGTGCGCGAAGTGTTGAAGCGCCTGTGCAGCGAAGGCGTGATCGTCCTCAATGCGGACAAGAGCTACAGCCTGCATCCGCAGGCTGCCGCCATACTGCACGGCGAGTAAGCGATTGCGGGAGCGTCGCTCAGGGCTTGACCTTGCGACGCATCACGCCATTGATCACCACCACGATCACCGCCACACCAATGGCGATGTACTGGAACAGCTTTTCGCTGATGACCCCGGTATTTTGCAGATACGACAGGCCGAACATGATCGCCAGGACCACCAGGGAGATCAGAATCGAGTACTTCAAACGTTGCGACTGGGTCATTGCCTTTCCTCAAACCAGAACATGCAGCTGATACGCCGCTGCAAGCGGGCGTTCATGTTACAGCCTATGAGGACAGGGTCGCATCGCAAAATTTCTGCGTACGGCGGCGCATGATCGTTCCCATGCGCAGCAAAGGAACGCAGCCCGGAATGCTCTGCGTTCCAGATCCGAAGCCGAACGCGGAGCGTCCGTGGATGCGTTCCTTTGCTGCGCATGGGAACGATCAGATCGACAGGGCCGGCTTACGCCTTGGCGGAGAGGTTTTTGTCGGTCGGGGTCGAACCGTTGCCCTTGCCGTAAGTGGCCAGGTTCTGCAGGACGTAGATGGCCTTTTTATACTCGGGAATCAAGTAGTTGGCGTACTTGTTACCCTTCATGTTGTTGTTCTGGATGCTGTCCAGTTGGGTGGCGAAATATTCGAGGGCGTTGAAGCTGGCTTCCGGGTCTTTCGGAATGCCGAAGCGATCGAACTTGTCACCAGCGTTGCTCAGGGTCACCGCGGTCACATCGGTGATCAGGCCGTTCTCTTTCAGGAAAGTCGTCAGGCTGCCCAGTGACTTGGCTGTCACGTTCTCCGGATCAAACCCCTTGATCTGCTTGTGAATCTTCAACTTGTCCATCTTCGCTGTGTCCAGCGCGTTTGGATTGTTGCCCACCAATGCCAGCATCTGCTTGACCTTGATGCTCTGGGACACGGGTTTGGTGGAAGTGCCGGTGTCCTGAACGAGCAGGCCCGCCTTGGAAGTCCATGCGCCGGTATAGCCGATAGTCATGACCAAAATCCTTTAAAGACGATCACAGGAAAATCCTTGTTTAAACAAGTTCGATGCCCGGAGTATCCGGGCCTGACAAACACTACACAAATAACTATTTCAAGTTTTTACAATTCTCGTACATTTTCGATACAAAGCGCCAGACCCCCGGCTTTTATTGGCCTATAGCACTTTCGGATAATTGGACTAAACCAAGGTTTATTCCTGTGTACGACACAGTTAGTTGATTTGTATCAAGCCGGACACCCGCCCTGGCAGCATCACTTCGATACAATTTCTCCGGCTGCCTTCTACCGAAAGGCTCAGAATGTTGGCCCTCCGCAACCCGAGACGAGACCCTCCATGCGAACTCATTTGCGTCTGCTCGCCCTGAGCGCCCTGTTCATCTCTTCATTGGCCCAGGCCGCCGACCTGATCCCCATCGAGGTTCACCGCGACGCCAATTGCGGTTGCTGCAAAAAGTGGATCAGCCACCTGCAGGACAACGGCTTCAAGGTCGAGGACCATGTTGAAAAGGACATGAGCGCATTCAAGCAGCAGCACGGCGTGCCGGCGCGCCTGGCGTCCTGCCACACCGGCCTGATCAACGGCAAATTCGTCGAGGGGCACGTCCCGGCCGATCAGGTCAAAGCCCTGAGCCAGCGCGACGACTTGCTGGGTGTCGCCGCCCCCGGCATGCCCATGGGTTCGCCCGGCATGGAAATGGACGGCATGAGCGACGCCTATCAAGTCATCGGCCTGAAGAAGGACGGTTCTGACGTGGTGGTGGCGGACTACCCCGCCCGTTGATGCCTGGCGCTTACATCGGGCTGTTCTTCGCCGCCTTCGGTGCGGCGACGCTGTTGCCGTTGCAATCGGAAGCGGTGCTGGTGGGCCTGCTGCTCAGCGAGCGCTATTGGCTCTGGGGGCTGCTGGCGGTAGCGACCCTGGGCAATGTCCTCGGCTCGCTGGTGAACTGGTGGCTGGGGCGCGGCATCGAGCGCTTTCGTGAGCGCCGCTGGTTCCCGGTCAGCCCGGCGCATCTGGACAAAGCCCGCAGCCACTATCAACGCTACGGTCACTGGTCGTTGCTGCTGAGCTGGGTGCCGGTGATCGGTGATCCGCTGACCCTGGTGGCCGGGGTGATGCGCGAGCCGATCGGCCGCTTTCTGCTGATCGTGACCCTGGCCAAAGGCGCGCGTTACGGCGTGCTGGCCCTGGCGACCCTGGGTTGGCTGGGTTGAACGATCCCCGGCGAACATTGCCTGTGTTTAATGTCGCCCTAATCCAGCCGATCCAGGATCGGCCGATTTCTTCTGGAGTTTGCCCATGCCCCTCGCCCTCTCCCGCTGGCTGCCCGGCCTGCTGCTGACCGCCACCCTGCCCGCTTTCGCCGCCGAAGGCCCGGCCTACGGCCCCGAACTGCAAGGTTTCGAATACCCCTACACCGTCAAGCACTTCACCTTTGAGTCCCAGGGCAAATCCCTGCAGATGGGCTACATGGATGTCGCCGCCAACGGCAAAGCCAACGGTCGCAGCATCGTGCTCATGCACGGCAAGAACTTCTGCGGCGCCACCTGGGACACCTCGATCAAGGCCCTGAGCGACGCCGGCTACCGGGTCATCGCCCCGGACCAGATCGGTTTCTGCACCTCCAGCAAACCTGACAACTATCAGTACAGCTTCCAGCAGCTGGCGACCAACACCAACCAGTTGCTCAAGGCCCTGGGCATCCAGAAAGCCAGCGTGCTCGGCCACTCCACCGGCGGCATGCTCGCCACCCGCTACGCCTTGCAATACCCCGATCAGGTCGAGCAACTGGCGATGGTCAACCCGATTGGCCTGGAAGACTGGAAGGCCCTCGGCGTGCCCTATCGCACCGTGGACCAATGGTATGAGCGCGAGCTGAAGCTCACCGCCGAAGGCATCCGCAACTACGAACGCAAGACGTACTACGATGGCCGCTGGAAGCCGGAATTCGATCGCTGGGTGGACATGCTCGCCGGCCTGAACAAAGGCCCCGGCCACAAGCAAGTGGCGTGGAACTCGGCGCTGATCTACGACATGATCTTCACCCAGCCGGTGTACTACGAGTTCAAGGACCTGAAAATGCCGACGCTGCTGGTGATCGGCACCTCCGACACCACCGCCATCGGCAGCGACATCGCCTCGCCCGAGGTCAAGGCGAAATTGGGGCGCTACGAGCAGTTGGGCAAACAGGTCGCGCAACTGATCCCGCAGTCCACGCTGGTGGAATTCCCCGGCATGGGCCACGCACCGCAGATGGAAGAGCCGGCGAAATTCCACCAGGCCCTGCTCGCCTGGCTGGACAAGACCCACCCTGTTCGTTGATGAGGTAAGGCTGATGGCTGTGCAGATTGCGGTGCTCGATGACTGGCAGGACGTGGCGAAAGATGTGCTGGACTGGTCGGTGCTGGAGCCGATTGGCCAGGTGAGCTTCCTGCATGATTACCCCGCCGATACCGAGACGCTGGCGCAGCGTCTGGCGGATTACGAAGTGATCTGCGTGATGCGCGAGCGCACCCGTTTCGACGAGGCGCTGCTGCGCCGCTTGCCCAAGCTCAAGTTGCTGGTGACCGGCGGCATGCGCAATGCCGCACTGGACCTTGCGGCCGCGGCGAACCTGGGCATCCAGGTCAGCGGCACCGACAGCTACAAACACGCGGCGCCGGAGCTGACCTGGGCGCTGATCATGGCGGCCACGCGCAATCTGGTGGTGGAAGCCAACGCCCTGCGCGCCGGCCTTTGGCAGCAAGGCCTGGGCGGCGACCTGCACGGCAAGACCCTGGCGATTCTGGGCCTGGGCAGCATCGGCCAGCGGGTCGCCCAGTTCGGCCAGGTGTTCGGCATGCGGGTGATCGCCTGGAGCGAAAACCTCACCGCCGAACGTGCGGCCGAGGTCGGTGTGACCTACGTCAGCAAGCAGCAATTGTTCGAGCAGGCCGACATCCTCTCGGTGCACCTGGTGCTCAGCGACCGCAGCCGTGGCCTGGTCGACGCCCAGGCGCTGGGCTGGATGAAGCCTACGGCCCTGCTGGTCAACACCGCGCGCGGGCCGATCGTCGATGAGGCGGCGCTGATCAAGGCACTGCAAAAACAACGCCTGGCCGGGGCGGCGCTGGACGTGTTCGAACACGAGCCCCTGCCCGAGCACCACCCGTTCCGCACCCTGGACAACGTGCTGGCCACGCCCCATGTCGGGTATGTCAGCCAGCAGAATTATCATCAGTTCTTTGCGCAGATGATCGAGGACATCCAGGCGTGGGCGGCGGGAGCGCCGATCCGGCTTCTTGGCTGATACCGCGTCGGCTTCATCGCGAGCAGGCTCGCTCCCACAGGGGATTTTTGTGAACACCACAAATCTTCTGTGGGAGCGAGCCTGCTCGCGATAGCCACACCCCAGATAACCAGGCTGGTCATCGAATAAAATCTCCTGCTGCGGTGTTCATTGTTCAGAACTACGAACCCGCTGCGGAGAATCATTCCATGAACGTCCGTTTTGCCGTTTTTGCCACCCAACTGCTGCTCGCCGTCGCCTTGTGCAGCACCCTCGCCCTGGCCAACGGCGAGGATGACGCCCCCGCCAGGCCCAATTGCCCCAAAGGCCAGGTGTGGGACACCAAGTCGCAGAAATGCGTGTTGCAGACCAGCCACCTGGTGCCGGATGCCGACCGCACCGACTACGCCTACCGCCTGGCCAAGGACGGCCGATACGAGGAAGCCCTGGCCTTGCTCGACACCCTTGAACAACCCGACACGGCCAAAGCGCTGAACTACCGCGGTTATGCCACGCGTAAACTGGGACGCACCGACGAAGGCATCAATTATTACCTACAATCGGTGAAGCTCGACCCGCAGTATGCGCAAGTGCGCGAATACCTCGGCGAGGCGTATGTGATCAAGGGGCGGCTGGACCTGGCGCAAGAGCAGTTGCAGATGATCGAGGCGATCTGCGGCAATACCTGCGAAGAATATCGGGATCTGGCCGAAGCGATTCAGGGTTCATCGAATACGTGAAACAACGGAGGTCGTTATCGCCAGCGATCAGACGATACGCGCGGAGCTGGGGCAGCACCTGGCGCGACTGTGGCGTTACGGCCTGCTGCTGTCCAGGCAGCGGCATGTTGCCGAGGACCTGGTGCAGGCGACCTGTGTGCGGGCGCTCGAACGCGCCGGGCAGTTCGTGCCCGGCAGCCGCATGGATCGCTGGCTGATGAGCATTCTGCATTCGATCTGGCTCAACGAGGTACGCTCGCGCCGCGTACGCCTGGGCCAGGGGCAAGTGGATGTCGACAACGTCCTGGCATTCGATGGCGAGCACGCCGCGCAGACCCACGTGCTCGCCTCCCAGGTGATCCGCCGTGTTGATGCATTGCCCGAAGCGCAGCGCGAAACGGTGTTTCTGGCCTACGTCGAAGGCTTGTCCTATCGCGAAGTGGCCGAGGTGCTGGACGTGCCCATCGGCACCGTGATGAGCCGCCTGGCGGCCGCACGGGCAAAACTGGCCGAGTACCCGCCCTTGCAGGCGATACCGAACCCTTCCACCGGAGAACGTCGATGAACGAACAGGCAAGACCATCGGACGAGCAACTGGTGGCGTACCTCGATGACGAACTCGACACCGACCAGCGCAGCCGCGTCGATGCCGCCATCGCCGAAGACTCGACCCTCAACCTGCGCCTGCAATGGCTGGCCCGCAGCAACCTGCCGTTTCGCCAGGCCTATGACGAACTGGCGCAACAGGCGCCGGTGGACCGTTTGCAGGCCATGCTCGACACCCTGCCGGCGCCCGCCAAACCGGCACTGAACCGCCGGCGCTTTCTGGCTGCTGCGGCCGGCCTGGTGCTCAGTGGCGTGCTGGCAGACCGCTTGTACCTGGGTTGGCGCGCCAGCCAGACCAAACACAACTGGCGCGGCCTGGTCGCCGACTACATGGCGCTGTACGTGCCGGAAACCCTGAAGCACCTGCCGGTCGATGACCTGACCCACGGCGCGCAACTGCGCACCATCGACGAACGCCTTGGCGTGACCCTGACCCCGGCGCAACTGGCCCTGCCACGGGTGGAACTGCGGCGCGCGCAGATCCTCGAGTACGATGGCGTACCCATCGCCCAGATCACCTACCTGGACCCGGCCCATGGGGCCATGGCGTTGTGCGTCACCCTCTCGCACAAAGGCAGCCGACCGTTCGCCCACGAGCGCCGGCATGAAATGAACGTGGTGTACTGGGCGGACACGGAGCACGCGTGGATGCTGATCGGGCATAACCCGGCGGCGGAGCTGGAGGAGATGGCGAAACTGTTGAAAAGCCGGCTCAGTGCATGAGGGCCGGCGACTGCTGCGTGATGCCCGGTCAGGCCTTCAACCGCGATGGCCGTCGTCGCTGAACTTCTGCAGGTCCAGGGCCCGGGGAAACTCGCCGGCCCCGTCCATCAGCACGGTGTACCTGACCCGGTCGCCGACCACGAAATGGTCGTTGCCCTCGGCGGTGATGTTGTGCCCTATGCGCACCGCCATCCTCGGGTAACCCTCCCCCGATGTGACCATGGCGAACTTGGTCGGGATGTCGTCGACCCTGACGTGCCGAATGGCGCTGATGGTGCCCTCGGCGTGTTGCTTTATGATCAGTGCTCCCATTTCTACCCTCCTGCCGTCATTGGACACCTGACGGCGAAGGATCATGAAACGCCTAAACGGGCAGCGTGACTACTGTCAGGTTTGACAGGTTTCACAAAAAAATGGATCGCCACCGCCCCTGTAGGAGCGAGCTTGCTCGCGAAGCGGTGGGTCTGTGATGAAAATGTTGGCTGACACACCGCTATCGCGAGCAAGCTCGCTCCTACAGGGGATTACGGTGGGTCTGTGATGAATTTTTTGGCTGACACACCACATCGCGAGCAAGCTCGCTCCTACAGTGGGGGGAGCGGCGAAAAATTCATGCCGGAGTCGGCAACCACAAGCGGAACCGTGCGCCGCCCAGCGGTGACGGTTCGACGTTGAGCGTACCGCCCTGCGCTTCCAGCGCCCGCCGACTGATCGCCAGTCCGAGGCCGAAGCCGCCTGTCGACCGGTCGCGGCTGCGGTCCAGGCGATAGAACGGCTCGAAAATGCGCTCGCGCTCGTCGTCCGGAATGCCGATGCCATCGTCGTCGACCCAGATTTCACAGCCCTTGGGACAGACGTGTACCCCCACCTGAATGCGCTTCTCGCAGTAACGCATGGCATTGCGCAACAGGTTCTGAATGGCCCGGGCGGTCAGGCGCGGGTCGAGGATGAAGCGTTCCAGCTGGCCGTGCAGCATCACGTCGATAACCAGCTGCGACTCCAGTTCCTCGTCGATGCTGCCCAGGATGCTGTCGATGAACTCGTCCAGCGCCACCTCGACCCGCTCCGGCAGGCGCGCCGGGTTTTGCAGGCGGCTGTAGGACAGCAGTTCCAGTACCAGTTCATCGAGCTCGCGGATGTGCGCGATCAAGCCTTGCAGGCGCTCGCGACTGGCGGCCGGCAAATCATCGGACAGGGCCAGGGCAAGGCCGAAATCCAGCCGCGTCAACGGCGTGCGCAATTCGTGGGACACCGCATTGAGCAGGTCGCGCTGCTGGTTGAGCAGGTTCTCGATGTCGCCGGCCATGGTGTCGAACACATGGGCCAGGCTGCCGATGTTGGAACTCGCGGCGATCTGCGTGCGCTCGCCCAGGTGGCCCTTGCCGAAGCGCTCCGCCGTCGCCTTGAGGCGCTCAAGGTCATGCCAGTGCGGGCGCAGCCACACCAGCAGGCAGGCGAGCATGGTCGCGCCGACCAGCACGTTGATGCTCCAGTACAGCAGGTTGACGTCCAGCGGGTCCGGCGGCACCACCATTTGCACCACCATCTGCTCATTCAGCGGTGCCACGGCCAGGGTGCGCCAGCCCCAGTCGCCGATACGCACCACGTTTTCACCCCGCTGCAAGCGCTTCTGCTCGGCCAGCGTCAGGCCATCGTCGTCATTGCGGCTGAGCACGATGCCCAACGGCTGGAACTGCTTGTCCATCTCGGCGGCCAGCGCCGGCCACTGGCTTTGCGGCACGTCACGGAACTGCTTGACGATCAGCGTTTGCAGACCGCGGGAATAGTCGAGGTTGTAGGTGACGAAGCGCTCATGGAACACCTTGACCACCACGTCCGGCACCAGGTAAATCGCCGCGCTGTAGGACACGATGGTGACCAGGTACAGGCGAAAGAGGATTCTGAACATCGTCTCAGCATTCCCACTCGGAACGGCTGAACAGGTAGCCCTTGCCCCACACGGTCTTGATCTTGCGCGCCTCGCCGGCGTGGTCGTCGAACTTGCGCCGCAGCTTGGAGATCGCCACGTCCACCGAGCGGTCGGTGCCGTTGAATTCGATGCCGCGCAGGCGTTGCAGGATCTGGTCGCGGCTCAGCACTTCGCCGGCATGCCGGGCCAGCACCACCAGCAGGTTGTACTCGCCGCTGGACAACTCCACCGGCTGCCCGCGCCAGCTCACGGTGCGCTCCGACAGGTCGATGCACAGGTTGCCCATCAGGATGCGATCGTTGGCGGTCTGCGGCTCGCTGAGGCTGCTGCGGCGCAACAAGGTGCGCACCCGCGCCAGCAACACCCGTGGCTCGCAGGGTTTGGTCACGTAGTCGTCGGCGCCCATTTCCAGGCCCAGCACCTGGTCGTGGCTGTCGTCGCGGGCGGTGAGCATCAGGATCGGCAACGTTGCCGAATCGGCGCGCAACAGGCGACACACCTGCAGACCGTCGAGGCCCGGCAGCATCAGGTCGAGGATCACCAGGTCCGGCGGATTGATCCGCGCGCGCTCGCGCACATGATCACCGCGGCTGATCACGCTGACGCTGTAGCCATTGCGTTCCAGGTAGCTGGCAATCAGTTCGGACAGGGCGCTGTCGTCTTCGACCAGGAGAATGTTGGGCATGGGGTGTTTCCAAAGGGTGCTGGGGTGTCTGGTAAATCGCTATCGCGAGCAAGCTCGCTCCTACAGGGGTCTGTGGCGCTCACAAAATTCCTGTAGGAGCGGGCTTGCCCGCGATGGCGGCCTGACAGACATAATCAATTCCAAGCCATAAAGGATATACGCCCTCACTCGTCCCTGACTAAAACCCTTACACAATTTCACACAGCACCAACAAAGCTTCACCGCTAACCTCGCACGCTCCCCGTAGGATGCGGGTGTTCATTATTGGGGTATTTCCATGTCACAGAACCTGCTTGCCAAGCTAAGCCTGCTGGCCCTGGCCTTGACGCTCAGCGCGTGCGACAAGGCCTCGACCGCCGAAGAAGAGGCGCCGCTGGCCACCGTGCGCATCGAGACCCTCGAAGCGCGCCCCTTGTCGATCACCAGCGAACTGAGCGGGCGCATCGCCGCGCCGCGTATCGCCGAAGTGCGCGCGCGGGTGGCCGGTGTGGTGTTGCAGCGGGTGTTCCGTGAAGGCAGCGACGTGAAAAAGGGCGACGTACTGTTTCGCATCGACCCGGCACCGTTCAAGGCTGACCTGGACAGCGCCGAGGCCGAACTGCGCAAGGCCGAGGCCAATGCCTTCCAGGCGAAATTGCAGGAGCAGCGCTACGCCCAGTTGATCGAAGACAAGGCCATCAGCGGCCAGGACTACGACAACGCCCGCGCCGCCGTGCGCCAGGCCAACGCGCAGGTCGCCGCGAACAAGGCCGCCGTCGACCGGGCCAGACTCAACCTCGGCTACGCCACCGTCACCGCACCGATTTCCGGGCGCATCGGCCGGGCGCTGGTCACCGAAGGCGCGCTGGTGGGGCAGAACGAAACCACGCCGCTGGCGCTCATCCAGCAACTGAACCCGATCCACGCCGACCTCACCCAATCGACCCGCGAACTCAACGAGCTGCGCCGGGCGTTCCGTTCCGGGCAACTGCAGGAAGTCGGCCAGGGCGAGGCCAAGGCCACGCTGATCCAGGATGACGGCAGCCCCTACCCGCTGCCGGGCAAGCTGCTGTTCACCGACATCACCGTCGACCCTGGTACTGGGCAGATCATCCTGCGCAGCGAGTTCCCCAACCCGGACCTCGACCTGCTGCCCGGCAGCTTCGTGCGCGTGCGCCTGGAGCAGGCGGTCAACCAGCAAGGCATCAGCGTGCCGCAACGGGCCATCCAGCGGGACAGCGCCGGCATCGCCCAGGTGCTGCTGCTCGACGCCGAACAGCGGGTCGGCCAGCAACCGGTTGAACTGGGTGCCGTGCAGAACGATCGCTGGATCGTCACCGCCGGCCTCAAGCCGGGCGACCGCATCGTCGTCGAAGGCCTGCAACACGCAAGGCCTGGTGACAAGGTGCAGGTCGACAACTCCCCTCTTCCACTCGCCCAGGTCACTGGCCAGTAAGCAGGACGCTTTTTCATGCCGCAGTTCTTTATCGACCGCCCGGTGTTCGCCTGGGTGGTCGCCCTGTTCATCCTGCTGGCCGGTATCCTGGCCATCCCCCAATTGCCGGTGGCGCAGTACCCCGATGTCGCGCCGCCGCAGGTCGAAATCTACGCGGTGTACCCCGGTGCCTCGGCGCAGACCGTGGACGAGAGCGTGGTCAGCCTGATCGAGGAAGAACTCAACGGCGCCGACCACCTGCTGTACTTCGAGTCGCAGAGCAGCCTGGGCAGCGCCACGATCAAGGCGACGTTCCAGCCGGGCACCAACCCGGAACTGGCCCAGGTCGATGTGCAGAACCGCCTCAAGGTCGTCGAGTCACGCCTGCCGCAAGCCGTCAACCAGCAGGGTTTGCAGGTGGAGAAAGTCTCCGCCGGTTTCCTGCTGCTGATCACCCTCACCTCCACCGACGGCAAGCTCGACGACGTGGCGCTCAGCGATTACCTGGCGCGCAACGTGATGAACGAGATCAAGCGCCTGGACGGGGTCGGCAAGGCCCAGCTGTATGGCGCCGAACGGGCCATGCGCATCTGGATCGACCCGCAGAAGCTGATCGGCTTCAACCTGACCCCGGCGGACGTCAACGCCGCCATCGTCGCGCAGAACGCCCAGGTCTCGGCGGGCAGCATCGGCGACCTGCCGACCCGCACCACCCAGGAAATCACCGCGACCATCCTGGTCAAGGGCCAGCTCTCGACCCCGGAAGAGTTCGCCGACATCGTGCTCAAGGCCAACCCCGACGGCTCCACCGTACGCATCGGCGATGTGGCGCGGGTCGAGATCGGCAGCCAGGAATACCAGTTCGGCACGCGCCTGAACGGCAAGCCGTCCACCGCCGTCGGCGTGCAGTTGTCGCCTGGCGCCAACGCGCTGAGCACCGCGACCCTGGTGCGGGCGAAGATGGACGAGCTGTCGCGCTACTTCCCGGCCAACGTCGAGTACAAGATCCCGTACGACACCTCGCCGTTCGTCAAGGTGTCGATCACCAAGGTGGTCTACACCCTGCTCGAAGCCATGGTGCTGGTGTTCGCGGTGATGTTTTTATTCCTGCAGAACATCCGCTACACGCTGATCCCGACCCTGGTGGTGCCGGTGGCGCTGATGGGCACCTTCGCCACCATGCTGGCGCTGGGTTATTCGATCAACGTGCTGACCATGTTCGGCATGGTGCTGGCCATCGGCATCCTGGTGGACGACGCCATCGTGGTGGTGGAGAACGTCGAGCGGATCATGGTCAGCGAGGGCCTGTCGCCCAAGGAAGCGACCCGCAAGGCGATGCAGCAGATCACCGGGGCGATCATCGGCATCACCCTGGTGCTGGTGGCGGTGTTCATTCCGATGGCGTTCATGCAGGGTTCGGTCGGGGTAATCTATCGGCAGTTCTCGTTGTCCATGGCCACTTCGATCCTGTTCTCGGCGTTCCTTGCCTTGACCCTGACGCCGGCGTTGTGCGCCACCCTGCTCAAGCCGATTGCCCAGGGCGAGCATCACGCCAAGGGCGGTTTCTTCGGCTGGTTCAATCGCAAGTTCGAGCAAATGACCGAGGGTTATCAGGGCTGGGTTGCCCATGCGCTGAAACGCAGCGGTCGCTACCTGTTGATCTACGGCGTACTGCTGGTGGGCCTGGGCCTGTGCTTCAGCCGCCTGCCGTCGTCGTTTCTGCCGACCGAAGACCAGGGCTACACCATCACCGACATCCAGTTGCCACCCGGCGCCAGCAAGAACCGCACGGTGCAGGTGGTCGAGCAGATCGAAGCGCATAACGCCGGTGAACCCGGCGTGGGCGACAGCACGGTGATCCTCGGTTTCAGCTTCTCCGGCAGCGGGCAGAACGCGGCGCTGGCCTTCACCACGCTCAAGGACTGGTCGGCACGGGGCAGCGATGACTCGGCCGCCTCGATCGCCGACCGCGCCAACATGGCCCTGAGCGGCATCAAGGACGCCATGGCCTTTGCCGTGCTGCCGCCACCGGTGGACGGCCTCGGCACCTCCAGCGGTTTCGAATTCCGCCTGCAGGACCGTGGCGGTCTGGGTTATGCCACGCTGATGCAGGCGCGCAGCGAGCTGCTGGCGGCCGCCGAGAAAAGCCCGATCCTGATGAACGTCCGCGAAAGCGCCCTGGCCGAAGCGCCGCAGGTGCAGTTGATCGTCGACCGCAAGCAGGCCAACGCGTTGGGTGTGTCGTTCGCCGACGTCGGCAACGTGTTGTCCACGGCGGTCGGTTCGGCGTACATCAACGACTTCCCCAACCAGGGGCGGATGCAACGGGTGGTGGTGCAGGCCGAAGGCGATCAACGCAGCCAGGTCGATGACCTGCTGAAGATGCACGTGCGCAACAGCGACGGGAAAATGGTCCCGCTGTCGGCGTTCGTCCAAGCTAAATGGACCCAAGGCCCGGCGCAATTGACCCGCTACAACGGCTACCCGGCCATCGCCATTTCCGGCGAGCCCACACCTGGGCACAGCACCGGTGAAGCCATGGCCGAGATCGAACGGCTGGTGGCGCTGGGCCCTGCGGGGCTGGGCCAGGAATGGACCGGGCTGTCGTTGCAGGAACGCTTGTCCGGCAGCCAGGCGCCGATCCTGCTCGGCCTGTCGTTGCTGATCGTGTTCCTGTGCCTGGCGGCGCTGTACGAGAGCTGGTCGATCCCCACGTCGGTGCTGCTGGTGGTGCCGCTGGGCGTCCTCGGTGCGGTACTGGCGGTGACCTTGCGCGGCATGCCCAACGACGTGTTCTTCAAGGTCGGGCTGATCACCATCATCGGCCTGTCGGCGAAGAACGCGATCCTGATCATCGAGTTCGCCAAGAGCCTGTACGACCAGGGTCACGACCTGATCGACGCAACCCTGCAAGCGGCCCGCCTGCGCCTGCGCCCGATCGTCATGACTTCGCTGGCGTTCATCCTCGGCGTGGTGCCGCTGGCCATCGCCACTGGCGCAAGCTCCGCGAGCCAGCAGGCCATCGGCACCGGGGTGATCGGCGGGATGATCACCGCGACGTTGGCGGTGGTGTTCGTGCCGGTGTTTTTTGTGGTGGTGATGAAGGTGGTGCGGGGGCGTAAAAAGACCTGACTCCTACTCCCCTGACCTCACTCCTGCCTCTGTGGGAGCGAGCCTGCTCGCGATGGCGGCGTAACTGTCGCCATTGATGCTGAATCAGCCGGCCTCATCGCGAGCAGGCTCGCTCCCACAAAGAGCAGAGCACCTTATAGGTCCCTGGGTGCTAAGGTATCCACATCTCCCCCACCCCCGAGCCCCCATGCCCTTCCTCGCCCGCACCCACCCGCGCCTGTCTGCCGCTGCCACCTTGGGCGTGGCGGTGGGCATCCTGGCGCCAAGCGACTCGATCATCAGTAAAATCCTCATCGGTTGGAACGCCGGGGTCTGGACCTATCTGCTGTTGATGTTCTGGCTCGCCACCCGGGCCAAGGCGCCGGACGTCAAGCGCATTGCCGAGGTCGAGGACGAGAATGCCGGGCTGGTGCTGTTGCTGGTGTGCATCGCGGCCATCGCCAGCCTCGCCACCATCGCTTTCGAACTGGCCGGCAGCAAGGAACTGGCCACCGCCCCCCGGCTGCTGCACTACGGCTTCACCGCGCTGACGGTGATCGGTTCATGGCTGCTGATCGGGGTGATTTTCAGCGTGCACTATGCGCGCCTGTTCTACACCTGCACTGGCAAGGACCCGGCCCTGCGTTTCGCCGAGGGCCTGAGCACGCCCAATTACTGGGACTTTTTGTATTTCTCGTTCACCATCAGCGTGGCGGTGCAGACCTCCGACGTCGGCGTGGCCACGCGGGAGCTGCGCAAGATCGTGCTGGCGCAATCGCTGATCGGTTTTCTGTTCAACACCGCGATCCTGGGGTTTTCCATCAACATTGCCGCCGGGCTGGTCAACTGAAGAGCTGCACAAACGTTCTAGGCATCCGGCGCGCTGCTGCGCTTAAATGACCGGGCAATCCGTCCCACAGGTGCCGCATGACAAGCCACGACTGGATCGACCTGGCCCAGGATGCCGACACCGGCATCGAGACGCGCGCGCGCACTTCGAGGGCCACGCCTACGACCCGCACTGGCACGACAGTTACCTGGTGGGCGTCACCGAGCAAGGCGTACAGCAGTTCAATTGCCGGCGCACGAAACACCAGAGCACGCCGGGCAAGGTATTCCTGCTTGAACCCGGTGACATCCACGACGGCGAAGCGCCCACCGCCGACGGCTTCACCTACCGCATGCTGTACCTCGACCCGCAGTGGCTGACCCGCGAGGTCAGCGCGATGTTCGACAAGGCCCCCGACCACGGCGAACTCGGCTTCGCCCACACCCTGAGCACCGACCCGGCGCTGGCCCGCGCCACCGTGCTGGCGTTTGAAACCCTGCACCATGGCGAGTTGAAGATCGTCCGCCAGACTGCCCTCGACGGCTTGCTCGAACGCCTGACCACGCACCTGCACTGGCGCGCCCGTTATGGCGACGACCCGCGCCTGCCGCAGGTGGCGCTCAAGGCACGCGAGTACTTGCACGCCCATGCCCACGAAGACATCGGCCTCGACCAACTGGCCCTCGCCACCGGCGTTGATCGCTTTCGCCTGACCCGCGCATTCAAGGCCGCCTTCGGCATCGCGCCCCACGCCTACCTGGTGCAACTGCGCCTGGCCAGCGCCCGGCGCATGCTCGCCCGTGGCGAACAACCGGCCACGGTGGCCATGGCCCTGGGCTTCGCCGACCAGAGCCATCTGGGCCGCTGGTTCGTGCGCGCCTACGGCCTGACACCGGCGCTGTACCGCAAGCGCTGCTCAAATCTTCCAGACAGTTGAGCGCTGGGCTTGTGAAGATCGGTTGCAATGATCTTCACCGGAGTTGCCCGCGATGTTCACTTCCTTCCCGACCTTGCTGCCCTTTTTGCTGTTTGCCTTCGTGGCCTCGATCACCCCTGGCCCGACCAACATCCTGGTGCTGAGCAACAGCGCGCGGTACGGCCTGGGCGCGGCGCTGCCGATCATCTTCGGTGCCTGCGCCAGCGCCGCGACGATCGTGTTGTTGGTGGGGACCGGAGCGGGTTCGACGTTGACCACAATGCCCACCGTGCAAAGCGCGATGCAGTGGATCGGCGTCGCCTGGCTGAGCTACCTGGCCTGGCAGATCTTCAGCGCCCCCGCCGAGGCCCTGGACGCCCCGGACCCCAACGGCCGGTTGGGCCTGGTGGGCGCGGCGAGCCTGCAACTGATCAACCCGAAAACCTGGATGATGGCGCTGGCGGTGGTCAGTGTGTTCGCCGGTGCCGGGGAAGAACGCCTGGGGCATGTGTTGGTGTTGTCGCTGGCGTTTTTTCTGATTTCCCTGCCGTGCCTTGGGGTCTGGGCGTTGCTGGGGGCGGGTTCGGTGCGCTGGTTGCGTTCGCCGCGTGCGGTGCAGCGGTTCAATCGGTGCATGGCGTTGTTGCTGTTGGGGTCGGCCTGGTTGAGTGTGCTCTGAAAGTTGTTTGTTGTTCTGGCGGGCCTCATCGCGAGCAGGCTCGCTCCCACAGTGGGTTGGTGTTCACAGATCCAAATGTGGGAGCGAGCCTGCTCGCGATGGGGCCGGAACAGCCACCACAAAACCCTCAGGCCCGCCGCCCCTCGAGCATATCCATCGCACACAACGCAATCCGCCGACAGGCATCCGCCAGTTGCACCTGCCCCACCACCAGGCCGAGGCGAATATGCCCGGCTGCGCTGGGCCCGAAGGCTTCGCCTGCCAGCACCGAAACACCGTAACCCTCCAGCAGCCGTTCGGCGAATTGCTGGGCGGTCAAGCCGGTCTGGCGCACGTCCACCATCACGAACATGCCGCCATCCGGCCGAATCGCCCGCAGCCCGGGACATCCATTCAGGCGCGTGCACACCAGGTCACGGCGCTGGCGATACTCCTCGCGCATCATCGCCACTTCCGGCAGCTCCTCGTCCAGCGCCCGCTGCGCGGCGTTCTGGATGAACTCGGGAATGCCGAACAACATGCACAGGGACAAATGTTCCAGGTGGTCGGCCAGACGTTTCGGCCCGATCACCCAGCCGACCCGCCAGCCGCTCATGGCGTGGGACTTGGACAGGCTGTTGATGGTCGCCGTGCGCTCGGCCATGCCGGGCAGGCTGGCCGGGCTGATGTGCTCGCCCTCGTACAGCAGATCGCTGTAGACCTCGTCACTGATCAACCACAAGTCGTGCCGCACACACAGCGACGCCAGTTCCTGCCAGACCAGCAACGGCAGGCTGGCGCCGGAAGGGTTGTTCGGGCTGTTGAGCAGGATGGCGCGTGTCCGCGGCGTGATCAGCGCCGCCACCTGGGCGGGGTCGACCCGAAAGCCGTTGTCCGGGCGCACCGGCACGGGCAAGACCCTGGCGCCGATGGCGCCGAACACGCCTTCGTAAGTCACGTACATCGGTTCGGCGACGATCACTTCATCACCAGGATCGAGCAGGCACTGCGCCACGGAGTACACCGCGCACTGGGCGCCAGGCATGACGATGACATGCTCGGCGCTCACCTCCTGGCCGCTGTGCTGGCGATGGCGGCGGGCGATGCTGTCGCGCAGCCCCGCGGTGCCCCGCACGGGTGGGTAATGGGTGTCGCCCGCTTCCAGACTGTCGATGGCAGCGCGGACGATGGGCCTGGGCGTGTCGAAATCCGGATCGCCAATCGACAGCAGCAACACATCGACGCCCTGCTCGCGCAGTTGCAGCGCTCGATCGTGAATCCGCCAGGCCGCCGCGCCGTCGCCGGCAATTCGTTGAGTCAGGGCTGAGTAGCGCATGGGGCCTCCTTTCGCGCGGTGTCTCCTTGCCTCAACCCTATCTCAAATCTGCAAACCCGCCAGTGGGCCCACGCCGTTCGCGGTGATCAGATGACGAAGCGTGCCACCATTGCGTTCAAGTCCACGGCCAGGCGTGACAGTTCGTGGGTGGCGGCGCTGGTCTGGTTGGCGCCGGCGGCGGACTGGGTGGCCAGGTCGCGGATGTTCACCAGGTTGCGGTCCACCTCGCGGGACACCTGCGCCTGTTCTTCCGAGGCGCTGGCGATCACCAGGTTGCGTTCGTTGATCTGGTGGATCGACTGGGTGATCTGCTCCAGGGCAATCCCGGCGGCACGGGCCATTTCCAGGGTGCTTTGAGTGCGCTGGTTGCTCTGCTGCATCGACGACACCGCTTCGCCCGTGCCGTTCTGGATGCCGGCGACCATCTTCTCGATTTCCTGGGTCGACTGCGCGGTGCGATGGGCCAGCGCCCGCACCTCGTCGGCCACCACGGCAAACCCACGCCCGGCTTCACCGGCACGGGCGGCTTCGATGGCGGCGTTCAGCGCCAGCAGGTTGGTCTGTTCGGCGATGGCGCGGATCACGTCCAGCACCTTGCCGATGTCCCGACCCTGCTCCGCCAGGCCTTCGATCATCAGCGAGGTGTTCTGCACGTCGTGGGTCATGGTCTGGATCGCGTCAACGGTTTCCACCACACGGTCACGGCCTTCGCGCGCGGCCTGGGTCGACTGGTTCGACGCTTCGGAGGTCGACACCGCGTTGCGCGCCACCTCTTCCACCGCGGCGGTCATTTCATTGACCGCCGTGGCGGCCTGTTCGATTTCGTCATTCTGCTGTTGCATGCCGCGCGACGCTTCTTCGGTCACCGCGCTCAGTTCTTCGGCAGCGGCGCCCAGTTGCGTGGCGGAACCGGCAATTTGCTCAATGGTCTTGCGCAGGTTGCCCTGCATGGTGGACAAGGCGCTGAGCAGACGGGCCGGCTCGTCCTTGCCATCGACTTCGACGGCTTTGGTCAGGTTGCCACCGGCAATGGTTTCGGCCGCCTGCACCGCGCGGGCCAGCGGCGTGACGATGCTGCGGGTCAGCAGCCAGGCCAGCAGCACGGTCATCACCGCCGCGAGCACCGCCACCGCGATGATGCCGTTGATGGCACCGCTGTAGTTGTTGGCAGCGGTCACCCCGGCGGCTTTCGCGCCTTCGGCGTTGAACGCCACCAGCTTGTTGAGCTGCTCGCCCATGAGGTCGGTGCCGTCCTTGATCCGGGTGTTGATCAGGGTGCGCAACTCATCGACCTTGTTCTGGCGCGACAGGTCGACCATCTCGCGCTGGGCTTGCATGTAGTTGTCCAGCGTCGTGCTGAATTCCTTGTACAGCGCCGCTTCACTCGGCCCCATCGGCAACGCCGCATAATTGGCCTGCGCCTTGCGCACCTTGTCGCTGAGCACACCGATGCGCGCGTCGGCTTCCTGCAGGCTGGCCGGCTCGCGGTTGACCAGAATGCGGAACGACAGAATGCGCATGCGCAGGACGTTCTCGGTGATGTTGCCCAGGTAACCGACACTCGGCAGCTGGGTATTGCCCATGTCAATGGAGGCCTGGCGGATGACCGACATGCGGTTGACCGCAAACACGCCCAGCACAATCACCAGCAAGGCGATGAAGGCAAATCCCAGGAAGGCTCGTGGTGCGATGTTCAGATTACGCAAGGACATAGGACGATACTCGGGGGTGAGTGTGGCTTCGAGCATCCTTGCTTTCTGGTTGGGCACGACTGGGGTGCGCCTGATTTCTATATCGGCGGGGCTTGAGATTTTTTGCGGGGATTTGCGAAATATATTTCAACGAGTTACGAGTGTTTCACCCATGAAACACTGCACTTCGACATGGTACGAACGTCCCTGCTCGCTCCTGCAGGTACGGTGTGCCACCTGTGGGAGCGAGCCTGCTCGCGATGAATGCGCAGGCACTGCGGGGTGTCAGGTTGACCGAGCTATCTTTGACATTTATCGCGAGCAGGCTCGCTCCCACAGGGGCGCGCGCGGGGATCAGGATTGGCTGGCCATCCGCCAAACCCGGGCGATGTCGCTTGCCCGTTCCTGCAACAGGCGTGGTGCTTCGCTGCACGCCTGTTGCAGGGTCATCGGGCCGCTGGTCAGGGCGAACGCAGCGTCGATGCCGTGTTCGTACAACGCCTGGTAACCCTCGCCGAGGGTGCCGGCGATCACGATCACCGGTACGCCCTGCTGCCGGGCGATACGCGCCACGCCGAACGGGGTCTTGCCGCGCAGGGTCTGTGCATCGAAACGGCCTTCGCCGGTGATCACCAGGCTTGCGCCTTTCACCGCCTCGGCAAGACCCACCAGCTCCGCCACCACCTCGACCCCGGCCTGGAACTGCGCGCCGAGGAAGGCCTTGGCGGCAAAGCCCAGGCCGCCCGCCGCGCCGCTGCCCGGTTCATCGCGCACATCCTTGTCGAGCACCTGCGCGCAATGGTCGGCAAAGTGCCCCAGCGCGCGGTCCAGTTGCTCGACCTGCTGTGGCGACGCGCCTTTCTGCGGGCCGAAAATCGCCGAGGCGCCATGGGGGCCGCACAGCGGGTTGTTGACGTCGGCGGCGATGTCGAAGCGCACGGCGGCCAGACGTGGGTCGAGTTGGCCAAGGTCGATGCGCGCCAGTTGCGCCAGCGCCAGGCCACCCGGTGCCAGGCTCTGGCCCTGGGCATCGAGCAACTTCGCCCCCAGCGCCTGCACCGCCCCGGCGCCGCCATCGTTGGTGGCGCTACCGCCAATCGCCAGGATCACCCGCTGCGCGCCGGCATCCAGCGCCGCGCGGATCAACTCGCCAGTGCCATAAGTGCTGCTGATGCAGGCGTCGCGCTGGTCGGTGGCGACCAGTTGCAGCCCGCTGGCTTCAGCCATTTCGATGATCGCCGTGTGGCTCTCGGGCAGCCAGCCCCACGCAGCATCGACCGGTTTGCCCAGCGGCCCGCGCACCTGGGTGCGGCGCAACTGGCCCTCGCAGGCGGCCAGGATCGACTCGACCGTGCCTTCGCCGCCGTCGGCCATCGGGCATTTGACCAGTTGCGCATCGGGCCAGACCTGCGCCAGGCCCTGGGCAATAGCGTCGGCGACACCCTGGGCACTGAGGCTGTCCTTGAACGAGTCGGGGGCGATGACGATCTTCATGGGGATTCTCCTGTTTTCAGGTCTTCATGCTGCCAGTCGCCCTGGCGGATTACGCCGTTGCGGCGCACAAGAGGCGGTGGTGTTTATTGTTCATTTTTACAAAGGGGGATGGATGGTGACCGTGGCGCCGTCATCGCGGGCAAGCCCGCTCCTACAGGTTTGTGAGCGCCGCTGCCCCCTGTAGGAGCGAGCCTTGCTCGCGATGGCGGCCGAAAGGACACCTCAATTTTCGGGCAGTAACTGCACCCCCAAATACAACACGAGCATCCCCTCCAACCGCAAAGGATCGACCCCGCTGATCTCGGCCACCCGCTCCATCCGATAACGCAGGCTGTTACGGTGGATGCCCAGTGCATCAGCGCAGGCCTGGCTCTGGCCGTCGTGCTCGCACCAGCTACGCAAGGTCGCCAGCAACTGGCCGTTGCCATCGCGGGCGATCAGCTCGCGCAGCGGCTTGAGCAGTTCATCCAGGGCATCGTCATCGCGATGACGCCACAGCAACACCGGCAGGCGATAGCGCGAAAGGCTCAGCTCCCGGGTTCGGGGTTGCACATCGCGGCCGTAGGCCAGCAGGTCAGCGACCCGTTGGCAGCCGCGGCGCAGGCTCGCCAGCCCCTCCGCCGGCGCGCCCACGGCCATGCGCAGAATGTTCCCGCCCTGCTTGTCGAGTTTCTCCAGCAGCCGCTCGTTGTCCACCGTCAGGCTCGCCGCCCGGCACCACAGCAACGACGATGCGGACGCACTCACGCACCAGCTGTCCGGGTAACGCGCGCTCAACCAGGCCCCCAGCGCCTCGACGGTTTGTCCCGCCCCCAGTTCGAACAGGTACGGCACCCGCGCCAGTTGCGGCTTCAGGCCCATCTGCTGCGCTTCGTCGATCAGCCGCGGCGCATCGCCGGCCTCGCTCAACAGCAACGCCAGCAGGTCATCGCAGCGTTGACGCCGCCATTGCTGGTCGCTCTGCTGATTGCGCTGGGCCACCAGCATCTCGGCAGTCATGCGCACCAGTTCGGCGTAGGTGCGCAATTGTTCGGGTTCGCCGGTGATGCCCAGCACCCCGATCAGGCGCTGGTCGAGCCACAGCGGCAGGTTGATCCCCGGTTGCACCCCCTTGAGGTGCATGGCCGTCTGCGCGTCGATCTCCACCACCCGCTGGTTGGCCAGCACCAGTTGCGCACCTTCGTGCCGGGTGTTGACCCTTCCCGCTTCACCGCTGCCGAGGATCAGCCCCTGACTGTCCATGACGTTGACGTTGTACGGCAGGATGGCCATGGCCCGGTCAACGATGTCCTGGGCCAGGTCGTGATCGAGTTCGAACATTCAAGAATCCTTGCAAGCGCGGGGAGATCCACGTTACCGCAACCGATACCGTTTGCCACGCGGGAAAATTCTGGTATTTGATTGAAGCTTTCCCACTGGCAAAAGGAATTCAGCATGAGCTATCGCACGTTGGGTCATTCCGGTTTGCAGGTGTCCACCCTGACCCTGGGCACCATGATGTTTGGCGAGCAGACCAGCACCGAGGATTCCCTGCGGATCATCGACAAGGCCTGGGACCAGGGCATCAATTTCATCGACACCGCCGACGTCTACACAGGCGGGCGCTCCGAGGAAATCGTCGGCGAAGCGATTGCCGCCAACCGTCACCAGTGGGTGCTCGCCACCAAGGTCGGTTTCGGTCCGGCCGATGGCGTACCCAATCGTTCAGGGCTGAGCCGCAAGCACCTGTTCAACGGCATCGACGCCAGCCTGACGCGCCTGGGCACGGACTATCTGGACATCTATTACCTGCACCGCGAGGACCACAACACACCGCTTGCGGTCACGGTATCGGCGATGGGCGACCTGATCCGCCAGGGCAAGGTGCGTTACTGGGGCCTGTCGAACTACCGTGGCTGGCGCATTGCCGAGGTGATCCGCCTGGCCGATCAACTGGGGGTCGACCGCCCGGTGATCAGCCAGCCGCTGTACAACATCGTCAACCGCCAGGCCGAGCCCGAGCAGATCACCGCCGCGCAGAACTACGGCCTGGGCGTGGTGCCCTTCAGCCCGCTGGCCCGTGGCGTGCTCAGCGGCAAATACGCCCCGGACGCCAAACCCGACGCCAACAGCCGCGCCGGCCGTGCCGACAAGCGCATCCTGGAAGTCGAATGGCGCGTCGAATCCCTGCGCATCGCCCAGCAGATCCAGCAATACACCCAGGAGCGCGGCGTGGGCATCGTCGAGTTCGCGATTGCCTGGGTGCTCAACAACAGCGCCGTCACCTCGGCCATCGTCGGGCCGCGCACCGAGGAACAATGGGACGCCTACACCAAGGCGCAGGCGGTGAAGATCACCGCCGAGGACGAAGCGTTCATCGACTCGCTGGTGACACCGGGGCATGCCTCGACACCGGGGTTCAATGATGTCGGGCATTTTGTTTCGGGGCGTAGGGCTCGGTGATCCCTGTAGGAGCGGGCTTGCCCACGATGGCGGTGTACCAGTCAGCCTTGATGTGTCTGACACACTGCCATCGCGAGCAAGCTCGCTCCTACAGTAATTTGGGCTAGGCTTTGAAGTGTTGTGGATTTTGATCACTCGGCCAATATTCACAACAAAAACCGCGTATCCTCCGCACCCCGTTCAACGCTCGACTTCGCGAGGACAGTTTGTCTAAAGGTATCGCTCTATCGGTTTCAGCCTCGGTGCTGTTTGCCGTCATGTATTACTACACCTCACTGCTCACCCCATTGAATGGTGTGGAGATTTTCGGCTGGCGCATGCTGCTGACCGCGCCGTGCATGACCTTGTTCATCCTGCTTTCCGGCGAGTGGAAACGTGCCGTGGAGATCGTGCGACGCGTGGCCGCCGACCCGAAGCTGATCGCCTGCCTGATCGTTTCCGCCGCCCTGCTTGGCGTGCAGCTGTGGCTGTTCATGTGGGCACCGCTCAACGGCTACAGCCTGGATGTGTCGCTGGGCTACTTCCTGTTGCCGCTGGCCATGGTGCTGACCGGGCGCATCGCCTATGGCGAACGCCTGTCGTACCTGCAAAAAGTCGCGGTGTTCTTCGCTAGCCTCGGTGTGGCCAATGAGCTGTATCAGGTCGGCGGCTTCTCCTGGGCCACGCTGGTGGTGGTGGTCGGCTACCCGCTGTATTTCGTGCTGCGCAAATGGCTGAAATCCGACAACCTTGGCGGTCTGTGGCTGGACATGGCCATCATGCTGCCCGTCGCCTGGTGGTTCGTGCACGGCGGCGCCAACGGTTTCGGCGTGTTCGACCAGGCCCCGGCCCTGATGTGGCTGATCCCGCTGCTCGGGCTGATCAGCGCCTCGGCGCTGGTGGTCTACATCATCGCCAGCCGCCTGCTGCCGTTCAGCCTGTTCGGCCTGCTCAGTTATGTGGAGCCGGTATTGCTGCTGGGTGTGGCGTTGCTGCTGGGGGAAAGCATCAAGCCTGGGGAATGGCTGACCTACATCCCGATCTGGATGGCGGTGCTGGTGCTGGTGTTCGAGGGGTTCAAGCATTTGATGCGACAGCGCAGGCCTTGACTGACACTCAAGATCATTGCTGGAGAAATCATTGTGGGAGCGAGCCTGCTCGCGATGGCGGTGGGTCTGTCAAAACACTGTTGACTGATACTCCGCCATCGCGAGCAAGCCCGCTCCCACAGTTACTCATTCATTACTCGGCGTTCAACACCCCACGCCGAATCTGATCACGCTCGATCGACTCGAACAGCGCCTTGAAGTTGCCCTCGCCGAAACCGTCATCGCCCTTGCGCTGGATGAATTCGAAGAACACCGGCCCCATCAGGGTTTCCGAGAAGATCTGCAACAGCAGGCGCTTGTCGCCGGCCTCGGAAGAGCCGTCGAGCAGGATGCCCCGCGATTGCAGTTCGTTCACCGGTTCGCCGTGATTCGGCAGGCGACCTTCGAGCATTTCGTAGTAGGTGTCGGGCGGTGCGGTCATGAAGCGCATGCCGATCTTCTTCAGGCGGTCCCAGGTGCCGACCAGGTCGTCGGTGAGGAACGCCACGTGCTGGATGCCTTCGCCGTTGAACTGCATCAGGAACTCTTCGATCTGCCCGGCGCCCTTGGACGACTCTTCGTTGAGCGGAATGCGGATCATGCCGTCCGGTGCGGTCATCGCCTTGGACGTCAGGCCGGTGTATTCGCCCTTGATGTCGAAGTAGCGGATTTCGCGGAAGTTGAACAGCTTCTCGTAGAAATTCGCCCAGTACGCCATGCGCCCGCGATAGACGTTGTGGGTCAGGTGGTCGATGATTTTCAGGCCCGCGCCCACCGGGTTACGGTCGACGCCTTCGAGGTAGACGAAGTCGATGTCATAGATCGAGCTGCCTTCGCCGAAACGGTCGATCAGGTACAGCGGCGCACCGCCAATGCCCTTGATCGCCGGCAGGTGCAGTTCCATCGGCCCGGTTTCGATGTGGATCGGCTGCGCGCCGAGTTCCAGTGCGCGCTTGTAGGCCTTCTGCGAGTCCTTGACGCGAAATGCCATGCCGCACACCGACGGCCCGTGCTCGGCGGCAAAGTACGAGGCCACGCTGTGCGGCTCGTTGTTGAGGATCAGATTGATCGCGCCCTGGCGATACAGGTGCACGTCCTTGGAACGGTGGGTCGCGACCTTGGTGAAGCCCATGATCTCGAAGATCGGCTCCAGGGTGTTGGGCGTTGGCGATGCGAATTCGATGAACTCGAAGCCCATCAGGCCCATTGGGTTTTCGTATAGATCTGCCATGGTTGGCGCCTCATCATGCTTTTCAATTAACGATCGTCAGTGGCTGAAAAAGCTGAGGCCGCCGGGTGGCGCGCAGGAGATGCCCCGCACGCTGCGGGCGAGGAAGTCACCATAGATCAGTTGAAACCCGAAACTCTTCATCGTCGACCCAAGGCGCTGGCAGGCAAGGCGTCTGCTGCCAGCAGGATTATTATTGTATGCGTAAACCGATTCTACACAGCGTAAAACGGTTTGTCCGCTTCCTGTCGCTCCGCCCTTATCAGAAGCCCTTTTTCGACGCGCGTGCAAGAGGTTTGTTGCAGGAGAAATCAGCGCCGGAAACAGCCGGATATGACTGACAGGCTCCATTCGCGCCCGACCCCAACTATCATGGCCGGTAACCCACGCTTCCTGGGAGGCCCTGCCGTTGCCCGACCCGCATTTGAGCGCCACATCCCTCTTCACAGGTTTCCCGAATGCCACTGATCATCAAAGCCCGCCGCAGCCGCCGCATTCGTTTGCTGGTCACCGTATTCTGTGGCCTGCTGCCGATCGTCCTGGGCGGCGTCATTCTTTACCTGCAGGCACAACGCACGCTGGAGCACGACACCCGTCTGACCGCTGAAGAAGCCATCCGCCAATTCGAACTGATGCTCGATAACACCGCCCAGGCGGCGCGCGAATTGCTACCGCTGGCTGGCCAGCCTTGCGACGCGGTCAAGCTGGCGTTACGCGAACAGGTCACCCGGCGGCCGTTCGTGCGCTCGACCAACCTGGTGTGGGAAGACAACCTCTATTGCAGCTCGCTGTTTGGTGACTATCAGGAGAAGGTCAACGCCGGCGATTACACCCAGGGCACCTTATGGCTGATGAATGGCAACCCGGTCACCCCCGACAGCGCGTTGCTGGTGTATCGGCTCAGCGACGGCAAACAGGGGGCGTTGACCACCCTGGACGGGTATCACCTGAGCAATGTGCTGCGCCTGATCGGTCGCCAGACCCTGCTGTTGCTGCGTGTCGGCCCCAACTGGCTATCCGCTGACGGCAAGGTCCACGTGGCCGCCCTGCCCGCCTTGCCCGTGGCCGAGAGCAAACTGACGTCCACGCGGTATGACTTCACGGTCGCCGCCGGCTTTGCCGAAGGTGAAACCTGGCGCTACATGCGCAGCGAGTACCCGGCACTGTTCAGCCTGTTGATCTTCTTTGGCGCGGTGTCCGCACTGATCGGGCATGTTCTGCAAAAGCGCTCGTCGTCGCCCAGCCATGAACTGCTTCGGGCACTGGATGCCGAGGAGTTCGTTGCGTATTTCCAGCCGGTGGTGCACGGCACGAACAAACAGTGGTCCGGCGCCGAGGTGCTGATGCGCTGGAATCATCCGAAGGAAGGCCTGGTGCGGCCCGACCTGTTCATTCCGTTTGCCGAGCATTCCGGCCTGATCGTGCCGATGACCCGCTCGCTGATGCAGCAAACGGCAAAATTGCTGGGGCCGGTCTCCGCGTCCTTCGATGAACCCTTCCATATCGGTATCAACATTACCGCCAGCCACTGCAAGAACCTGGAACTGGTGGACGATTGCCGGACCTTCCTGAGCGCCTTTGCGCCCGGCTCCATTCATTTGGTGCTGGAGTTGACCGAGCGCGAGCTCATCGAACCTGCGCCGGTGACCCTGCAATTGTTCGAGCAACTGCATGCTCTGGGCGTGAAGATCGCCATCGACGACTTCGGTACCGGCCATTCCAGCCTGGGTTACTTGCGCCAGTTCAATGTCGATTTCCTCAAGATCGACCAGAGTTTCGTCGCCATGATCGGCGCCGACGCCCTGTCCCGGCACATTCTGGACAGCATCATCGAACTCTCGGTGAAACTCGACCTGGGCATCGTCGCCGAAGGGGTGGAAACCACCGAACAGAGTGATTATCTGAGCGCCCACGGCGTTAACTTCCTGCAAGGTTATCTGTTCGGCAAGCCGATGCCGGGGGCGGACTTCATTAGAGCATTAACTCTTCATTAACTCGCCAATTCATGCGACGAAACAACCATATCGCGCACCAATTTGAATCTAAACGGCCAATCTTGTTACATGAAGAAAAAGTCAGGATTTACTCTTTGAGCATTAACTACTACAATTTTTCATGCCTGCGCTAGATTGGCAGGTGAGCCACTTGTCACCGAGTCGCTTCAAGGCTCTTGGCTTATAGCTTTGTTTGCGGTTGGTATCAGCCAAACACACTATTGGAGTAAAGATATTGTCCAGACTCGCTGAATTTCGTGCAGCTGAAAAGGCCCTTCAAGAACAGCTCAAACAGCTGGAATCCCTGAAGAACGATGCCGGGCTCAAGAAAGAAATCGAATTCGAAGAAAAGCTCCAGGGGCTGATGAAAACCTACGGCAAGTCCCTGGGCGACATCATCGCCATTCTCGATCCGAACCCGGCCAAATCCGGCCTGCGTCAAGCCACAGCACCTAAAACCCGCCGCGCTCGCGTGGTCAAGGTTTATCAGAACCCACACACTGGCGAACTGATTGAAACCAAGGGCGGCAACCACCGCGGCCTGAAAGCCTGGAAGGAACAATACGGTGCTTCCACCGTTGATTCCTGGCTGCGTGGCTAAGCGCTGGCGGTAACAAAAAAGCCCTGCATGATGCGGGGCTTTTTCATGAATACTCAACAAATGCAATGATTTGAATCGACCTATATTTCATCGCCGTTTTACTTTCGGCTTAATCCTTTTGGATATCTAAACATGGCGCATTGCAGGATTACGCAATTGCTCCAACTAAAGTTTCAGACTGTTACGAGCCAGCGCTATTTCGTCCTCGCTGGCCTTATAAGCCTCGGCCTGCCCCGCGTAGGAAAAAACATACGCCTTATCGCCATCCAGCGCCGCGACCAATGTTTGCGAGAGCACATGGCGGCCGTTCTGGGTAATCGTGCAGGTGGTTTCCAGCGCCGTTAACCGGCTCAGCGTCGCCGGGTGGATCTTATTGCACACGCTTTGATAACCGCCCTGGAAAAAGTCCTTCTGCACGGACTTGCGCATCTCCAGTAACACGCCTTGCAAATTGACCTGATGCCCACTGTCCACCGCGGTTGTGGTCAACTCCATGACCATCACCGGCGTACCGCCCGGATCATGTTTCACCGCCCGCTGGCGGGACAGTTGCGGCTGGGCACCATCCTGCGGCACCGCTTCGATTTCCCAGCCGGAAGGCCAGGTGACGACAGGCGCATCGGCCAGGGCAACGCCGGACAGCAAACCCAACAGAACGAACAGCGATGGACAGGATCGGATCATTGCAATGAGCACTCGCGGATAGAACCGCAAAGTCTGAGCCCCAGCCCGCGCTCAGGCAAGCCTGCGCTTTGGGTTTGGTGATGCCAGCCCCCTTGCGTATCATTGGCACCATTGTTTAGCCCCACTTGTTTACGGAGGGCCCATGAGCCTGCACGAATTGAACACTTTCCCCGGCGTGACCGCCCAGCCGGACAGCGCCACCCGGAAGTTCGTCTTCAACCACACCATGCTGCGGGTCAAGGACATCACCAAGTCCCTGGACTTCTACACGCGCATCCTCGGTTTCTCGCTGGTGGAAAAACGCGACTTCCCGGAAGCCGAGTTCAGCCTGTACTTCCTGGCGCTGGTGGACAAGGACCAGATCCCGGCCGATGCCGCCGCGCGCACCGAGTGGATGAAGTCGATCCCGGGCATCCTCGAACTGACCCACAACCACGGCACCGAGAACGACCCGGACTTCGCCTACCACAACGGCAACACCGACCCGCGCGGCTTTGGCCACATCTGCATCTCGGTACCCGACATCGTCGCCGCCTGCGAGCGCTTCGAAGCCCTGGGCTGCGATTTCCAGAAACGCCTGAGCGACGGGCGCATGAAGAGCCTGGCGTTCATCAAGGACCCGGATGCCTATTGGGTTGAAATCATTCAGCCTGCGCCGCTCTAAAGCCCCGCGCAAAATCCCTGTGGGACCTTCTTTTGTGGGAGCGAGCCTGCTCGCGATTGCGGTGTGTCAGAAACTGAGATTTAGCTGACACACCGCAATCGCGAGCAGGCTCGCTCCCACAGTGAGTGAGTACTCCCCAGTTTCAGAGAAGTGCAAAACACAAAAAACCCCATGATCACTCATGGGGTTTTTGTGTTTCAGGCCAGGCGTTACGCCGGGGCCGAGGTGCGGATCAGGTGGTCGAAGGCGCTCAGGGAGGCCTTGGCGCCCTCGCCGACCGCAATCACGATCTGCTTGTACGGCACGGTGGTCACGTCACCGGCGGCGAATACACCCGGCAGCGAGGTTTCGCCACGGGCGTCGACGATGATCTCGCCACGGGGCGACAACTCGACGGTGCCCTTGAGCCAGTCGGTGTTAGGCAGCAAGCCGATCTGCACGAAGATGCCTTCGAGGTTGACCGTCTTGAACTCGCCCGAATCGCGGTCCTTGTACACCAGGCCCGTAACCTTCTCACCGTCGCCCTTCACTTCGCTGGTCAGCGCGCTGGTGATCACGTCGACGTTGGGCAGGCTGAACAGCTTGCGTTGCAGTACCGCATCGGCGCGCAGCTTGCTGTCGAACTCCAGCAGCGTGACGTGGCTGACGATACCCGCCAAGTCGATGGCCGCTTCGACGCCGGAGTTGCCGCCGCCGATCACTGCCACACGCTTGCCCTTGAACAGCGGACCGTCGCAGTGCGGGCAGAAGCACACGCCCTTGGCTTTGTATTCCTGCTCGCCAGGCACGCCCATTTCGCGCCAGCGGGCGCCGGTGGCCAGGATCAGCGCCTTGGTTTTCAGGCTCGCGCCGCTTTCGAAGCGTACTTCGTGCAACTCGCCAGGGTTCTTCGCCGGGATCAGCGCGTTGGCCCGTTGCAGGTTCATGATGTCGACGTCGTACTGCTTGACGTGTTCTTCCAGTGCACTGGCCAGCTTCGGCCCTTCGGTCTCCTGCACGGAGATGAAGTTCTCGATGGCCATGGTGTCCAGCACCTGGCCGCCAAAACGTTCGGCCGCGACACCGGTGCGGATGCCTTTACGGGCCGCGTAGATCGCCGCCGAAGCACCGGCCGGGCCACCGCCGACCACCAGCACGTCAAAGGCTTCCTTGGCGCTGATCTTCTCGGCCTGGCGCTCGGCACCACTGGTGTCGATCTTGGCGAGGATTTCTTCCAGGCCCATGCGACCCTGGCCGAACACTTCGCCATTCAAGTAGATGCTGGGCACGGCCATGATCTTGCGCTCATCGACTTCGGCCTGGAACAGCGCGCCGTCGATGGCGACGTGGCGGATGTTCGGGTTCAGCACCGCCATCAGGTTCAGCGCCTGGACCACGTCCGGGCAGTTCTGGCAGGACAGCGAGAAGTAGGTCTCGAAGTTGAATTCGCCTTTGAGCGAACGGATCTGTTCGATCACTTCGACACTGGCCTTCGATGGGTGGCCGCCGACTTGCAGCAGGGCCAGCACCAGCGAGGTGAATTCGTGGCCCATCGGCAGGCCGGCAAACCGCAGGCTGATGTCCTGGCCTGGGCGATTGATCGAGAACGATGGCTTGCGAGCATCGTCACCGCTGTCGATCAAGGTAATGAGGGTGGAAAGACTGGCAACGTCTTTCAACAGTTCGAGCATTTCCTGGGATTTCGCACCGTCGTCGAGCGAAGCAACGATCTCGATCGGTTGGGTGACCCGTTCCAGGTACGATTTCAACTGGGCTTTAAGATTGGCGTCCAACATACGGGCGATTTCCTTTATCAAATTTTTTGCATAAAAAAACGCCCGAGCGAATCTCGCCCGGGCGTTTTTATTGGGCGGTGCAGCTTACTGAGTAGGTGCGGTGAACCGCCCTGTGGAGCGTGTCACTGACTTAGATCTTGCCGACCAGGTCCAGGGACGGAGCCAGAGTGGCCTCGCCTTCTTTCCACTTGGCTGGGCAAACCTGGCCTGGGTGAGCAGCGACGTACTGGGCTGCCTTGATTTTGCGCAGCAGTTCGGAAGCGTCACGGCCTACGCCGCCATCGTTGAGTTCAACGATTTTGATCTGGCCTTCAGGGTTGATCACGAAGGTGCCACGGTCAGCCAGGCCAGCTTCTTCGATCAGCACGTCGAAGTTGCGGGAGATGGCGTGGGTTGGGTCGCCGATCATGGTGTACTGGATTTTGCCAATGGCTGGCGAAGTGTTGTGCCAGGCAGCGTGGGCAAAATGAGTGTCGGTGGAAACGCTGTAGATTTCGACGCCCAGTTTCTGGAACGCGTCGTAGTTGTCAGCCAGGTCTTCCAGCTCGGTTGGGCAAACGAAGGTGAAGTCGGCTGGGTAGAAGAACACGACAGACCACTTGCCTTTCAGGTCAGCGTCCGAGACTTTCACGAAGTCGCCGTTTTTGAAGGCGTCTGCTTTGAACGGTTTAACTTGGCTGTTGATGATAGGCATCGTTGACTCTCCGTCAGGGGTTAAGAAGTTGATGGAGATGACTTTACCGACTCAGGCGGCGCTTGGCTCATTGGCAAACCTGATGCTGCTGATCGGTTTTCGCTATTAGCGGACATTATTAATAGAAGAAAGGAATCTGAGGGATGTTCGCTCCCGATGTCTGTCACCCCACCAACCCCTGTGGGAGCGGGCTTGCTTGCGATGGCGGCCTTACAGGCGTACATATCCATTTCTGCGGTAACGGCCGCTAATGGTTCCGCCCTTACGGCGGGTGGTGGCTCTGTAGGAGCGGGCTTGCCCGCGATGGCGGCCTTACAGGTGTACATATCCATTTCTGCGGTAACGGCCGCTAATGGTTCCGCCCTTACGGCGGGTGACTCTGTGGGAGCGGGCTTGCCCGCGATGGCGGTTTGACGGGTGTACATATCCGTTGCTGCGGTAACGGCCGCTTTGGGTTCCGCCCTTACGGCGGGTGGTGGCTCTGTAGGAGCGGGCTTGCCCGCGATGGCGGCCTTACAGGTGTACATATCCTTTTCTGCGGTAACGGCCACTTAAGGTTCCGCCTTTACGGCGGGTGACTTGGTGGCTCTGTAGGAGCGGGCTTGCCCGCGATGGCGGCCTTACAGGCGTACATATCCATTTCTGCGGTAACGGCCCGCTTTTGGTTCCGCCCTTACGGCGGGTTACTTTGTCGCCTACGCGGCCCGGCGCAAAGTAACCAAAACGCCCGGCCCCTGACGTACGGCCCTTCGCTGGCGCTCCGGGTTCCCTCGCTCCGGTCCTGCTCCGTGGGCCTGCCGCCATCGGCCATCCTTGGCCGAGGGCGGCTAACCCGGCATCCATGCCGGGTTGCCCACTGCGCAGAACCTCCACTCGGCCTTCCGACGGGGCGATCTGCGGCGCCTGTGGGATTGTCGCTCTGTTTCTGTTTCTGTTTCTGTAGGAGCGAGCATGTCGAGGCGTCGAACCGTCGCGATGGTCGTTAACGATGACGCGGACTGTCTGAGTGCCTGCGTTGTCTGGGCTACCATCGCGAGCAGGCTCGCTCCCACAGGGGGTTTAGATCGAGTGATTCTTTAGACCGGGGTCCGCATGGTCACGAATTCTTCCGCCGCCGTCGGGTGTACGCCGATGGTGTCGTCGAAGTCGCGCTTGGTGGCGCCGGCTTTCAGGGCGATGGCCAGGCCCTGGACGATTTCGCCGGCATCCGGGCCGACCATGTGGCAACCCAGGACCTTGTCGGTCTTGCCGTCCACCACCAGCTTCATCAGCGTGCGTTCCTGGCACTCGGTCAGGGTCAGTTTCATCGGCCGGAAGCGGCTTTCGAAAATCACCACGTCATGCCCGGCCGCCCGCGCCTCTTCCTCGGTCAGGCCGACGGTGCCGATGTTCGGCAGGCTGAACACCGCCGTCGGGATCATCTTGTAATCCACCGGGCGATACTGCTCGGGCTTGAACAGGCGCCGCGCCACGGCCATGCCTTCGGCCAGGGCCACCGGGGTGAGTTGGACCCGGCCGATCACATCGCCAAGGGCGAGGATCGACGGTTCGGCGGTCTGGTATTGCTCGTCGACCTCGACAAAACCTTTGTCGTTGAGTTTGACCGCGGTGTTTTCCAGGCCGAGGTTGTCCAGCATCGGGCGCCGGCCGGTGGCGTAGAACACGCAGTCGGTCTCCAGCACGCGACCGTCCTTGAGCGTCGCCTTGAGGCTGCCGTCGGCGAGTTTTTCGATGCGCTCGATGTCGGCGTTGAATTGCAGGTCCAGGCCGCGCTTGGTCAGTTCTTCCTGCAGGTGTTTGCGCACCGAGCCGTCGAAGCCGCGCAGGAACAGGTCACCGCGGTACAGCAAGGTGGTCTGGGCGCCCAGGCCGTGGAAGATCCCGGCGAATTCGACGGCGATGTAGCCACCGCCCACCACCAGCACGCGTTTTGGCAGGGTCTTGAGGAAGAACGCCTGGTTGGAACTGATCGCATGCTCGTGCCCCGGAATCTCGGGGATCTGCGGCCAGCCGCCAGTGGCGATCAGGATGTTTTTCGCGGTGAAACGCTCACCGTTGATCTCGACCGTGTGCGGGTCGACGATGCTGGCGTGGCCTTCATGCAGGGTCACGCCGCTGTTGACCAGCAGGTTGCGGTAGATGCCGTTGAGACGGTTGATCTCGCGATCCTTGTTGGCGATCAGCGTCGCCCAGTCGAAATCGGCCTCGCCCAGGGTCCAGCCAAAGCCCGCAGACTGTTCGAAGTCTTCGGCGAAGTGCGCGCCGAACACCAGCAGTTTTTTCGGCACGCAACCGACGTTGACGCAGGTGCCACCCAGGTAGCGGCTCTCGGCCACAGCCACCTTGGCGCCAAACCCCGCCGCGAACCGCGCCGCGCGTACACCGCCGGAACCGGCACCAATTACATACAGGTCAAAATCAAAGGCCATTTGTCTATCTCCTCGGCAGCCCATCAGCATACTCGCCGCCGTTGGTTGGGCAAGCGCAGAAAAGCAAAAAGCCACCCGAAGGTGGCTTTCTGTACAAGAGGTGCGCTATCAGTAAGCTTTGCCGGTCTTGTAGAAGTTCTCGAAGCAGAAGTTGGTGGCGTCGATGTAGCCTTCGGCGCCGCCGCAGTCGAAACGCTTGCCCTTGAACTTGTAGGCCATGACGCAGCCGTTCTGGGCCTGCTTCATCAGGGCGTCGGTGATCTGGATTTCACCGCCCTTGCCTGGCTCGGTCTGTTCGATCAGGTCGAAGATGTCCGGGGTCAGGATGTAGCGACCGATGATCGCCAGGTTCGATGGCGCGTCTTCCGGTTTTGGCTTCTCGACCATGCTGTGTACGCGGTAGATGTCGTCGCGGATCATCTCGCCGGCAATCACGCCGTACTTGTTGGTTTCCTGCGGGTCGACTTCCTGGATCGCCACGATCGAGCAGCGGAATTGCTTGTACAGCTTGACCATCTGGGTCAGCACGCCGTCACCTTCGAGGTTGACGCACAGGTCGTCCGCCAGCACCACGGCGAACGGCTCGTCGCCGATCAGCGGGCGGCCGGTCAGGATGGCGTGGCCCAGGCCTTTCATTTCGGTCTGACGGGTGTAGGAGAACGAGCACTCGTCAAGCAGCTTGCGGATGCCGACCAGGTATTTCTCCTTGTCGGTGCCCTTGATCTGGTTTTCCAGCTCGTAGCTGATGTCGAAGTGGTCTTCCAGGGCGCGCTTGCCGCGACCGGTGACGATGGAGATTTCGTTCAAACCGGCATCCAATGCCTCTTCAACGCCGTACTGGATCAGTGGCTTGTTTACCACCGGCAGCATTTCCTTGGGCATGGCCTTAGTCGCTGGCAGGAAGCGAGTACCGTAACCGGCTGCTGGGAACAAGCATTTCTTGATCATAAAAGTCCTTGAAAGGGCTGTGTGTACGAGTTTCGGCGCAGTCTAATCAGGCGGCGTGCACCTTACAATGCCCCGCGCTGGCTAACCGATGTCAACATAGAGAAATATTCCTGCCGATAGTTCCGCAGGAACGTTGGCGTGAGTTCCGCAGGATCGCAGGCGTGCCATTAGGCATAGCAGAAATTGGCGTCGGAGCCGTTTTTTCTGCCCGCGCCGGATGCGGCCTTTTGACGCTATCATGGCGCGATTCAACCAGCCAACGAGGCAGATAGATGTCGGCAGCAAAAAGCGTCAACGGTTTCCTGATCAACAAAGCGAACGACGGCCAGTGGTGGGTCGACAGCGCCAACGGCGAACGCATCGCCGGGCCGTTCCCGAGCGAGAAAATGGCGATTGAAGTGGCCAGTGTGCTGGAGCTTGAGCGCCCGGCTGCTGCGCGGCGGGGCAAGGATAAGGAATGACCTGCCTCCCTGCTGTTTTTGCGGGGCAATAAACCTGTGGGAGCGAGCCTGCTCGCGATAAGGCCGGGACATCCAACATGGTGGGTGTCTGACAGGCCGCAATCGCGAGCAGGCTCGCTCCCACAGTGGTTTTCCCACAGTAGTTTCGGAGTATTTGCGAATGGGTGACAAAGTCATGGCCTTTGGCTATAACCTTTTGCTCACGGCGCTGTCACAGGCTTAGCCCCATCCCCTGACGACGACCCCAAACATGAACAGATTCTTGCCGTTGATTGCGCTCCTGGCCCTGGGCGGCTGTGCCACCACTGAAACCACTTACCTGAACAATGGCGAACAAGGCCTGGCGATCGACTGCTCCGGCGAGGCCAACTCCTGGGCGGCATGCTATGAAAAAGCCGATGATTCCTGCGCCGGCACCGGCTATCGAATCGTCGGCACCAACGGCACACCGGCACCCGATGAAGAAGACAAGACACTCGGCGCCGACATTGGCAACTACAAGAACCGCAGCGTCGTGGTGGTCTGCAAATAAAACCTACATGTGGATTTCGGCGAACTTGATGCCCAGGCCGCGCACGGTCTCGATCAGCTCATCGAGGCTGGTGAAGGATTCGACTTCGTCGTTGTCATCCACCAGGAAATAACTGCGCCCGGCGCTTTTCTTGAAAAACACGATCCATTGCGCGGGTTCCGCCGGGTTCTGAATCACGTGGGTGGCAGAGATTTGACCCTCTGCATGGCGCTCCCGTACCTGCTCTCGCTTCATGCTCGACTCCAGAAATGACGATGCCGCCCAAGCGTTGCTGGGGCGGCATCGGTGCTGTCGGGCGCTAGTGTATCAGCCGGAAATGCACGCGGTGGCGGCGTTGCGCACATCCATCGGGCGCAGCGGTACATTGGAGATGCGTTCGTGCAGCTTGATGCCGCTGCCGTTGGAACGTTCTTCAATGTCGAACACCGCAGCCGGACCTGAGGAAAACTTCTGCGGGACGATGACTCGCACGCCGTCCTTGCCCTGCGGCTCTATTTGCAGGGCTCCACGGCTACCGGCCAGCTTTTCGGTCAGGCACTGCGCGTATTCATGGGGTTTCTTGCCCGACATCACGTTCATGGTCGGCAGCGTCTCGTTGATTTCCTCAACACTCGCACAACCACTGATTGCCAATGCCATCGGCAAGACCCACACAGCCCACTTCATAACAAAATCTCCGACAAAGAGCCTGGGACAGCGCAAACGCTGCTTTTCTCCAGGGCTCCGTGTTTTTTTCATACATTGATCTGCTTTTATTGCCAAAGCGACGCCCGGCGGCCAGATAATAACCTGTCCGGGCTGATAAACTGCGCCAATCGACCAAGCTATCGTTTTGATTTTGTAGCAAAAGCCCTTCTGGAGGCGCCTCAATGAAATTTATCCACCAGCGCGAGCACCTCAATGAAGACGACATCGTCGTCATCCAGTGCTCGCAAACGTGCAACATCCGTTTGATGAACGACGCCAACTTCCGCAGCTTCAAGAATGGTGGCCGCCACACGTATCATGGCGGCGCATTCGATACATTCCCGGCGCGCATCACCGCCCCGAGCACCGGCTTCTGGAACATCACCATCGACACCGTCAGCCGCCGCGCCATCAGCGTCACGCGCAAGCCGACCCTGACCCACTCGATCAAGATCATTCGTCGTTCCACCACGAAACTGAGCTGAACCGACCATGGCCCAAACCACCAAATACGTCATCAAGTACAAGCTCAACGGCGAGCGCCGCTTCGAATTTGCCCAACTGGAAAACGGCACCGAAGCCGAGGCCCGGGCAGCGTTGGACGCTCTGCATGGCCCTGGTGACGATGTCATCAGCGAGATCAGCGTCAGCAAGGCGCTGTAACGGCCAGCGTCATGACCCCGATCACCTTCGATCTGTTTGCCGACGTCGAGCCCGAGCCATCGCCCCGGCGCGAACAGATCGGCGAACAGTCCTGGGTCCTGCGCGGCTTCGCCCTGCCCTGGCTGGAACAATTGCTGCCGGCGCTGGACAAGGTGCTGGCGGCTGCGCCGTTTCGGCAAATGGTCACGCCCGGTGGTTTCACCATGTCCGCCGCCTTGAGCAGTTGCGGCACCTGGGGCTGGACCACCGACCGCAACGGCTATCGCTATTCACGCGTCGACCCGCAAACCGCTGCGCCCTGGCCCGAAATGCCCGAGGCGTTCCTGGCCCTTGCGCAGGCTGCGGCGCAGGCAGCGGGCTTTGCGGATTTCGTCCCGGATTCCTGCCTGATCAACCGCTATATCCCCGGCGCAAAGATGTCATTGCACCAGGACAAGGACGAAGCGTCCTACGCCGCGCCCATCGTGTCGGTGTCGCTGGGGTTGCCGGCGATGTTCCTGTTCGGCGGCTTCGAGCGCAGCGACAAAAGCCAGCGCGTGCCGCTCTTGCATGGCGATATCGTGGTCTGGGGTGGCGTCGATCGCCTGCGCTATCACGGCGTCTTGCCGATCAAACCAGGCCAGCACCCGCGCCTGGGCGAGCAACGGATCAACTTCACCTTTCGCACCTCCCACTGAACAGGCGGAATTTGACCGCAAGACCCGGAGTGCGGCGACCTCGTCGTCTGGTTAACCTGATTCAAACGGATCAACGGACCTAACGCCATGACCACCATCGAGAACGATCCACGCTGGGCCGCCGTCGTCGCCCGCGATCCCCGTGCCGACGGGCAATTTGTCTATGCGGTGAAAACTACCGGTGTGTATTGCCGCCCCAGCAGCCTGGCGCGCTTGCCCAAGCCGCAGAATGTCGAGTTCTTCGACTCGGCCGAACAGGCCCAGGCGGCCGGGTATCGCCCGAGCAAACGCGCGGCGAAGGATCACAGCGAGGTGGCCGCACAGCACGCGGCGACCGTCGCCACCGCGTGTCGCCAGATCGAAACCGCCGAGCAGTTGCCGACCCTGGCTGAGCTGGCGGATGCCGCAGGCCTGAGCAGTTTTCACTTTCATCGGGTGTTCAAAGCCATTACCGGGCTGACGCCCAAGGGCTACGCCACGGCTCACCGTTCACGCAAGGTCCGGCAACATCTGACCGCGGGCGGCTCGGTGACCGATGCCCTGTACGACGCCGGCTTCAACTCCAATGGGCGTTTTTATGCGGCGGCCGATCAAGTCCTGGGCATGAAACCCGGCGATTACCGCGCCGAGGGCCAGAACAATGACATCCGTTTTGCCGTGGGCCAGTGCTCCCTCGGGGCGATCCTGGTGGCACAGAGTGCGCGGGGTGTCTGCGCGATTCTGCTGGGGGACGATCCCCATCAACTGGTGTGCGACCTGCAGGACAAGTTTCGCCGGGCCAACCTGATTGGCGCCGACCCTGAGTTCGAGCAACTGATCGCCAGGGTCGTCGGTTTCATCGAGGCGCCGGCGATCGGCCTGGATTTGCCACTGGATGTGCGCGGCACGGCGTTCCAGGAGCGGGTCTGGCAAGCCCTGGGCGAGATTCCGGTGGGCAGCACCGCCAGCTATGCCGACATCGCCCATCGCATCGGTGCGCCGAAAGCGGTGCGCGCCGTGGCCCAGGCCTGTGGCGCGAACAGCCTGGCGGTGGCCATCCCTTGCCATCGCGTGGTGCGCAGCGACAGTAACCTGTCGGGCTACCGCTGGGGCGTGGAGCGCAAACGCCAGTTGCTGGAGCGTGAGTCGCGCTGACTCAGCGATTCACATCCACCACCACCCGGCCGCGCAGTTGGCCGGCGAGCAGACGTGGCGCGGCTTCGATCGCTTCACTCAGGCCGATCTCATGGCTGATCAGCGGCAACAGGGCAAAGTCCAGGTCAGTGGCCAGGCGGTTCCAGGCCTCGATGCGCTTGGCCTTGGGCTGGGTCACGCTGTTGATCCCGGCCAGGGTCACGCCACGCAAAATGAACGGCGCGACGGACGCCGGAAAATCCATGCCCTGGGCCAGGCCACAGGCGGCGACCGTGCCGTTGGCCTTGGTGCTGGCGCAGGCGTTGGCCAGGGTGTGGCTGCCCACCGAGTCGATCACCGCGGCCCAGCGTTCCTTGGCCAATGGCTTGCCCGGTTCTGACAGGGTCGCGCGGTCGATGATGTCGCTGGCACCCAGGCGCTTGAGGTAGTCGTGCTCCGAAGTGCGCCCGGTGGACGCGACCACCCGATAGCCGAGCTTGCTGAGCAAGGCGATGGCAAAGCTGCCGACACCGCCGTTGGCGCCGGTGACCAGGATCTCGCCCTGCTCCGGCGTCACGCCGTTGTGCTCCAGTGCCAGGATGCTGAGCATCGCCGTGTAACCGGCGGTGCCGATGGCCATGGCCTGGGCGGGAGAGAATTGCTGCGGCAGCGGGATCAGCCAGTCACCCTGCAAGCGCGCCTTCTGCGCCAGGCCGCCCCAGTGCCCTTCGCCGACGCCCCAACCGTTGAGTACGACCTGATCACCGACCTTGTAGTCCGGATGCTCACTGGCCTCGACCGTCCCTGCCAGGTCGATGCCCGGCACCATGGGGAATTTGCGCACCACCGGGCTGCTGCCGGTGATGGCCAGGCCGTCCTTGAAGTTCAACGTGCTGTACGCGACCCGCACCGTCACATCGCCCTCGGGCAGTTGATCGTCGCTGATCTGTTGCAGCGTGGCTCGATAACCGCTGTCGTCCTTGTCGATCAAAATACCTTGGAACATGACTGTCTCCTGCGCATTCGTCTGGTTGTGGAGCAATGGAATAACACATCCCCGCCCGATCCCCACACCCGACTTTCGGCGACCCCCTCCCCACCCCTGTAGGAGCGAGCTTGCTCGCGATGGCGGCGTGTCAGTCGCCATTGATGCTGGATGTGTACTGGCCTCATCGCGAGCAAGCTCGCTCCTACAGGGGGTGGCGTGGTAAAACCTTTGCTGCCCTGTTTTGACGTCGGAGAATCGCACATGAGCCAATGGCCAGACACCCGAATTATTGATCTGCTGGGGATCGAGCTGCCGATCATCCAGGCGCCCATGGCCGGCGCAACCACGGTTGCCATGGTGGTCGCGGCGAGCGAAGCCGGTGGCCTGGGCTCGCTGCCGGCGGCCATGTTGAGCACCGAGCAATTGCGCGAAGACCTGAAGAGCATTCGCCAGCAAACCCGCCGCCCGATCAACGTCAACTTCTTCTGCCACCAGCCGCCAGCCGCAGACGAACAGCGCGCGCAGAACTGGAAAAACCTGCTGGAACCCTACTACCGCGAATTGGGCGTGGATTTCGACGCGCCGACGCCCGTATCCAACCGCGCGCCTTTCGACAGCGCCACCTGCGCCATCGTCGAAGAACTGCTTCCTGAGGTCGTCAGTTTCCACTTCGGCCTGCCGGAAAAACCCCTGCTGGACCGGGTCAAGGCCACCGGTGCCAAGGTGCTGTCTTCGGCAACCACGGTCGAGGAAGCCATCTGGCTGGAACAGCACGGCTGCGATGCGATCATCGCCATGGGCAACGAGGCCGGCGGCCACCGCGGCATGTTCCTGACCGATGACATCAGCAGCCAGGTCGGCCTCTTTGCACTGCTGCCGCAAATTGTCGACGCGGTGAAAGTACCGGTGATCGCCGCCGGCGGCATCGCCGATGCCCGTGGTGTCGCTGCCGCGTTGGTGCTCGGCGCCTCGGCGGTGCAGGTCGGCACGGCCTATCTGTTCACCCCGGAAGCCAAAGTCAGCGCCTCCCATCACACCGCGTTGCGCACCGCCAAAGAGAGCGACACCGCCCTCACCAACCTGTTCACCGGGCGCCCGGCGCGGGGCATTTTCAATCGGGTGATGCGAGAAATCGGCCCCATGAGCGACCAGGCACCGGCGTTCCCGCTGGCCGGTGGTGCCTTGATGCCTCTGCGTGCCAAGGGCGAAGCGCAGTTCGCCAACCTCTGGGCCGGTCAGGCATTCCCGCTATCGGTGGAAATGAGCACCGCCGAGCTGACCCGGCAGTTGGCCAAAGAGGGCCTGGCCAAGCTGCTGCGAGCCTGATGCACCCCGGCAGTCGCTGCTTCTAGCGGCTGCCGGGACAATTCGACGCATCCGATGGATTCCGTTTGAAGGCATTTCGCTATATAGTTTTTTACATAGCGATTTATCCCTCGCAACAACTGCCTATAACGGAGCCGTTTCATGACAGCCTCACGTTTTGCCCCGCTGCTCGCCGTATTCGCCATTGCCGGCGCCCATGCCGACGAAGTCCAGGTTGCGGTCGCGGCCAACTTCACCGCGCCGATCCAGGCCATCGCCGCTGATTTCGAGAAAGACACCGGGCACAAACTGGTCACCTCCTTCGGCGCCACTGGCCAGTTCTACACCCAGATCAAGAACGGCGCGCCGTTCGAAGTGTTCCTGTCGGCTGACGACACCACCCCGGCCAAGCTGGAAACCGAAGGCGACACCGTCAAGGGCTCGCGCTTCACCTACGCCGTGGGCACCCTGGCGCTGTGGTCGGCCAAGGAAGGTTACGTCGACGCCAAAGGCAAAGTGCTGGCCGATAACCAGTACAAACACCTGTCGATCGCCAACCCGAAAACCGCACCCTACGGCCTCGCTGCCACCCAGGTGCTGGCCAAGCAAGGCCTGACCGACAAGGTCAAGGACAAGCTGGTCGAAGGCCAGAACATCACCCAGGCGTTCCAGTTCGTGTCCACCGGCAACGCCGAGCTGGGCTTCGTTGCCCTGTCGCAGATCTACAAGGACGGCAAAGTCACCAGCGGTTCGGCCTGGATCGTTCCAGCCAGCCTGCACGACCCGATCAAGCAGGATGCAGTGATCCTCAACAAGGGCAAGGACAACCCGGCTGCCAAGGCGCTGGTTGATTACCTGAAAGGCCCGAAAGCCGCTGCTGTCATCAAGTCCTACGGCTACGAGATCTAAATGTCCCTGTCGAGTGCCGATTTTTCCGCAATCTGGTTGACCCTGAAGCTTGCCTCATTGACCACGGTCATCCTGCTGATCGTCGGCACTCCGATTGCCCTGTGGTTGTCGCGCACCCGCTCCTGGTTGCGCGGCCCGGTCGGGGCGATCGTCGCCCTGCCCCTGGTGCTGCCACCCACGGTGATCGGTTTTTACCTGTTGCTGGCGCTGGGCCCCAACGGCTTTGTCGGCCAGTTCACCCAGTCCCTCGGGCTGGGCACCCTGAGTTTCAGTTTTGCAGGCCTGGTGATTGGCTCGGTGCTGTATTCGATGCCATTCGTGGTCCAGCCGCTGCAAAACGCCTTTTCCGCCATTGGCACCCGTCCGCTGGAAGTGGCCGCAACCTTGCGTGCCAACCCCTGGGACGTGTTCTTCAGCGTCATCCTGCCCCTGGCCCGACCGGGGTTCATCACCGCCGCGATTCTGGGCTTTGCCCACACCGTCGGCGAGTTCGGCGTGGTGCTGATGATCGGCGGCAACATCCCGGACAAGACCCGGGTGGTCTCGGTACAAATCTACGATCACGTCGAAGCCATGGAATATGCCCAGGCGCACTGGCTGGCCGGTGCCATGCTGGTGTTCTCGTTCGCCGTGTTGCTGGCGCTCTACTCCAGCCGTAAAACCAAAGCCGGCTGGAGCTGATTGATGATTCACACGCGTTTGAAGTTGAACTACTCGGGCTTCGCCCTGGATGTCGATTTGCAATTGCCCGGCCGTGGCGTCACCGCGCTGTTCGGTCATTCGGGCTCCGGCAAGACCACCTGCCTGCGCTGCATCGCCGGCCTGGAACGGGCCGAACAGGGTTTTGTCCAGGTCAACGATGAAGTCTGGCAGGACAGCGAAAAGCAGATTTTCGTACCACCGCACAAACGCGCGATCGGCTATGTGTTCCAGGAAGCCAGCCTGTTCCCGCACCTGTCGGTGCTGGCCAACCTGGAGTTCGGCCTCAAGCGCATCGCCAAGGCGCAGCGCAAGGTCGACATGGCACATGCCACTCAATTGCTCGGCATCGGCCATCTTCTCGACCGTCATCCGCAGCACCTGTCGGGCGGCGAGCGCCAGCGTGTCGGCATTGCCCGTGCCCTGCTGACCAGCCCGCAACTGCTGCTGATGGACGAACCCCTGGCGGCGCTGGATGCCAAGCGCAAGAGCGAAATCCTGCCGTACCTGCAACGCCTGCACGATGAACTCGACATCCCGGTGCTGTACGTCAGTCATTCGCGGGATGAAGTGGCGCGCCTGGCCGACCACATCGTCCTGCTCGGCGAAGGCAAGGCCGTGGCCAGCGGCCCCATCGTCGAAACCCTGGCACGCCTCGATCTGCCGCTGGCCCAGGGCGATGACGCCGGCGTGGTGATCGAGGGCCAGGTCAGCGCCTACGACGACGACTACCAGTTGCTGACCCTGCAATTGCCCGGCAGCACGCTGAGCATTCGCGTGGCCCACACGCCCATGGCCGTCGGCCAGGCGCTGCGTGGCAAGGTGCAGGCGCGGGACGTCAGCCTCAGCCTGCAAAGCGCCGAGCAAAGCAGCATCCTCAATCGCCTGCCGGTCACCGTGGTCAGCGAGACGCCCGCCGACAATGCCGCGCACGTGCTGATCCGCCTGGAGGCCGCCGGCACGCCGCTGCTGGCGCGGATCACCCGTTTCTCCCGGGATCAATTGCAGGTCCACCCCGGCCAGCAGCTCTGGGCACAGATCAAGGCGGTGGCGGTCCTGGCGTAAACCCGCTGGCACCACGGCAACGGCGCGCGGTCAATGGCTGTAACGGCCCTCGATTCGCGCTCCAGGATGACTGCCATGCCCGACACCGCCCTGCCCGACGTACTACCACCCGACCTGCATTACGTCGACGACACCCAGCCCGGCTTCAGCCGTAAAAAGCTGCGCGGCAAGTTCTGCTACTTCGACGCCTCAGGCCAGCGCATCACCGACAAAGACGAAATCCAGCGCATCAACGCCCTCGCCGTACCGCCGGCCTACACCGATGTGTGGATCTGCGCCGACCCGCGCGGGCATCTGCAAGCCACCGGCCGCGATGCCCGCGGGCGCAAGCAATACCGCTATCACCCGCGCTGGCGCGAAGTACGTGATGCCGATAAATACTCGCGCCTGCGCGAATTCGGCCTGGCCCTGCCTAAGTTGCGCAAGCAGCTCGAAGCGCTGCTGGAGGCACCGGGCTTCAGCCGCGACAAGGTCATGGCCACGGTGATTACCTTGCTCGATGCGACGCTGATTCGCGTCGGCAACACCCAGTACGCGCGAGACAACCGCTCCTACGGGCTGACGACCCTGCGCAACCGGCATGTGGAGGTCAACGGCACGGCGATCCGCTTCCAGTTTCGAGGCAAGAGCGGCATCGAACACCAGATCACCGTCAAGGACCGGCGCCTGGCGCGGATCATCAAGCGCTGCCAGGAGATCCCCGGGCAAAACCTGTTTCAGTACCTGGACGAGGACGGCGAGCGGCACACGGTCAGCTCAAGCGATGTGAACGCCTACCTGCAAACCCTGACCGGCGCCGACTTCACCGCCAAGGACTACCGCACCTGGGCCGGGAGTGCGCTGGCGCTGGCGGTGCTGCGCGAATTGCAATGGCAGCCGGAATCGGACGCCAAGCGGCATGTGGTGGAAATGGTCAAGGGTGTGGCCCGGCAACTGGGCAACACGCCGGCGGTCTGTCGCAAGTGCTACATCCACCCCGCCGTGCTCGAGGGTTTTCTGTTGGGCGCGCTGGCCGCACTGCCGCGCCCGCGCACGCGCAAGGGCCTGCGGGCCGAGGAAGTCGGGCTGGCGATGTTTCTCGAACAAATGATCGAGGCGACACAACCGACGAACTGACCCGTGCATTTTTTGCACGATCACTCAGGGCTTCTATAGTTGTGTGACAGAAATTTTGCTTCGGTGAAGCCATGGAAGACATTTTCGTTGTGAAGCGCTGCAACAAGATCATCATTCATGGGCGCCGAGCCGGGGAAACCGATCATCAACCGCCTGATGCTGCCGTCTGGTATCGCATTGCCGATACCCGCACCCAGGGCTTCATCGGTGACGGCTATGACAGGGAGGAAGAGGCCCAGCGCGTCTGCCTCCAGCTCAATGCCCGCTCCCGCGTGACGGCCCGGCAAGGTTGACGCCCGGGTCTATACTCAAATGGCTGAGGGACCAGCAACGGCAAAAGCTCGCCTGACGCGGGCTTTTTGATGCCATTTTTGCCAGGTTTCTTGAACGGAGGTTTGTCATGTCCGAAAAAGAGTCCATCACCACATTGCTCACCCTGCTCGACTCCCGCCAGGTTCGCCTGGCCGCAGCCTGCAAGGAAATCGCCGACTGGGTCGATCATCAAGGCGGCCACCCGACCGCGCTGAGAATCCGCGACCGGCTGAACGACATCGAAAAAGACACACCGCTGATTCGCAATACGCTGTCGGCGCTCAAACCTGTCGATCGGCCACTGCCCCGGTTCAGATGACCCCAGGGTCACGGCCAGGTGCAGGTGCATGAACGGTGGCATATCAGCCACCGCCCGCTGTCCTGTCTGACCGTTTATCGCCAAACACCCACCCGACCCCGTGTCGGGATTTTTTTGCCCGGTTTTTTCACATTCTCTTCACATTGACCTTCGTACTGTGAACTCACTCCTTTTTGATCCCACCCTGACCCGCCCGCATGCGGGTCTCTTTTTGCCTGCGATCCGGTGACCGAACGTCGCCGCCAGGGAACGGTCCAACGATCACACGTCACGAAGGAGGCGTCTGATGGTTACTCACTTCAAAACTGGCGGGCATCTGGCCTGCGGTCACAAAGGCAAACTCCCCTCGACCACCGAACTGAATCGGGTCAAATGCCGAAGCTGTCGGAATACCGATGCCTACAAGGATGCACGCAAGGACCAGCGCAACGCGGCCCGTCGTGCTGCGCGCAAAGCCAGGGCTGTCCATACCGCCAATGACTGGCGCAGCGAATGGATCGAACGGCTCACCGCCATGGCCGGACTGCAACGCCTGCCCCGTGGTTTTGCCGGGCAACACTTCGTCTAGCTGAACCTCCCCCTGTAGGAGCGAGCATGCTCGCGATGGTCGTCAACGATAACGCTGGCAGCCTGACACCCCGCGGTGTTTGAACCACCATCGCGACGGTTCGACGCCTCGACGTGCTCGCTCCTACAGGGGGTTGTATGAATCAAGCAGACCTCCTCAGGGTGCGACAATTTGCCAGGCAAGAGAACGACGTTCGGCGGGGCGATAACGGATTTGCTCGGCTAGGATCAATAGCGCATTCGAACAATGTCGACCTTTTGCGCGAGCACCTGATCAAGGAGGAGCGATGACACTCATTCATGAAGCCGAGAAAACCTATCGCATGTGGTCCAGCCCGATCCTGCTGGAACTCAAGGAACGCGAGCACCAACTGGACCCCAGCGCCCGCCAGGCGCTGCAGAACATCCTGGTGGAACGACGCCTGGTGAACATCGGCAACCCGGCGGGTGTCGAGCGACGCCAGGACCAGGATTGGGGTGGTCAGCAATAAGAGCAGAGTCGCCCGCCATCGAAACGTAAGTATGGCCATTCGATACACATGGACGATGGTGCGGACTTTCGCCTGGGAATAGGGTTTGCGGGCCGGTACTTCAACACCCTCCGGCCCTCATTCGCCGCAAGCGCGGTACCCAGACGAGAGCTCTCACCATGACCGACGAAATCCAAGGAACCTCCCGCCGCGCGCTGATGAACGCGGGCCTGACAGTGGCAGCCCTCGCGGTGGCCGTGCCGGCCCTCGCGGGCCAACCGGGCCAACCGGGTAAAGCGCCAACGCCCGCCAGCGGCGGTTCACGCCATCAGGGCTCGGGCTATCTCACCCTCAAGGACGGCACCCGCCTGTTCTACAAGGACTGGGGCAGCGGCCAACCCATCGTCTTCCATCACGGCTGGCCGCTGTCGGGGGACGACTGGGACAACCAGATGCTGTTCTTCCTCAGCAAAGGCTTTCGCGTGATCGCCCATGACCGCCGTGGCCACGGCCGCTCCAGCCAGACCGCCACCGGCAACGACATGGACACCTACGCCGCCGACTTCGCCGAACTGGCCGCCCACCTCGATCTCAAGGGCGCCGTACACATCGGTCACTCCACCGGTGGTGGCGAAGCTGCACGCTACGTCGCACGCCATGGCGGCAATGGCCGCGTGGCCAAGGCCGTACTGATCGGCGCCGTCCCACCGATCATGCTGCAAACGGCGAACAACCCCGGTGGCCTGCCACTCAAAGTATTCGACGGCTTCCGTGAAGCCCTCGCCGCCAACCGCGCGAACTTCTACCGCGACGTGGCTGCCGGTCCTTTCTATGGCTTCAACCGACCAGGCGCCAAAGTCTCCGAAGCCGTGATCGACAACTGGTGGCGCCAGGGCATGACCGGCGGAGCCAAGGCGCAATACGACTGCATCAAGGCCTTCTCGGAAACCGACTTCACCGAAGACCTGAAAATGATCAACGTACCGACCCTGGTCCTGCACGGCGAAGATGACCAGATCGTCCCCATCGAAGACTCAGCGCGCCTGAGCATCAAACTGCTCAAGCACGGCACGCTGAAAACCTACCCTGGCCTGCCCCATGGCATGTGCACCACGCATGCCGACACGATCAATGCGGATTTGCTGGCGTTTATCAAGGGGTGATGGGTGGGCTGCGACGTTGCGGCCGGAAATCAACGAACGTTGGCCATTCGCCAAAACAAAAAGCCCACCGCTAGGCTGGGCTTTTTTCTGGCTATCATCCGTGTTTGGGCACCGGAGCGGATGCCTTTATCAAATCAGCGAACGTTGATGGCATTTGACCACTCTTAAGCAGGGATTTGAACACCGCATACACATCTGTTCTGGCTCCGTCCTTGCGAAGGGTGGTCACGTCGTTTAACCAGGCATAGACAATTCGTTTTGGAGCATCTCCCACGAACTGAAAGAACAGTCGATATCGATTTGGCAGGCCTGATTTGACTCTGCGCCAGTGCCGGCAGTCTTTTCCTAGCGTATTGCCTTGAAGGTATTCTGAAGCTGCTGGATTCGCAGGCACCCGAACCAGTATTGAAAAGTCGACCTTCTCCAATAGCTTGTAGTGCGGGTGCTGATGGAAACGATCTGGGTGTTCATCGGCAAGCGATTCAACCTCTTCCACCAAAGTTTCCAAGCGATTCAGGAACAAGGGGTGCCCATAAAGCGCCCAGTCATTGATAACAGCATTCGTCCGTGAAAGCATTCCTTATCCTTCTAGAAGATCGCCTCGCCCACGATTAACGCGTGCTTTGACGCGTAAGCGCTCCATGCGCTTCAACAACGACGCAGAAATTGGTTCGATACGTTCAGGGTTTTCACAGATATCGACGCTCAGCAGACCGAGAAATGCTTTCCTGGTCTCCTGCTCCTCACGTTCGGCGGCGAGAGATGACACCTGCCCCTTTCTCTTAGACACAAATCACTCCTTGAGTCAGCGTTACCAAGGGCTGACCTCAGAGTGACTATACAACACACAGGGTTTCACGGGCCTTCAAGTGGTTACCGGCAATTTCAAAGGGTTCCGAGCGGCGAGCGTCAACACAGGTATACGTCGGCAACTTTAATGAAGCTACGCATCCGCAATCGAAGGGGCGAAAAGTAGGCACACTCAGTAAATTGCGGCCCAAAAACGAACAAGGGTTTGCACAGCTTTCGCCAGCAAACCCTTGATAAAGATGGTGCCCGAAGCCGGAATCGAACCGGCACGCCCTTACGAGCGGGGGATTTTAAGTCCCATGCGTCTACCAGTTTCGCCATTCGGGCGGTAGCGCGGTCAAGCGGTCTGAAGGCCTTGGCCTGTCAGTTCTGCCGCTTGTGCAGCAAAGGACGAAATATATACATCCCGTCCCGGTGAAGCAAGTTTGCGAGGGCCCTTTTCAAGACTAAATCTTGCCGTCCTGCGCAAATGAAAAAGCTCCGTAAATCAACAATCTACGGAGCTTTTCAAGAGTGGAGGCCGAGGTCGGAATCGAACCGGCGTAGGCGGATTTGCAATCCACGCCACAAAGCTAAGTAGATCAATAGCTTAGCAGAAAAACCGTTCCGCAAGCCACCATTTTTCCTGGCGCTGCAACCCACGCGCTACGCGGGCTCGACATTTGCTTGCGGAACGCTTTTTAGTCCAGCTTTTAGAGCTTTGAGGCCGGGACCGGGCCGCGCTAGGCTGGACCGACGACATTGAGTCACTCGATTCCCGCTCTGCCCACCGTCCTAGCCCGATTTGTAGGTCAATGCAAAGACTGATAAGAATTGGCGTCCAATCTCGTCCTTCTCATAATGTATTCATACCGCTAAGCTGCTCTTGTCAAGGAGGAGCCATCATGTACCAATCAGACCTATTACCTTCCCTGCTCTACAAGCTCAACGAGAATCAACTCGCTCTGGAAGCTGCTATCCTGGAACTCTCCAACTGGGTGGAGGCTCGCGGATCAGCAGAAGTCGCCGACAACGTTCGCGGTGCTCTTGATACTATCGACAAGAATGAAGAGTTCATCAAACTGACACTTGCGGTACTCATGTCACCGGAATGAAAATTACGGCAAGTGATCGGTCAGACTCAGACGTCCACTGATCCCTATGGTGGTTCAACCGGTTCTATTTCACCCCCTAAAGAAAGGCTGTTCACGCTGACCCGAGAGAGCACCGTGCCACTTTTTGCGCCACCCATCCAACTAGCCTTTCTTCGCAGATTGTGCATCAGAACAACTTCTGACACCTGTAAACAATAAATATGTGTCATTAGCATTGCCGCACAGCTATATATATTTTACAACTTAGAAGACCGATAATAGCTCTTTCCGCCTATTGCCACCTGGAACGTGTGGCGGCGCTATTACGCTGTCTAGGCTCGACGATAAAAATCTTTCAGTGGGAGGATTAGTTTACTGCTCAACTACTGCCAACCACGCTCAGGAATTGCGGCGAGTCCAGAGCCGCACAACAGACCCTGGATTTGAAATCAGATTAATCCACGCACAAACAATAATTTCGCACACGTTTACTCATGCGTACTGAGCCTTTATCTGATTTAAAGTCGAGTCAAAAAAAGGCACACCATCATAAATAGGGGTTCGCGAAGATAAAATTTCAGTAAAGCTACCAAATGACCCTACATACTCTCTAATTTTTTCTGGAGCGTTTGTTGAAGCGGCTGAAACAATCTCACCAATCCGTCTTTTTTTGTGGAATTCCAGTCGTTTGCACGAAAGCTCTTTGACTACTTCGCTCCAGTCGTGCCCTCTGACAAAAAAATAGACATTGCTAGGCACCACCCCAGAGACGGACAGTGATTTTTGATAGCTTTTAAAGCGATCTAGTAGTGACTGAGCGGCTAAATAAGAATTTAACTCGACATCTAGTACCGCTAGCGCCTCAATAAAATCATTCCAGTGCGTGCATCCAGAGAATTCAATCGCCTCAGAAACTGGCTTCGACTTAAGAATATCCATGGCCGCTTTAAAGTTCGACTTGAAATAGGATAACTCTGAGCTTGTTTTACCCCACAGCAGTGCTTCTAAATAAAGAATTTTAGAAAATGGCTCATACACTTGCTCGGAAATGTTCTGAAAAATTTCCTCCGAGGTTTGCTTTAAATGCTTCGAAGACACACCTGTTTGGTGACTTATTACTTTATCTACTAAAACAGGATTAAAATATATACTTTCTTTCGAATGCACCAATGTCCAGTAAATATTGCCATCCGCATTGACAGACCCGGCGAAATCATCCGCAATCTTTGACGTAAATCTAAAATCGCTATCCAAGCAGAAAATTTGATATTTACCTAAATTAATTTGCCCTCTATCTAACAATGCCAGCAGCCTACTACATCCATTAGATGATTTTCCATCTGGCGCCGGGAATATTGAAGCTGGCTTGAATACAAATTTAAATTTATCAAACCCTTCAAATAATGGTAACCACAGACGGCAGTCGTCATGAGACTCCAACCAAACGACGACTTCAGGAATCTCATTACTATCCATAAAGTATTTTTGATTCTCGATGTAATCAGCATCCAATGCAAATCCCAAATCTTCCATTATTTCACCCGTGCAAAAGATCCAACATTGATAATTTTTTCACCTTCTGCATTGCCGATCATTGCGGGAGAGTGGGTAGAAATTATGAACTGGGATTTTGGAGCCAGGGCCCTCAAACTCTTCAAGAGTTGTTTTTGCCATTTTATATGCAGTGAAAGATCTGGCTCATCCAAAAGAAACACAGTGTCTTTATCTTTGTTCAAATATGCCGCCAACAACAAACAAAGTAGAGTCTTTTCGCCTTTAGACAAATTGAACCACTCGACTGACTCTTTAGGCCGAGACTTAACTCTGAGCTGCAGCATTTTTTCATCAGTATAAAATATCTCTCTACCAGTCATACTAAAAAAAATGTTGACCTCAGTTAGAAATGAAGACTCTGGAGTAGAGATTGACCGTAGATCTTCGACTCTCTCCCTGAGCGATAACGGCATCTCGCTATCAGAAAATAGTTCGTCGATCTGCTTAATCAAATCATGCAGTTCACTATTAAAATTAGTCTTTGTTTCCACCATCGAAAATTCAATAATCAACAGGTATAGAGTTTTATCAAGAGTATTCTTTTTTGAAAATATATCTAGCTCTTCCAACCTCTCAGATTGATCAACATCTTGGTTAAAGTTAAATAGCTCATCACAATAAAGAAGTGACTGCACCCCAATCCCGGTAGCAGCAGCCCCTTTTTTAACCCTAGAACTATCGGCAATAGTCAGAACATTTGTTGAGCGCAAATCTCGCTTCTCACCATCCTTACTAACAAGAGTTTTATTTTTCTTGTTAATTGGCAAAATTCTTGAGTTCAAATCAGTGAAGTACTGTTTTAGTGAATCTTCCTTCTGTGGATTTTTGATCTGCGGTGGGGAAAAATCGTCTGAAACTGGCCGGGCTACCTTTCCATGATTGAGAATACGCCCATCCAATAGAAAAATTTGACTTGCCCAATTCGAGCGAGGAAATAAATACTCCCCACGATTCGCAAGTGAAATAGTACTATGAATTATTCCGAGAGCAGTTGACTTGCCGATTCCGTTATAACCCGTAAATATCGTAATTGGAGAGTCAACATCAATGAAGGCAGTTTCATCATCCGTAAATATATTATGTATTCCTACTTTCGTTATTCGATTCATGTGGCCTTCAAAGATTAAACCATAAGAAATTTGATTTAGCTTGTGAGATATTAGACTTTTCTGATTACTTTTGCTACGCCTTGTCTCCCTGAACCTTCGCTTGAGCCACACACGGACAAACTGCAGGCGTCACAGGCTCACTATCCGATACTAATCAAGACCTACTGTCGGTCTGATCAGATCGGGCTGACTCTCACTGACCAATCTCTGCTGGCGAGTACCCGAGATTCCGAAAATCCCTTCATTTTAATTCACCTTACTGTGTGAACGGCGCCAGAGTGATCTCGATTTTGCATCCCGAACTCAAACGCAGGCCACCTTCCACAGCTGATCCAAATTCGTGGTGTAGCTTTGACTCATTAATTCGCGCCGCATCCTCCAATCTGGAGTGGCTGGCACGCTGGCAGCTCGCAGAGTCCCTCTCCCCCACTTCCCATTGATCCGATCCAACACTGCCATTACACGGGTTGCCTCGGAAGTCTGAGAGACAGCGAATAGGTCGTCTGTGTACTCGCCAGGTTGGCAAAGGTTGAGCAACAGCACTTCCGCTTTGCTGTATGAAAATCCTGGTCGGTACACGCGGTCTAGCGCATCCACAGCAGTCTTGGTCAACAGGCGCACGTCATCCGTTGGGTAGGGCAACTCCACCACCACACCGTTTGCGTACTTGGGTTCGTCGGGGTTGAACATGCCGGTACGGATGCTGACCCTGATCTTTTTGCACAAAGAATCTGTGCCCTCAGCTTTTCCGAGGCTCGAATCATGTAAGGTGGCCGCCGCCTTCCTCGATTGGCGGCAGCTCTTTCAGCCGTTTGCCAAACATACGGCTGCAACAGATCCTCCTAGCTTGGGGGATCTGGCTCTTCCAGATCCAGGCACGAGGTGCCGGCCAGCTCCCGAGCGGTTTTCTCGATAACGACACTGAAGTTTTTCCGTAACGACCAAGCGTCGGCCTTTGCCAGGTCCATAGCGCTTTTGATACCCAAGGTGTTCAAGTGCACTTTCATGCGCCGGCCTACGCCGCCATACCTCACCAACATCGGTGTTCCGCAGGACCCAGTCACGCTTTACCGGATCGCAGATGTTCACTACGCCACCGGTTTGGGCCTGCAGACGTTTTGCCGTGTGATTGGCCAGCTTCGCCAGGGTTTTGGTGGGAGCAATGCCAACGCCGACCGGGATGCCTGTACAGCGGAGTACCTGACTGCGGATATGGCGGCCCAGCGCATCCAGGCCGTGGATTCCCGTTAGGTCAACGAAGGCCTCGTCGATGCTGTACACCTTGACCGCCGGCACCATCGACTCGATCAAGGACATCACCCGCTCGCTCATGTCGCCATATAGTGCGTAATTCGACGAGAAGGGAATAATGCCGTGCTGCCTTAGCGTGTGCTTGATCTTGAAATACGGCTCGCCCATCTTCACAAACGGCTTGGCGTCGTAGCTACGGGCAATCACACAGCCGTCATTGTTAGAGAGTACCACGATAGGCACCTTGGCCAGGTCCGGACGAAATACCCGCTCGCAACTGGCATAGAAGCTGTTGCAGTCGATCAAGCCGAACACCGGTGAAGGCTTAGACATGGCTGCGCACCGTGCCCGTGATCACACCCCAAATCGACAGCTCGTCACTCTCCAGGATGTACCGCGCTGGGTATTTCGGATTCTCCGACAGCAGCACCACTTCTTTGCCGCGGATGCATAGCCGCTTACAGATTGGATCGTTGTTGAGCAACGCCACCACGATGTGGCCATGAGCAGGCTCGAGCGAACGGTCCACAATCGCCAAATCGCCTTCAAAATACCGGCCCCCTGCATGCTGTCGCCGGTAATCGACACCAGGTACACATGCGGGGCCCGAATATTCAGAACCTCATCGAGCGAGATTTGGGCCTCGATATGGTCAGCTGCTGGCGACGGTAAAGCCGCCGGCACGCGAAACAAACACAGTGGCAGCTTCCGGCCGGCCTGGCGATTGGCCCTATAGTTAAAAAGCTCATGACGCACGATTTCCGATACTGTACGAATATACAGTTAACTTTCAAAAAGCCTTGCGGTCAATTTATGCAGGAAGAAATCTGATAGGTGGGGGGGGGTGAGTGATGTGTGGACGACTTTCTCAATACGACGGCATACACGACTTCGTCGCTGCACTGAGCATGCCCAATGCATTGATCAACAATGCCGGCGATCAACCGTTCGAACGCTACAACGCCGCCCCGACCACCCAGCTCGCCCTCTTTCATCAGGAAGGTGACTCCCTGCGCGCGGACATGGTGCGCTGGGGTTGGCGACCACACTGGGCTAAGGATCGTGCCGCGCCCATCAATGCCCGTGTCGAGAAAGTCGCCCATGGCCCCTTCTTTCGGGCGATCTGGCCACACCGAGCAATCGTCGCCATCAACAACTGGTTTGAATGGGTTGACGAAGGTGAACCAAAAAAGCAGCCCTACCTCATCCGCCACAGGGACCGCATGCCGATTCTGTGCGCAGCGATCGGCCAGTACCCGAACGCCGAGCACGAACCCAGTGAGCATGATGGTTTCGTCATCATCACCGCCGACAGCGCTGGCGGCATGGTGGATATTCACGACCGCCGCCCCGTGGTGTTGTCACCAGAACTGGCGCGCGAATGGCTTGATCCGGCAACGCTCAAGGAGCGCGCTGAGCAGATGGTGTTGATGCAGGGTGAGCCCAGCAATGCGTTCGAGTGGTTTAAGGTCGACCGCGCCGTGGGCAATGTTCGAAACCAAGGGAAGGAATTGATCACGCCGGTGGGTGACATCCTAGGTGGGGATGAGAAAGGTAATGGCTGATCCGAAGGTCTTTACCTTCACTACGACATCCAACACATTACCAGCAGCACCGCCGAAACCCACACGACTGTCATCAAAATTGAAAGTCCAACGAGCTGCTTGTCCATTGGCCGGGCCTGGTGCACTGAACAAGCAGCATGGGCCGATTGAGCTCCTCTTGCAATACTGCAAATCCGCGCGGAAGTGCTCTACTCCGAGCCCTCCAGCCAAAATTAGAATAGCCCTCCTAACGCGGCCGGCACCCAGTTCATGATTACCAGTTCACCACTGACGTCAGCTTTCCCCTGCCGCTGGTTGGCAGTGGTGTAGCGGATATCAAGGGTCTCAAAGTGAAAGCCCTCGAATACGCGGCGAATGTCGGGGTGATCGTTGATGCTGACCATCACCCTGCCCTTGCAGCGACGCATGAATTCAGCCATGCGCTCATAGTTTTCAAACGGAAAATCCACGCCGTAGCCGGCGGTCTGCCAGTACGGTGGATCCATGTAGTGGAACGTGTGCGCACGGTCGTAGCGTTCTGCACATTCAAGCCAGGGGAGATTTTCGACGTAGGTGCCAGACAGGCGCTGCCACGCGGCGGAGAGGTTCTCCTCGATGCGCAGCAGGTTAATCGCCGGGGCGGTAGTCGCAGTGCCGAACGTCTGCCCGGCGACTTTGCCGGCGAAGGCATGGTGTTGCAGGTAGAAGAATCGAGCCGCACGCTGGATGTCGGTGAGCGTTTCGGGACGGGTCATTTTCTGCCACTCGAACACCTGGCGTGAGCTGAGCGCCCATTTGAATTGGCGCACGAACTCTTCAAGGTGGTTCTGCACGACGCGGTACAACGTCACCAAGTCGCCGTTGATGTCGTTGAGCACTTCAACGGGCGCGGCCTGGGGACGCATGAAGTAAAGCGCGGCACCGCCGGCAAAGACTTCAACGTAACACTCGTGTGGCGGAAAAAGCGGAATGAGGCGATCGGCTAGGCGACGTTTGCCACCCATCCAAGGGATGATAGGAGTAGACATTGAAAGCAAGACCTTTACTGTATGAATAAACAGGTGCTAGGCTCGCTGTGCTTTGTGCACAGGGCAGGAGCCATGGCTGGACTTGCAGGATTGGTCTGCAGTTTAGCGGGCCTGATTAGATGTTGACGCATCTAACAGGCTCGCTCCTTACTACGGATGAAAGGGATATTCCTTATGAAGTTAAAAGAATTTGCTGAGCAGCTAAAATCTGAGATTGAAAGATTTTCTGCCCAAGGAAATGAGTCGATCAAAATCGACATCCTGACCTCTGCACTCGACAAAGCTATTGCGGCGGACGATCAGGAGAGTGAAGCCGTAGTTATTGAAAGATTAAAAGCATACCTACAGTCCCAAGTCGAAATACAAAAATACAATCACGCTGTAGACTTGGAAATGTTCAAGTCCATCATTGAAACCGGGCAGAATGCTATCAAGTCAATCATGCTGCTCAATGGTGGCGCAGCCGTTGCTCTACTTGCCTTCATCGGCAAACTCGCCGGCACAGGACAAATCCCACTTTTCGCAACACCACTAACGACTTTTGTGATTGGTGCGTTTACTGCAGGACTCACCTCCGGAATAAGCTATCTTACGCAACTTATTTATTCCGAAGAAGGTAAACTAAGAACCCGGTCTGGCATTGCCCTGCAAGCAATAGCCGTTTTACTAGGTTTACTGGGACTCGCTGCATTTGGATATGGGACTTATAAATCGTATTTTGCATTCATTGGCCTAGGGCCTTGATATCAACTCCACATAATTCTGACATGCCCTTAACGCCATCAATCCTGTATCACCGTCGTCGGTGATGCCGATAATTCTTTGAGCATGCGCCGGGTCAAGTTCGGCTCTTGCGGGACCATGAACCACGCCGCCGCCGGCGGTGGTGGCAGGCACCGATCCGCTTGCGTTCCCGGGTTTGGCGGCGAGTAGGACTGACAAGCGCACATCAGCAGTGGCAAGGCGATCGCGCAGGCGATCTTGATCACGTTGGGCATCGTTCAGGGCTCGGTAATGAGTTTGCTCGTTGGCGGACAGGCGCTGCTCCAGGGCAAAGCGGTTGTCGCGCTCAGTTCGTTGTTGCGCGGCGGCTGCCAAGGCCAGTTGATTCAGGGTGTCAACGTGCAGGCGGGCTTGTTGCTCAAGCTTCTGGCCGTAGCGCCAGTCCTGGACCTGCCAGGCCAGCGCGCCGAAACAGCCTGCCACGACGAGCACTGCTGCGCCCATCATGAACATCCGATACTGCGGCGGAATCAGGTCGCTGAAACGCATAACACCCCCTTCGCTCGCTCCCACAGTTGCAGCCGATCGGCCAGCCCATTCAGGCCGCCGTTGATCTTGCGTGTGATCGCGTTGAACTCATTGCGATCGGCAAGCGCGTTCAACCCGTTGACGAACCAGAACCAGGCCGCTGACTCGGCGGCCCATTGCGGCTGTTCCAGCAGCGCCGGAGTGCGCAGCAATCGCTCATCACCAAACAGCGCCAAGCTGCAGCGCAGGTAGTTGTCGTGGCCAGTGATTTGGATCAGGCCGCGACCTCGATAGCGTTGACCATCGCCGTCGGCCGCGGGGGTGTTGCCGAGCTTGGCCGCCAAAGTGCCGGTGTCGTACTTGCTCAGGTACTGCTCACCGCCCAGCTCGCGGACGTACTGCAGTTGGCCGGACTCATGCCCGACCTGGGCCAGGAACGCTGCCTGACGTTTCGGTGTGTCGATTTGCCGGCCGGCCATGGCGGCATTGAGCGCGGATACAAAAACTCCCGCTTGGCGGCGGGCGTTGGGCATGATGCGTAAAAGCTGTTGCTCAGTGAGTGACATACAAACTCCAGGCGTAAAAAAACCGCTCGCGGCGGCCGATGGGATGCGCTGTAGCGCTATGCGAGGCTGACCACCTTGACCGGCTTCTCAGCTTTCTTTTTCTTACCTTTGGCCTTGGCCTTGCCCTTCTTGCCGCCGTTGCATTCGACGGTGGTCGACCATCCCGACTGGGTGTAAACCTGCTCGACCGAGTCGGCCAGGTACTCGCCATCGAGCCCGACCTTGAAGCCCTGGGCGTTTATCGGGCGCTCGGCAAAAATGTCGGTTCGCCCCGGCATTTCAAACCGCACGCCGGCAGTCGAGCGATTGAACGCAGCCAAGCGCGCCTTGGCGGCCGACTCGGCGGCGGTCTTGTTCGGGTGAATGTGTCGATCGGTATGCACTGCCGGCAAGCCATCCGGCACGTCGTCGTTGTCCAGGGCGACCACCACCAATTCGCCAGTCTTCTTGTCCTGATGTTTGGCCCCGACCGACTTGTGCGCGTTGCGATCACCCAGGCGAAATTGCCAGCGACTGACGTCCGATCGCGTAAGGGTGATCGCCCCGAACTTCTGACCGCTCGCGCTTTCCCCAGCCTGGCGCGGCATGACCAACAGCTTGCCGTCGGCCACCTTGGCTGTGCAGTCGTATTGCTTGGCCAGCCGGGTGATAAAGCTGAAATCCGACTCACTGAGTTGATCCGCGCGGGCAACCTTGGTCGACACCGGGCACACCGGCTGCCAGCCGTTGCGTGCGGCGATATCGGCGACGATCTTCGACAGCGGTACGTTTTCCCAGCTGCCGCTACGAATGGTCTTGCCGCTGCCGCGCATGTCACTGGCCTTGCCGCGGATCACGAGCGTATCCGGCGGACCGGACACCTCGACCTCATCAACCACGTAACGCCCCTGGCGCGCCAGGCTTTGCCCTTCGTAGCCCAGGTAAATCTCAACACCGGCCCCGCGGCGCGGCAACGTCACCAGGCCATCGCGATCATCAATGCGCAATTCGAACTCATCCGACTCCATCCCGGGCTTGTCCGAGGTGCGCAGCAGTAACAGCCGGTCATTGATCAACGCCGTGATATCGGCGCCGTCAGCGACCACGCGAAACTTGGGGTTCATGGAATTTTTCCGAAAAAAAACCCGCACAAGGCGGGTCAGAAACGTAAGGAGCTTGGAGGATACAAGCCATGAGAGTGTAGACCACTAATCCCATAATGAGACGTGTTCAACCATGGGTGCAGGCAGATCCGGCAGCCAGATCAGCACGCCGGCGCGAAAGGGCTGGACCTCATCGGCCAAGCCCTGATTGGCCGCCAGCACCGCCTCCACGCTGCCGACCAGATGGCCGTAATAGTTGTGACAGATAGTATCCAGCAGATCCCCATCAGACGTTCTGCATGTCGTCGCCATAGCAGACAAACTCCAGTGTGAACCCTTGTTTACGCGGGATACCGCCCGGCATCAGCACGCTTTGCTCTTCCTCGATCGAGGTCAGGCACCAGGTGCCCAACACCTCGCCATAACCGGTGGTCAGGGTCAGCGGCTGCAACCGGCCGCCGATCTGGCGCAAGGTGTCGAGCTGTTTCAAGCCCCCCTTGAAGCCCGGGAAGATCGCGCCCTTGAGGGTGATTTTCTCGTCCCCCATGCCGATCCCTTGCTGGGCCGGCCGGCGCCCAAGGCGCTCTTGGGAAGCCCAGCGGAACGCCGTCGATCGGCGCAGTTCGTCAAAGGCTGCGGTGTCGAGGTTGAAGAAATACGGCGCCGCCTTAGGGTCTTGCGGCTGGATGATCAACAGGTGCGGGAACGGCTTAACCGCTTCCGGCGCCGGCGTCTGATCCGTGGCAAAGGCCCCAGTGGGCAAGATGTTGGCCAAGGCGGGACTGGCGTTGCCGGCGACCTTATTGATCGCCGTGGCCGCCCGGCTGGCCTGCTCCTTGAGCACACCCAGGCGCTCGTCGATTTGCGACACCGCTCGGGTGGCCGTGCCATACATGGCCACCACCTGGCCGACCTTGGCCTGCGCGGCATTCACTCCGCGCATGACCCGTTGCAGCTTGGCGCCCAGCGCCGGACCGACAAAGGGCACGCCCTCCAACTCGGACGCGGCGCCGGTGATTTCGCCGATCGCACCGTTCACCGGCCCCAGCATGCCGTCCATGCTGCGCCGACCGGTCTCCCCGGCTGACGCCAGGTACTTCAACCCCGATTGCAACTGCTCCAATGCAGGCATAAGTCCCCCTGTTTAAATATGCGGCGCGTCGTACAGCTTGCGGCTTTCCAGTTGCTGGGCCATTTCGCGCTGATGCTGCTCAAGATACGGGCGAATTTGCGCATAGAGCTGGGCGCCGTCTTTGACATCGCCCTGGACAGTCAGGGTAAACGGCGCCTGGATATCCACCTTGGAATCGACCTTGACCCCCTCGGCCTTTTCAGCGGCCGGCGGCTTGGCCAGCAGCGCCGCGGCGGCGTCAGCACTGGCCGGCGGCATCAACATTGCCCGCGCGGCATCGCCGGGCTGGGCACCGCCAGGCTTGGCGAAGGACCGCCCGATAGCGCCCATCACTGGCGGCAGGTTCTGGCCAGCGTTGGCCATCATCAGTGGACCCGCGTCCGGCATGCGCTTCAGCGATTCATCGGTGCCAAACATCGACTTACCGAGATAGCCCCCTAGTGGATCACCGCCAAGGCTGCCGATAATCCCGCCAATAAGCCCACCAGCCACCGTACCGATCACCGGCACCACTGAGCCAATCATGGCCCCCGCCGCCGCACCGCCGATGGCGCCTGCCAGGCCGCCCACGGCCGCGCCATAACCCTCGGCTTTTTCGTCCTGGGTTTCGGCATTCTGATAGGTGTCAACGGCCTTAAAGCCCGCCTCCACCACCGCAAGCATCGTGGCCCCCTTGACCACCGAGCCCACGCTTACACCACCGCCACCGCCCCCCTTGGCCCCGCCCTTGCCATTTTTTCCTTCACCGCCCAGGTCGCCCAAGTCCGGACCGCCGGCCCCGCCCAGGGCGCCCATGTTGGTCACGATCACCTTTTGCGGGATGTTCGGATTGCCCATCAACGAACCGCGGCCGATGTTCAGCAAACCCTTGGCGATCTTGAAACTGCTCATCGCCGTTTGAAACGCAATCAGCGCCGCCACCGCGGCGCCGATACCTGTAACCACCTTCGGGGACTCATCAGACAGTTTGCTCAGGCCTTGGGTGACGTAGGTCAGTCCATCGGCCACCGCGTCGGTCACCGGTCGGAAGGCATCACCGATCGCGCGCATGGCGTCATCGGTGTTCTGCGCCATTTCGGCCCACTTCTGCGCCGACGACTGCCGGCGCTCTTCCAGGTTCTTGTCCAGAATCCCGGTGGCATCGGCCGAGTCCTTTTTGAGCTGGGCGTACAGGTCCTTGTTCTGCATGAACGCGGTCAACGCGCCCTTGACCTGCATATCGTTGAACAGGTCGCCGGTGCGCAACGCCTGCTCCAGGGACGCAATCATGGCCTTGGCTTTTTCCGGATCCTGCTCCTTGCTGATCTTCGCCGTGGCCTCAGCCATGGCCGCGGCCTTTTTCGGATCGGTCGCCGCGATGTACTTCTGTGCCAACTCAAAGCTGGATTCCAGCGTTGACTTGCCATTCTGCAGGCCGGTGTTCATCGAACCCTGATAGTCGATCCCGGCCTTTTTGTAGGCCTCGATCGTGTCACCCGAGCCGATTTTTTCCATCCAGTTTTTGAGGTTGTTGGCCGCCTCATCGGCGCCGCCGGCGGTCTTCATCTGCACTTGCAGCATGGCGCCCAGTTGCGTCACCGAGTCCATACCGGTAATGCCCAGCTTGCCCATCCCCGCGAGCAGCTCAGGGAACCAGCGCGCCATGTCGGCGGCTTCAAAGCTGCCCGCCTGACCTTGGAAAGCGATCGCCTCAAGGGCTTTTTGCATGTCGGCCGGGTCGGTGATCTTGGCGTTCTGCCCCAGGGCGTTGATCATGCGCGCCGTTTCGCCGCCGTCCGACCCCTGGCCGATGGCAAACTTAGCCGCCGTCGGTGCGTAGGCCAGGGCCTTGTCCAGTTCCATACCAGCGCCTACCAGGGCGTTGACCACCTCGGCCACCTGATTGCGCGCCATGCCCGTTTCACGCGACGTGTCGATGATCCTTCGCGACATGTCGCCCTCTTCGGGCTTGTTGGCAATGTTCGACTTGATCGCAATGTCACGAATGATTGCGCCATAGTCCGCGCTGACCTTGGTCGGGATGGCCATCGCGGCCGTGGCCGCCACGGCCTGGCCGACGCTGCTTTTGAGCTTCTCCTTGCCCTCATCGAGTTGCATATGCCCTTTGGCTTTCAGCTCCGCCTTGACCGCGGCCTGCCCCATCGTGGCGTATGCCTTACCCAAGTTACGCACCTCAATGCCTTGTTTCTTCAGGCTGTCGAGGTTGCTATTGAGCTTCTTCAGCAGCGCGCCGGCGCCCTGCTCACCTGCCAGGTGCGACTTGCGCCACTCATCGCGCAGACGGATGGTGTCGCTGATGGTCTTTTGCAGCACCCGGGCCTTTTGCCCTTCAGCCTCCAGCTTCTTGATGCGCCCGGTGACATCCTTAAATGCGCTGCCCACCGTGGAGCTAACTGCCCCGCCGATGACCAGGCCGAGCGCGAGTTTATTCGCCATGTGCGTGCCCCATACGTCGAGGAATTCAACAGCGGCTCAATCCGTGAGCCACCACACCATTTCCGAGAAAGGCATGGCCTTAATCTCGGCCGCGGAAAAACCAGTCTCCTTAGCCAAGCGTCGGGCCAACACCTTCAAGGTGGCTTCGTTACAGGTCGTCGTCTTCAACCAGGCGAAAATAGCCCGCCTGTAAACGGTTGTAGTCCTTGATCTTGAGGGCGGTCAGCTCGGCATCGCTGGCCATGACCAAGCTGCAAAAGAGGTTCTTTTCGAGCTTGTCCATTTCGCCACCGCTGGCCGCTTTCGCGGCCTCCATGTCCTTCACGCTCGGCGCGCGCATAGACAACTTGTCGACCACGACGCCGCCGATATTCGCCTTGTAGGCCAGCGTTACGGTAACGCCTTCGTCCGTCAGGACCAGCCAGCTCGGCAAAGGCTTGTTGAGGTTGATTGGTGTCATGTTCATTTATCCTTAAAGTCCCAGGGCCGAGCGTTCGGCAGCCAGCTGATCGACACCGTCGACCACCTGGATCATGTTGAGGGGGTCGATCTCGTACATCACGCGACCGTCGATTTCGAGCTTGTAGTACGTGAGCTTCACGGCGTGCTTGATTTCCGCCTTGTCACCCAGCTTCCAGTCGCCCATGTCGACTTCTTTGATGCCGCCGCGCATGGTCACGATCACCGCCACCACGGTGCCCTTAAGGCCCCTGAAGGAGCCGCGAAACACGATGTTGGCCGCGGTCTGATCGGCCAGGCCGAAATACTTCAGCGACTCACGGCGAACGCCATTGGTGGTAAACGCCGCCTCCAGCTTTTCCAGGCCCATCGCGAACTCAATCGGCGCCGACATGCCGCCGCCTTGATAGTCGTCAGTTTTTTGGGTCAGCTTGGGTAGCGTCAGGGTCGGCACGTCGCCGGCAAAACTCACACCGTCGACGAACGCGGCGCAGTTGGAGAGAACTTGAGGAATCATCGTTTGGCCCCTTAGGCAGTTTCGAGAACTTCGGTCAGCCACTCGTTGGTGACTTCAATGAGGAAATTCGGGTTTTCCGCCGGCGGCACGTCGGTGAAGCGGATGCGCCAGTAGATTTTGCCCTGCTCGATTTGGCTGGCCGTGTTCATTTCGGGGTCTGCGTAGACCTCAAAATTGATCACCGCACCGGCGTTTTTCTGATCGCGCATGAACGCTTGCAGACCTTCGGTAACGTCCTTGACGTACGTCTTGGTAATCGAGCGGTCGACCGCCCACTTGTGCCCGGCCTGGATCGCATCCATCAGGATGTCGCAGGTGCGAACTCGGGTAACAAACGCCCATTTCGCATCGCTGGACAACGTGCGGTTGCCCCACAAGCGATACCCGCCGTCGCGAATGATCGTGGTGATATTGGCGTTGTTGAGCAGATTCGCCCGGCAAGTCTCGTCGCCGTCGAGGTATTCGATCGGCCGCGTGGTGCCGGTCATGCCGACAAATTCCTTGTTCGACGGCGATGCCCAGTAGCCATAGTTGGCATCGGTCCAGGCGAACAGACCCGCCGTCCAGGCCGAGCCCGGCGCGTCGATCGTGGCACTGGTGCCGGTGTCCCAGTACTGCACACCCGGATCGACCATATACAGACGCTTACTGCCGAATTCCTCGGCATAGGCCAGAGCCGCCTCGTCGGTGGTGTTAGGGCCGTCGATGATGGCGATCGCGCGCAACTTGGCGGCCAGCGCGTCCATGGCGGTGGCCACCGCCTGGGTGGCGGAATGCTTGGGGGCAATGATGAGTTTCGGCTGGGCGTTGTGTTTGCTCTTGCCATCGAGCAGCGCTTGCAGGCCGGTACGCTGACCCGAGGCCAGTACGCCACCGATGATGGCCGACGTTTGCAGCGCGGGATCTTCCAGCTTGGCCACACCCACCGCGACGATCACCGCCTTGGCCCGCACATAGATCGCCTGGGCGGCCTTGGTAATCGCCGAGTCAGCACCGAACGCGGCAATGGCTTCGCGCTCGGACGTGAGCAGCACCAGATCACCGGCCTTGGCCGTGCCGCCGCCGAGCACGCCCGGGGTGAAGGTGTCGCACAAACCAATGATCGAGGACGACGGCAGCGAGATGGTGCGCGCGCCGGTGTCGATCAACGTCGTGGTGACGCCGTGAAAAAAAGAACCACTCATAAAGGTCAGTCTCCAAAAACGAAAAACCCCGCGTGAGCGAGGTTGTGAGGGGTGTCTGCGTTACGCGTAACGGCGCAGCGGGGTTAAATGGATTTCCAGGGGTTGACCTCAAACGTCAGGCCTTTCCACTGCGCGGTCGGGTCGCTGCTGTAGTCCTCGGCCCAGTCGCTGGGCTCGGGTTTGAAGCCCAGTTGGATCACCAGGGCGCGGGTGTCGGACCACTGCCACACGCCATAGAAACCGTAGTAACGCCGGCCGGTGGCTTTGTGCGTGGCCAGCAGCAGCCGGCGGCCGCCCTCCCCGGGGCGATCCTCTACGCTCCCGTCACCCCAATAGCGGTAATCACACTCGGCCACCGGGCAACTGAACCAGGGATGAAAGCGCATGTTGTTGGCCGGGTTGCGAATGGCCAGCCACCAGAGCTGGGAAAACCAGTGATAGGCGCCCAGTCCGAAGGGCGCATTCAGGTGCCACCAGCCACGCTTGTCGCCCAGGGCACCGTCGCGATCGTTCGACCAGAGCCAGGCCCAGGCCGGCAGCTTGGCCAGCCTCCAGTTGCCCGGCGCCTGACTGAATGGAATTGCCGGCCCCTCGATCGCCAGGAGTGGCAGCGCGGCTGGCACCACCAGAAACCCCAACAGGATCAGCGTTAAGCGTAACGGCAGGAACAACGCCCACTGCAAAGCAGCGCGCAAGATATGCGACGTCATAAACAAACCTCGGTAGTAGACAGCGGAAAAGAAACGCCCCGTCAGTGCGGGGCGCTTATTCGACCTGTTCGGCGATCCATTCCGGCGCGACCGGCCGGTGCTGACTGTCGGGGAAATCGGGCGATTGCGGCCAATCGCGCAACGCCTGAAGGTAGGTCAACAGCACAGCGAACTGAGCCGTCGTCAATGTGGTTTCAATGCCTGCATCGAGCTGGTCGCGATGCCGATCACGCAGCCACGACACACGTACCACTTCAGCATCACGCCAAGCACGCTCGACGTCGGCCAGGGGGGCGACATACGCCGGCGGCACCACTTTCGAAAACGTCTCGTCTTCGCCCACATCCTCCGCACTACTGACAGCGCGAAAACCACCCGCCGCATTCACGGCAAAGCCATTCATAGATTGTCCTCCCAGCCCAGGCATCGCATGCTGAAGTCCGCAGCATTTGAGGCGCAGTAAAGGTTTTGCCCAGCGGTCAGCATCAAGCGCGACATGGAGCGCCAGAAATCGACCGCCGAAGTTGAGGTAGACGCGCCGCTCGCAATCGGCGGCGGGTTGGTGGTGCTCAGGTAAGTGCCGTATGCGTTGGTATCGGCAACCGCGTAATAAGCGCCGGCAGATTGGGCAAATGCAAAGAAATCCACCGCCGCCGCCGTAACCGGAACAAATGGCGCAAGGCTCACCGCGACATAACCGCCCGCCCCAGGGTTACCCAGCACCCCACCCGCCATGGATGGCAAGGCCACCAGGTTGCTCCCCGCGGTCACCGCGTAACGGGCCTGTCGACCAAACTGGCAATAGGCCAACGGAAACTTGTTCCCCGTGGCATCCGTCCTGAACCAGCCCACCCGAGCCTTGAAGGTGTAGCCACCAGGCAGCGCCGGCGCCGTTGCAGATAGCGACGTGATCGCCGCAACCGCCGAGCCATCAGCCGACGCAATGACCCACACCGAGTACCATGTGGATGCGGTAATAAGCCCCGCATCCAGGCTGCCACCCTGATTGATCGTCAGGGCGACATTTCGAACTGTTTTGTAAAGGCCATCAGCGTTTTCCAACACCAGCTCATCCGCAGAAATCGTGATGTTGGTATTGGTGCCGGTAGCGGATAGCTTGAGGTTACTGAATGCCCCACGAACACCAGACGCCAAGGGCGCCGGCAACCGGTCCATCAAAACGAAGTCGACACCGTCGTACTCCACATCGACCAGTTGACCGGCAGCGATCACCGCCGCGACCTTGGCACCGGTATGGTCATACTGCTTGAGTTCTTTCGCACCACGCCCCGAAACATTCAGCGTTGCGGGCCCTGATCCTGCCTCATGGAATTTGACACGGTAGCGCAGGTTCGCCGCATAAACCCCAATGGCCGGGACCGGGGCCAGCGTGTACGCCGGGGAAGCCCCCGACGTGGTGAATGCCGTCGCGGCTTGGGACTGGATAGTGAAAAGCACCTCAGCCCGGGTAAAAGCATCGGTGATGCCCATTGCGGCCAAGGTATTTGGATTATCCCCCGACACCACAAGGCCACGATTGTTGGTCTTGACGCGGGTGTACTCGCCGGCTGTTTTGTTCGCCGGCAACACCTCCAGGATGGCCGCATCCACGTACCCGCGCGTAGCCAGCACCACGGACGGGTCAATCTTGATCGTGACGCTGCCGGAGTTGTTGACGATGAAATTCATCCGCACCACTTGCGTGCGACCAGAGCCTTGAGCCAGCAGTGGCTTATAGCTCGGCGCGCAGTTGGCCACAGCCACCAGATCGCCCGCCTCGTCGTACAGACCGATTTCACGAATCCAGCGCCCTCCCTCATCGGCTGGGATGACTTGCTCGGCAATGATGATCGACGGGTCTACCGGATCAACCTTGAGTTGATTCAACGGCCGGCGACGCCACTCGTTGATCAGCCTGGTTTGCTCAGGTTTGGCGAGTCCGC